>URXY01000021.1 GCA_900552015.1 uncultured Eubacteriales bacterium | reverse complement strand
AGATCAATTCCTTTAAGCGGGAAAAGGTCAACAATCCAGACCACGCACACATCCTGTCCGGTATCTTGAAATGCCCATGCTGCGGAAAGAGTATGTACGGCAATATCGCCAAGGCGCACAGCAAGGACAAGAAAACACGGTATTATTACTACTGCAAAAATACGGTAACACCTACCGGGCATGAGTGCAGTTTCCGTCTGAATATCGAGCAGACGGAAATCAACAAATTTGTGGCGAAGGTTATCTCCGCTATGGTCAACAATCCACGGTTTGTAGAAGCGATTCAGGCGAAAATCGGAACAGCAGTTGATACAGAAGATATGGAACGGCAGATTGCTGTCCTACAAGGGCGGCTAAAGCAAGCCTTTGGAACGAAAGTTCATCATCAATTTGCATGATCTTTGCATAAGATCTTTGGCGCTTTTGGACGTGTCGTACAGCTTGACTTCTTTCCCCCGCCGTGTTACGCTTTTATTGCTGAAACAAACGAATATCTACCGATGACGCTTTCGGGATCTCGCAAACCGGAAGCCGAGGAAACTCTGGAGAACTCATTGAATTGAGTGCCGAAGGTGCAAGACCGAAAGGGTCGAATCTCTCAGGCAAAGGGACAGAGAAAACCGGCATTGTCGACGCGCCGTTTTTCACGCCCCGCTCGATGAAATGTCCTCTCCGGAGTTGCTGATCTTCGTATCGGCAACTTCTTTGTTTTTTAGGAGAGAGAGTTATGTTTGAATCGATCGAAGCCACGTTGTATCCCATTGTATGTGATATCAACACCTACCTCAGCAACTACATTCTGGTGTTCCTGCTCATCGGCGTAGGTCTCTGGTACTCCATCAAGACCCGCTTCGTCCAGATCCGCTGCTTCAAGGAAGGGTGGAACAGCGTGTTCGGCAACCTGTCACTGCGCGGCGGCAAGCAGGAGAGCGGTATGAGCTCGTTCCAGGCGCTCGCCACCGCCATCGCCGCCCAGGTCGGCACGGGCAACATCGTCGGCGCGTCCGGCGCCATCCTCACCGGCGGCCCCGGCGCCATCTTCTGGATGTGGCTCATCGCCTTCCTCGGCATGGCCACGATCTACGCGGAAGCGACCCTCGCCCAGGAGACCCGCATCGTCGAAAAGGACGGCAACATCAAGGGCGGCCCCGTGTACTACATCACCCGCGCCTTTAAGGGCGGCTTCGGCAAGTTCCTTGCCGGCTTCTTTGCCATCGCCATCACGCTGGCGCTCGGCTTCTTCGGCTGCATGGTGCAGTCCAACTCCATCGGCTCGACGATGCAGACTGCCTTCGGTGTCCCGTCCTGGATCGTCGGTCTCGTGCTCGTCGCCATCTGCGGCTTCATCTTCCTCGGCGGCGTGCAGCGCCTCGCCTCCGTCACCGAGAAGGTCGTTCCCATCATGGCCGCGATCTTCCTGCTCGGCGGTCTCATCGTTCTCATCGCGCGCATCAAGTATGTCCCCGCTACCATCGGCATGATCTTCAAGTATGCCTTCGCTCCGCAGGCCATCATCGGCGGCGGCTTCGGCTATGCCATCAAGACCGCCATTTCTCAGGGTGCAAAGCGCGGCCTGTTCTCCAATGAGGCCGGTATGGGTTCTACCCCCCACGCCCACGCGCTCGCGAACGTCAAGTGCCCGCACGATCAGGGCGTTGTCGCCATGATCGGTGTGTTCATCGATACCTTCGTCGTCCTGACCCTCAACGCGCTCGTCATCATCTCCACCCTCTACACTGAGGGCGGTCCCCTCCACGAATGCGGTGCTGCCGCCGCGTCCACCACGCTCGGCAAGGCCAACCTCGCCCAGACCGCGTTTGGCGTTGTCTTCGGTGAGACCGCGGGCAACATGTTCGTCGCGGTGTGCCTGTTCTTCTTTGCCTTCTCCACCATCCTCGGCTGGAATCTCTTCGGCAAGATCAACGTCGCCTACCTCTTCGGCAAGAAGAGCGTCATCGTCTACACCATCCTCGCGCTCATCTTCATCTTCCTTGGCACGATGATGGCCAACGACCTCGTCTGGGAGCTGAGCGATATGTTCAACAACCTCATGGTCATCCCCAACGCGCTCGCCCTGTTCGCTCTCACGAGCCTCGTCGTCAAGCACGCGGACGATCCCAATCGCCTGCCCGACAGAAAGTGATTTCCCCATCAAAGTCAAAAAAGGAGACCGTTTCCGCTGGAAACGGTCTCCTTTTTTGTGTGCTCAAAAGTGGTCGTGTGCATATTGCAGCAGCTCTTCGCGGAAGTCCGGGTGCGCGATGGAGGCCATCGCCTCCGCGCGCTCGCGCAGGGACTTGCCCATCAGGCTCACCACGCCGTACTCCGTCGCCACATAGTCGATCATCGTGCGCGGCGCGGAAATGGTGCTGCCGCCGGGGATAGTCGGTAAAATGTTCGATCTGCGTTCGCCGTCCTTCGTAATGCGCGAGGAGTTGATGCAGATAAAGCCCTTGCCGCCCTTCGAGCGGAACGCACCCTCGAGGAAGTCCATCTGCCCACCGACGCCCGAAAGCTGGCGCATGCCTGCGCTCTCGGCATTCTCCTGCCCCATCAGGTCGAGTTGTACGCCGCCGTTGATGCTGATGACGTTGCTGAGCTGCCCGATGCGTTCGACCGAATGGATGTAGTCGAGGTCGCCGGGGTGGAAGAGCTGCGGTTCCGCGTCGAGCCAATCGTATAGCTCCTGCGAGCCCATCGCGAGGTTCCAGCTCGCGAGCCCCGTGTCGAGCTCCTTACGCGCGCCTGTCAGCTTGCCCGCCCTGTAGAGCTCGAGAAACGCGTCCGAGATGGTCCCCGTGTGGCAGCCGAGGTCTTTCTTGTCCGATTCCGCGAGCATCCGCGCCACCGTGTACGGCACGCCGCCCACGCCGAGCGACAGTGTCGCCCCGTTGGGGATCTCCTCCACCACGAGCTTCGCGATGGCGATATCCGTCTCGCTCGGCGCGCGGTAGGAGCGCACGGGCAGCGGCTCGTGCTCGCCCTCGACAATGTAGTCCGCCTCGGAAAGGTGCACGCGGTGCGAGCCGTCCACACCTTGCAGGCGCGGATAGCGCTCGTTGATCTCGAAGATGACCGTGCGGGCGCTTTCAAAAATGGTCCGCCACGCGAAGTTCGAGATGCCGAGCCCGCAGTACCCGTTCTCATCCGGCTGTGACACCGGCACGAACGCCACGTCGCAGCGGATGTGCCCGTCGCGGTAGAGATAGGGAAGATACCTGAGCGCCACGGGCAAAAAACGCACAAGACCGCGCGTTTGCAGCTTTCGCTCATAGTCGCCGACGTGCCAGCTATAGTAGGTGAAGCTCTCCTGCTCGGGATCTGACTCCACGATCTCGATGCGCGGCCGGATGACAAGCCCGCCGCGCACCTTCACATCCTTCACCCTTCCTCGGCGCGCGGCAAGCGCGCGGTCCAGCAGCTCCGGAAAGCCCACGCCGAAGCCGTAATCTACCCAGTCGCCGTCGCGGACGGCCAGAACCGCCTCCTCCGGCGTGATAAATCTCCCTTTGATCTTCTCCATCGATCGTGTTTCCTTTCTCTTTTTCAGCAAAGCTCTTTGAATGCCCCCGGCAGTCCCCGCTCGATGAGCGCGAGCGGGCTCGCGCAGTAGGCCGTCATCTCCTCTTCCAGCAGCTCGCCCGCGCGGCCATGGAGCCACACGCCGAGCGCCGCCGCGTCCCGCGCGTTCGCTCCCTGGCACAGGAGCGAGGCGATAAGGCCCGTCAGCACATCGCCGCTGCCGCCCTTCGAGAGCGCCGAACACCCCGTCGTGTTGCGGTACAGCGTCCCGTCCGGCAGGGCGATGAGCGTCCGGTGCCCCTTGAGCACCACGCAGCAGCCGTACTTTTCTGCAAATTCGCAGGCATAGTCTGCGCGGGAACGCGACGCGAGCTCTTCAAGCGTCCGCCCGCTCAGGCGGGCAAATTCGCCGTCGTGCGGCGTGATGACCGTCACGCATCCGCGCCGGTCGTCGAGTCTCTCCGGGCAGCCCTGCAGGGCGTTCAGCCCGTCGGCGTCCAGCACCATCGGCTGCCGTGCCTGCCACAAAAGCGCGTGGACGAACTGCTCCGTCCCCTTCCCGCGCCCCAGTCCGGGTCCGAGCGCGATCACGTCGCAGCCATTGACCTTATCCTGCATCGCGTCGAGCGACGCGATACACAGCCTCCCGTCCACCTCCGGCAGCGGAAAGGGCATCGCCCCCACACATTTTGCGGCCTCGATCGCCCAGATGCTCTCCGGCACGCCGAGATAGACGAGGCCGCAGCCCGAATGCTCCGCCGCGCTCGCCGCGAGATACGGCGCGCCCGTATACCCAACACTCCCACCGAGAACTAAGAGCTTGCCGAAATCCCCCTTGTGTCCGTCCTGCTTCCGCGCGGGCAGCAGGCCCTGCACCCAAAAGCGGGTGAGCTCTGTTTCACGCATCGTTCGTTCCCTCCGCAAGCTTCAGTTTTTCCGCGCGCGGCAGCTTTTTGATGGCAGCCTCCCGCCGCAGCGCCGCGCCCTTGTCGCCGCAGGCCTCGCGGTAGACGACCGCAAGCGGCGGATGCGACCTTGTATACTTCGCCCCGCGTCCGCTCTTGTGGACGGCGAAGCGCTTTTCCACATCCGCCGCAGCGCCGGTGTAGAGCGAGCCGTCCGCGCAGCGGAGCATATAAACGTACCACATTTAGTATTTGAGCGTGCCCGTCGTGCGCAGCGCATTGTAGAGCGCAGCCGCCGCCTGCTCGCGCAGGATGGGCTCCTTCGGCTCGATGCCCTCCAGATCGGTGCAGTACATCGTCACCGCCTCACCGCTTTCGTCCGTCACAGAACCCGTCAAAAGGTCCGCGCAGCGGATGGCCCAGGGGGAAAAGTTCTTGTACTGCGCAAGCGGCTGCAAAATGGCCAGCGGGTGCTCGTCGAGGTATGCCCGCGCGTCCAGATTCAAAAATTCGACGAGGCGGCCCAGCACCGTGATGAATTCCTCCTGCGTCATCGTCGCGTTCGGCGCAAAGCGCCCGCCGCCCACGCCGGAGATAAGTCCCAGCGACGCCATCGCGTTCACGGAGGGGGCATACCAGCTGCCCTTCGGCACATCGGTAAAGTACCCGTCTGCCGACGAATAGACGTCGAGCGCCTGCGCCAGCAGCGCGCAGATCTCCGCGCGCGTCATGGTGTCGTCCGGACGGAACGCGCCCTTATCGCCAAACACGATGCGGTACGCCGCGAGCGCATTGATGGCATCTTCATACTCGCTGCCTGAAACGTCGGAAAAGTCCATGCTCATGCCCGCCTTGCCGCACTTTTCGCGCGCCTGTGCGCTCGTGACACGCTCCTCTGCACCGTTTTCGCCCCAGTAGAGCTCTGTATCGGGTGCGAGCGCGCGCAGGATGCCTTCCAGCGCCAGCGTCTGCTGCTTCGCCGCGGCGATATCCACATAAAAGTCCAGCCCGTTCAGCACCAGATGCAGGTACGCGCTGCCGTCCGCCGGCTTCGCGCCCGCAAGCAGCTCCGCAGCCGCCGAGGTCGTCCCCTGCGGGACGTAGAGCGTCGGGATGACGCCCAAGCGGTCGGTCGTGTTGCCGCCCGCGCAGTAGAAGCGGTACGCCGTCACCTTGACGGCGTCATCCGTCAGATACGGGCAGTTCGTCCCGTCATAGACGATCTGTGCCACGCCCTTACCGTAGCTGCGCTCGCCGATGACGATACCCGATCCCGTGCCGAGGATACCGCCGGCAAATATCTCCGACGCGCTCGCGCTGCCCGCGTTCATCAGCACGATAGCAGGCTTGTCTGTCAGGTCCGCGCCCGCGTAGCGCTCGGGGATCGCGTCGCCGTCGCGGTCAACAAAATAGGCAAGCTCTCCCTTGCCCGCAAAGGTGCCGAGCGCCGTCACCGCTGCGGAGGTAAGCCCCCCGCCGTTGCCGCGCAGGTCCACGACCCACGCGCGCACCGCGCCGTTATTCTTGCGCACGCCGTCCTGAAAATACGTTCCCGTCTGCGAGCCGAAGCTGTCGCAGTCGATATAGCCAACGCCGCCCTCCGCGCTAACGCTTGTATTCGCCTGCACGACGAGCGCGCGCGTCACGGTGATGTCCTTTTTGCTGCCGTCCGCGCGCAGGACCGTCACGCGCACCTGTGTGCCCGCCTCGCCGAGCAGCTTTTCGCGCGCCTCGGCCGTTCCCGGCACGCAGCCCTCTCCGTCGATGGCAACGATCACGTCACCTGCGAGCAGTCCCGCCTTCTCCGCGCCGCCGCCCTTGAGCACCGAGACGATCGTGATACCCGTCTCGCCGTACGTGATCTCCGCGCCGATGCCAACGAAGCTCACCTCCCCCTCCACCTCCGAGAGGAAGGCTTCATACTCTTCGCCCGTCATGTAGTATGTATAGTCGTCCGTGTAGGAAAAGAGCTCGTCGAGCGTTTCGGCCTCCTTCGCCGCATTCGGGAGCTTGTCAACGTAGCTGCGCTGCAAGATCTCGCGCGCTTCCTCCACGCTCAGCGCCTGCGCGCCCGTCGCGATGAGCATCGCCGCCGCGCAGGAGAATGCGCCCGCGCGTAAATATCTATGTTTCATGGAATTTCTCCTTTGTTCGTCAGTGTCCTTTCATTATACCGTGACGGGCGCAAAAAGCAAATGAAATTCCTGCCCGCCGCCCGCCTTGCCAAGCGGTCGAAAATAGGCTATACTGTCAGCGTAATGAGAAATTTTTGCTATTTGGAGGATCTTATGGACGAGCAGAAGACCACCGGCACCCTTTATATCGTCGCAACGCCCATCGGCAACTCGCGCGACATGTCCGAGCGCGGACGCGAGATCTTGTCCACCGCCGATATCATCGCCGCCGAGGATACCCGCCGCAGCGTGGTGCTGCTCAACAAGCTCGGCATCCGCGGCAACAGCCTGAGCGCCAACCACAAGTTCAACGAATACGGCAAGGCGAAGTGGTTCATCGAACAGCTTGCCTCCGGCAGGGACATCGCCGTCATCACCGACGCGGGCACGCCCTGCATCTCCGACCCCGGCAACGAGCTCATCCGCGCCGCGGTCGAAAACGGCATCCGCGTCGTCGGCGTGCCCGGCTGCTGCGCCGCGGTCAACGCGCTATCGATCTCGGGCTTTGACCTCTCGAGCTTCCTCTTCTATGGCTTTTTCCCGCGCGAGACGGCCGACCGCCGCCGCGTGCTGATGATGATGCGCAAGGGCGACACCGCGACCTACGCCTTTTACGAATCTCCCAAGCGCATCATGAGCGTCATCGACTTCTTCATCGAGGAAAACGCGCAGCTGCGCCTGTGCCTCTGCAACGACATGACAAAGCTCCACGAGATGACCTTCCGCGGCACGCCGCAGGAAGTCAAGGATCAGCTCATCGCGAAGGAAACCTACGAAAAGGGTGAATATGTCCTCATTGTCGAGGTCTGCGACGATTACCGCCTGCGCGAGGTCGAGCACATCACCTCGCCCGAGGCGCTGCTCGTCGACTGCATGGTGCGCAGTGACTGCACGGCCAAGGACGCGATCAAGCTGCTCTTGAAGGATGAGAACAACACCTACAGCAAAAATGAGCTGTACGCCGCGCACCTTGCGCTCAAAGAGAGGTTCGGCGCATGAGCATTGTCTTGACCGACCTTGCCGAGCGCCTCGGCACGCTCACCAAGCTCGTTCTCGCCGAGCCGGTCGCGCGAATCGGGCACTCGCGCGTCACCGTGCGGCCCTTAAAGCTGCGCGGCAAGGCCTTCTTTCAGCTTGAATATCAGCAGGGGCAGAAGGTCGCGCACCGCAACGTCGCGCGCGGCGCGCTGCTTGAGACCTTTGAGCAAGAGCTCGACGGCCTCTTTCGCTCCGTCACGCTCTGCACCGAGAGTGAAACGCGCCAGTACGTCCGCAAGGCGAACGGCGCATACAAATGCACCGCCAAGTCCGGCGCGTCCCGCGCCGCCGTGACCGCCTCGCACGACCGCAAGAAGGAATACATTTTGCAGGAGGGCGAGAACATCCCCGCCCTCGTCGACCTCGGCGTGTTCACGCCGGACTTCAAGATCGTCAAGGCGAAATACGACAAATATAAGCAGATCAACCGCTTCATTGAGCTGGTGGACGACGCGTTCCGCGCCTACGGCCGCGACGAGATCACGATTCTCGACTTTGGCTGCGGCAAATCGTACCTCACGTTCGTGCTCTACTACTATTTCGCCGTCAAGCGCGGCGTGCGCGCGAAGATCATCGGCTATGACTTAAAAGAGGATGTCGTCGAGCACTGCAATGAGGTCGCCGCGCGCTACGGCTACGATGGTCTGCGCTTTGTCGTTGCCGACGTGACGCGCGATGTGCTCTACGATGAGCACATCGATATGCTCGTTACCCTCCACGCCTGCGACACCGCGACCGACTATGCCCTGCACTACGCCATCTCGCGCGGCGTTGAGCACATCTTCTCCGTTCCCTGCTGCCAGCACGAGGTGAACAAGACCATCCAGAAGGGCGGCGACTTCGATATCCTGCTCTCGCACGGTCTTTTTCAGGAGCGCTTTTCCGCGCTTCTGACCGACGCCATCCGCGCCGCCGTTCTGGAGGACGAGGGCTACGACGTCGACGTCATCGAGTTCATCGACTTCGCCCACTCTCCCAAAAATCTGATGCTCCGCTGCCATCGCACTACCCGCCGCGGCACCAAAAAGCTCGCCGAGTCCCGCCGCCTCCGCGACCAATACGGCTTCGAGCAGACCCTATTGTCGCTCATTGAAAACGACAGGAAATAAGCCTCGCAGAGTTTCGCGTCCGCAGACGCGAAAGAAATTAAAATCGTTTTTCTGACGACATGCGCGTCAGAAAAACTCTTCTCACTCCGCAAACGTGCGCGCCTATGGCGCGTGCGCTGCCGCGGAGTGCAATCTTTCTCAAAAAAGAGGGACGCAGTTTTCAACTGCGTCCCTCTTTTTTGAATATTTTTTATTGCGCCGTGCGTACCGTGTCGAGCGAGCGGTTCAGCAGGTTCACGACCGGAGGCGCCACGAACACCATCAGCACCGCCGTCGCCGCGCCCGAGATGACGCGCACCACCAGGCCGCCGAAGACATAGGCGTAGCTGTAGTAGTTGTAGATCACGCTGTCGATATACATCGCTCCCGTGTTGAGCGCCGTCACGACCAGCGCCGTGCCGATCAGCGCAAGCGTGAGCTGACCGCTGGAGAACTTGTAGCCGCAGTGCTTGGCATACACGCCGACGAGCAGGCCGCGCGCCGCCTGCGGCAGTATCCACAGGATGGTGGTCGCGGTCACGCCATAGGTGAGAAGCTGACCCATGAATGCGCCGAGAAGACCGACGAGCAGGCCGCCGACCGGACCGTAGAGCATCGCGCCCACGATGACCGGCAGGGATGCAACAGAGATGTTGATCCAGCCAAGGCGCACCGTACCGGCAAAGTTCAGCACAACGTAAACTGCGGTCAGCATGGCGATGGTGACCATTTTGCGCGTGGACATGGCCGAGGACTTCCACGTGAAGACCACCGCGGCGATGAGCACGAGGGCGACCGCGATGATGATCGTCCACATGATGGGGGAAAGCGCTTCGATCTGAAGGGACATTGTGAGGACCTCCTTTTCAAAAATCATGTGCTCCGCCGCGGCAGCAGCGCCGTACGGAACGGCTTGATCCGGGAAAAAGAAAACACCTCTCCCTCCGGATGGCAGGAACCACGCGGAGGAGAGGCCTCACAATGCTCTCATCTGAGTGGCAAGCGGATGCGGAAGCCATACTGCAAACCATGGGTTTTTCGTCCGTGGGCAACTTCCCATCCCAGCGGCACTGTTCGCTCTTCGCGTAAACACATGGCTTCCTACTCTGCCGGTGCAGCGGTTTTGATCCACTGCACGCTCAACATAGCAGACTGCACAACTCTTGTCAATCGTTTTCCAGCCTTTTTTGCGCACTTTTGCGTTTTTTAGGCGATTCATCATTTTTTCTAAATAAAATCACCTTCCGCATTGGTCACTTATTCTTGACGCACCAACTCTTTTTTGCTATTCTAAGGGGTAGAGAGCACCGCGTGGAACCTGCGCTCCGCAGGCTCGCCAACGGTAGATACATCTAAATACTTAGGAGGATACCGCACCATGATCAAAGAAACCATGGAATTCCTGTCCCAGTATGACCCCGAAGTCGGCGCCACCATTGAGAAGGAATATCATCGTCAGCAGCGCAACATCGAGCTGATCGCTTCCGAAAACATCGTCTCCCCCGCCGTCATGATGGCGATGGGCACCTGCCTTACTAACAAGTACGCTGAGGGTTACCCCGGCAAGCGTTACTACGGCGGCTGCTACTGCGTCGACGAGACCGAGGAGATCGCCCGTCAGCGCGCCTGCAAGCTCTTCGGCGCTGAGCACGCGAACGTCCAGCCCCACTCCGGCGCTTCCGCCAACCTGGCCGCGTTCAAGGCCATGCTGCAGCCCGGCGACACCTACATGGGCATGAACCTCGCCCACGGCGGCCACCTGTCCCACGGCAGCCCGGTCAACATCTCCGGTCAGTATTTCCATCAGGTCCCCTACTCCCTCAACGACGAGACCGAGCAGCTCGACTACGATGAGATCTACCGCGTCGCTCAGGAGTGCAAGCCCAAGATGATCCTGGCCGGTGCCTCCGCCTATCCCCGCAAGATCGACTTCGCCAAGTTCCGTGAGATCGCTGATTCCGTCGGTGCTTACCTCATGGTCGATATGGCGCACATTGCGGGCCTCGTCGCCGCCGGCGTGCACATGAGCCCCGTGCCCTATGCCGACGTTGTCACCACCACCACCCACAAGACCCTGCGTGGTCCCCGCGGCGGCATGATCCTCTGCAAGAATGAGATCACCAAGAAGAACATCGAGACCGGCGAGATGGAGACCATCAACCTCGCCAAGAAGATCGACTCCGCCGTGTTCCCCGGCACCCAGGGCGGCCCGCTCGAGCACATCATCGCCGCCAAGGCCATCTGCTTCGGCGAGGCGCTCAAGCCCGAGTTCAAGGCCTACGGTGAGCAGGTCGTCAAGAACGCCGCGGTCCTCGCTGAGGGCCTGAAGGCCGAAGGCTTCCGCCTGGTCTCCAACGGCACTGACAACCACCTGATGCTCGTCGATGTCCGCAATTTCAACATCACCGGTAAGGAGATCGAGCACCGTCTGGACGAGTGCTTCATCACCGTCAACAAGAACTCCATCCCCAACGACCCCGAGAAGCCGTTCGTCACCTCCGGTATCCGCGTCGGCACCCCCGCTGCCACCACCCGCGGCCTGAAGGAAGAGGAAATGAAGCAGATCGCGAAGATCATGGGCATGGTCGCCCGCGACTTCGAGGGCAACAAGAAGGAAGCTCAGGACGCCGTCGTCGCCCTGACCGAGAAGTTCCCCATCTACGAATAAAACAAACTCAAAATAAAAGGAACCGTCCCGATGGGACGGTTCCTTTTATTTTGGGGGATGCAGCCCACTGCGCGCATAATTTGCCCGCCTTGGCGGGCAAATTCCACACTTGCGGGCTGAGAAGTGTTTTTTCTGACGCACGTGTCGTCAGAAAAAACGATTAAGATTATTTGCCGCCTGCGGGCGGCAAATGCGGCGGGGTGCGCAGGCCTGTTCGCCGCGGTGCGGCGAATGCTGTGCGATAGATTTTTGCGGAAAGCGCCGCGGGTCGAGAGATCCGCGGCGCTTTCTTATTTTTTGATGTCCAGGACGATCTTGCCGCACGCGCGGCAGAGGTGGGCGATGGGACGGACGACCTCGCTCGCTTTGCAGAGGTAGAAATCGTTTCCAATCGGGAGAGAGGTCATCTTGAACGGCTCTTCGGTCCACAGGAGCTCATAGCTGTTATTGC
This sequence comes from uncultured Eubacteriales bacterium, assembly GCA_900552015.1. Lineage (GTDB taxonomy): Bacteria > Bacillota > Clostridia > Oscillospirales > Oscillospiraceae > Hominicoprocola. The sequence goes on along the minus strand of URXY01000021.1, from coordinate 18,222 downwards.
CGCGCAGGTAACCGTTCTCCATTTCTCTTGTGCAGTAGGGGCAGTTCATGTCGATCCTCCTTTTTTCCATTACAGCGCCATGCGCAGGATCTTCAGTACGTCCTCCTTCTTGAGCGGCACAAAACCATTTGCGAGGCCGCCGTTCGCAGCCTTTTCGGCCATGACGTCGAAATGTGTGTCATCGATATCGAGCTCGCGCAGATGCGCGGGCATCCCGATGCTGGTGAAGAACGCGCGCGTTTTGTCGATGGCCGCACGGGCGATCTCCATCGGTGCGCGCTGCTCCTCGATATTCCAGACGTTCACACCGTACTCGGCAAACTTCCACGCGTTGTCCTCGTGCAGCACGTATTCCATCCAGTAGGGTGTGAGCAGCGCAAGGCCCGCACCGTGCGTGATATCGTAGAAGGCGCTCAGCTCATGCTCGATGGCGTGCACCGACCAGGACGTGCTCTCCCCGCAGCTCAAAAGGCCGTTGATGGCGAGGCTCGAGGCCCACATCAGGTTCGCGCGCGCCTCGTAGTTGTCGGGCTCTGCAAGGGCGATGGGCGTATAGTGGATGCAGGTCTTCAGCACACCCTCGGCAAGACGGGACTGGAGGTACGCTCCCTTCGTGCGGTTGAAATAATTTTCAAACGTGTGGCTCATGATATCCGATGCGCCGCTCGCGGTCTGATACGCGGGCAGCGACATGCTGTATGTCGGGTCGAGGATGGAGAAAACGGGCTTGGTGTGGTCGTTGCCGCTGCCCCACTTTTCGTTCTTCTCCATGTCGGAGATCACGGCAAAGCCGTCCATCTCCGAACCGGTGGCCGCGTTCGTCAGCACCGCCGCGATGGGCAGCGCCGCCACGAGCTTTTTGCGGTCGAGCACGAGGTCCCAGGTGTCGCCCTCGTAGCACACGCCCGCCGCGACCATTTTGGCGCAGTCGATCGTGCTGCCGCCGCCGACGGCCAGCACCGCTGTCAGCCCATGCTCGCGGCAGAGCTCCACGCCGCGGCGCACCGACATGATGCGCGGGTTCGGCTCCACGCCCGAAAGCTCCACAAACGAAATACCCGCGTCCTTGAGCTGGCCAATAACCGTATCATAGAGTCCGCTGCGCTTGATGCTGCCGCCGCCGTAAACGAGCAGCACGTTTTTGCTCAGCTGCGCCATGCGTGCGCCGAGGTGCTCGATCTGGCCCTTGCCGAAGTAAATGTCCGTGGGCACGTGGTAGAAAAAGTTGTCCATCTGTCGTTCTCCTTTTTATCTTGATGTAGTGAGCCTCTTATTTCGATATCAGTCCGCCGCGGTGAGACGCGCTTCCTCGTATGCCGCGCGCTCCTCGCGGAGATCACTCAGGTCCGCCGCCGTATAGCCGTGCTTTTCGCCGTACTGGTACAGGTTCAGCGCTGCGCTTCCCTCGTCGCACGCGCACATATCCTCCACCGCGCCGCGGAGCGCTGCAAGGAAGCCATCCGTCGCGACGGTCTTGTTCTTCTTCGTGACGGCGATGGCTTCGCGGTCCTCGATGGCGGTCCCGTCGTCCGCGTCCTGCACCAGCGCGAGGGTGATCGTATCCTCATGGTCAAAGCAGGCCGTGAGCGGCAGAAACGCGACGTCCACGCTGCCGTCCGCAAGCGCCTGCGCCGTCGCCTCCGCGCTCGTGCCGAAAGTGACGGCGGCGCTCCCGACTTCGACGTTTCTTTCGCTGAGCGCAGCGACCAGCGGCAGCGTGTCCTTGAGCGCGAGCAGGTCATCCACGTCCCGCTCGCCCTTGACAAATTCGACGTGCAGCGTCTCAAGCTTGATCGGCGTCTCGGGGATGGCATCGTCATCGCCGGGAGCGTCCGTATCGTTTTTCTTTCCGCAGCCCACAAGGCTCAGCGTCAGCACGAGCGCCAACAGCACAGCAAGTCCTTTTTTCATTCTGCTTGACTCCTTTCTGCCGGGCGTCGCCGCCCGCAAGTCCGCTCTTTCGTCCTTACTCTACCATTTTGGCGCAGGAAAGGCAACAAAAGGTTCCCAAAAAGGCTTGACAGTTTTTCGATTTTGACTATAATTTGAAATTGATTTTCATTTCCAAATTCAGGAGGCCACTATGGCGACCTATACGACCAAACAGCAAAAGGCAGTGCTCGACTGCCTTTCCGCCCGCGCGGACAGCCCGGTCAGCGCGGCGGCGATCGTCGACGCGCTGCGCGAGCAGGGCGAGCGCATCGGCATCGCGACGGTGTACCGGCAGCTTGAAAAGCTCGAGCGGCAGGGCAGCGTCCACAAAGTCACGACGGACGAGGGCGCGTACTATCAGTTCTGCACCCACGGCTGCGCATCGGACTGCTGCCTCTTTAAGTGCGAGCGCTGCGGGCGCATCGTGCACCTCGACTGCCACCAGCTCGCGCCGCTCTACGAGCATTTGGAGCATGAGCACGGCTTTTCCATCAATCCCCGCAAGACGATGTTCTACGGCCTGTGCCGCGAGTGTCAGGAGGGCGCATGAAACGCATTGCTTCCTTTTTTTTGGCGCTCGCGCTGGCATTTTCCCTCGCCGCCTGCGCCGCGCCTGCGGAAAAGACAGACGACGGCAAGCTTCAGATCGTCGCAACACTTTTCCCCTACTATGACTTCGCCCGCGCCATCGTCGGCGACCGCGCGGACGTCACGCTCCTGCTCTCGCCGGGGCGCGAGGCGCACAGCTTCGAGCCGACGCCGCTCGATGCCGTTACGATCTCCGAATCCGATGTTTTCCTCTACAACGGCGGCGAGGGGGAATACTGGGTCGACAGCATGCTGGGCGCTGCAGGCGAAAATATCGCCGTCATCGCCCGCATGATGGACTACGTCGACGCGCTCGACGAGGAATATGTCGAGGGCATGCAGGGCGCGGACGGCCATGACCACGACCATGAGCATGGCAGCCACGATGACCATGATGACCATGACCACGATCATGAAGAAGATGAGCACGACAGCGACGAGGTCGAATACGACGAGCACATCTGGACGTCGCCGAAAAACGCCGTCGTCCTCTGCCGCGCCGTCTGCGACGCGATCTGCAAGGCCGATCCCGCAAACGAGGATCTCTACCGCGCGAACTGTGATGGCTACTGCGCGCAGATCGAAGAACTCGACGCACGCTTTGCCTCTCTCTGCGAAAGCGCGCCGCACAAGCTCCTCGTCTTCGCCGACCGCTTCCCGATGCTCTACTTCTGCCGCGAATTCGGCCTGGATTACCGCGCAGCGTTCCACGGCTGCTCTGGCGACACCGAGCCCTCGCTTGCGACGATCAAGTTCCTCATCGACAAGGTGGAGGACGAGGATATCCCCGTGGTCTACACCATCGACTTCGGCACGAAAAAGGTCGCCGCTGTGGTGAGTGAGTGCACCGGCGCAGCGGTCGACACCCTGTATTCGATGCAGACCGTCTCGCGCGCGGATTTTGACGCGGGCGAGACCTACCTCACGCTCATGGAGCGCAACTACGAAGCACTCAGAAAGGGGCTCAACGAATGAATGAATCGCCCATCGTCCTCGCGTGTGAGGACGTCACGCTCGGCTACGAGCACAAACCGCTCCTGGAGCACCTGACCCTCACCGTCCGCGCGGGGGACTACCTCTGCATCGTCGGCGAAAACGGCAGCGGCAAATCGACGCTGCTGCGCTCGCTCCTCGGCCTTCTCTCGCCTCTCGCGGGCAAGATCGACTGCCCCGCCCAGCGCGAGGGCCGACTCGGATATCTGCCCCAGCAAACGCCCACGCAGCGCGACTTTCCCGCAACGGTCACAGAGGTCGTGCTCTCGGGCTTTTCGAACCGCCGCGCGCGCTTTTTCTACACGGCAGAGGAGAAGTCGGCGGCGCTGATGAACCTCGGCAAGCTCGGCGTGCTGGAACTCAAGGACAAGTGTTACCGCGAGCTCTCGGGCGGGCAGCAGCAGCGCGTGCTGCTTGCGCGCGCCCTGTGCGCGGCAAATGACCTGCTCATCCTCGACGAGCCTGTCACGGGCCTTGACCCCGCGAGCATGCAGGACCTTTACAAAACGCTGCGCTATTTGAACGAGCGCGAGGGCATGGCCATCATCATGGTCACGCACGACATTGAAAACGCCCTGCGCGAGGCCAAGCACATCCTCTGCGTCGACCGCGCGGGCTGCTTTTACGGCACGGTGGACGAGTTTTTATCGTCGCCCGCCGGCAAACGGTTTGGAGGTGACAGAGCATGAAGCTGCTTCTTTCGATGTTCGCCTATCCTTTCATCGTGCGCGCGTTTGTTGTCGGCATTTTGGTCTCGCTGTGCGCGTCGCTGCTCGGCGTGCCGCTCGTTTTGAAGCGCTACTCCATGATCGGCGACGGGCTGAGCCACGTGTCGTTCGGCGCGCTGTCGGTCGCGGTGGCGTGCGGCTTCGCGCCGCTGTGGTTCTCCATCCCCGTTGTGGTCATCGCGGCGTTCATCCTCATGCACGTCGCGGAAAAGAGCCGCGTCAGCGCAGACGCGATGATCGCGGTGTTCTCCGCCTCGGCGCTTGCCATCGGCGTCATCGTCACCTCGCTCACGACCGGCATGACCACGGATGTCGACAGCTATATGTTCGGCAGCATCCTCGCGATGTCGCGCTCGGACGTCATCCTGAGCGTCACGCTCGCGCTCTGCGTGCTCGCGCTCTACATTCTCTTCTACCACAAGCTCTTTTCCGTCACGTTCGACGAGTCCTTTGCCCGCGCGACGGGCGTGCGCGTCGGCACGTACAAGACGATCCTGTCCGTTCTAACGGCGCTCACCGTCGTGCTCGGTATGCGCATGATGGGCGCGATGCTGCTCTCGAGCCTTATCATTTTCCCGGCGCTGTCCGCGATGCGGGTGTTCAAGAGCTTCCGCTCGGTCGTGTGCTTTGCCGCGGGGCTTTCGGTCGTGTGCTTCTGCCTCGGCCTCACGGGGTCGTATCTCCTCTCCACCCCCGTCGGCGCGACGGTCGTCATCTGCGACCTCGCGGCATTCCTCCTCTGCTGTCTCTTCGGCCGCGGGCGGGGATAAGCAACTCCTTAATTTTTTTGAAAGGCTGCGCCTGCAAACTTGCAAAGTGCGGCCTTTCGTGTTATCTTGTAGGCAGCAGCTTTTCCCATTGTGAGTAAGAACAGAAAAACATCAAGGAGGTCTACCATGAAGAAAAAATGGTTTCTCTCCATTGGCATCCTCGTTATTCTCGCCGCCGCGGCGCTCATCTACACGCGCCCGATGCCGCTTGAAGCGCTCTGCGAAGCGGACATCACACAGTGTCAGTCCGTTTTCGGCTATCATTTCCGCGCGCCGCAGGCGGAGGACACGCGCTTTGAATTCCCCGCGGACGATGTGCGCGGGCAGCAGCTCACCGCGCTTTTCGCGCAGCAGAAATTTCGCCGCTCGCTCGCCAATCTTCTGCCGCAGGGCGGCACGACCCACCGCACGCAGGACGGTGACTTCCACTGGGAGGTCGGCTTCTGCTTCGACGCGACCGATTTCCCTGACGGCAGCACCGGCAAGGGCGTGCTTGTCAACTGCCGGAACTTTTTTGGCAAGCTGTCGCTTTTCCGCGCTTACGACGGCAAGACCATCCGCTGCACCACAAGCGGTCAGGAGGCATTTTTGCAGCAGGTCTATGACATCATTTCCGCTGAACCGTGACCCATTCCACACTTTATCACAACAGGAGGAATTATTATGAAAAAGTGCGTATCCATTCTCATCGGCGTCCTTGCCGCCATCGCTGCTGTGGCCGCCATCTTTATCGCCCTCGACCGCTGCTGCAAGCCACAGGACGAGGACCCTGCCGATTTCGAAGACTAAAAGTGTCCAACTTGCTCAAAGGGCGCGCTGCAAATTTGCAGCGCGCCCTTTTTTCTGATATTCGGGATTGTTTTTGTGCTCATTCTGTGATAGATTTTATAAGTTATACTCGGTAAAAAGAGAGAGGAGATCATCATGGATCACAGCGAGCATAAAAGAGGTTCCTTTTCCGGCAAGATCGGCTTTGTCCTTTCCGCCGCCGGCGCGTCCGTCGGCCTCGGAAACATCTGGCGCTTTCCCTATCTGGCCGCCAAATACGGCGGCGCGATCTTCCTTCTGATCTACATTGTTCTGGCGATGACCTTCGGCTATACGATGATCATTGCGGAAACGTCCATCGGCCGCATGACCGGCAGGAGCCCGGTCGGTGCTTATAAGTCCTTCGGCGATAAGCCCGCATTGCGTGCGGGTGGCTGGATCAACGCCATCATTCCCATTTTGATCGTCCCCTATTACTCCGTCATCGGCGGCTGGGTCATCAAATATCTGGCGGAATACCTGATGGGCAAGGCGCACCTCGTCGCGGAGGACGGCTATTTTTCCTCCTTCATCTCCAACGGCGTGTCCTCGGAGCTTTGCTTTTTGATCTTCACGGCCATGACCCTTGCCATCATCTTTGCGGGCGTGGAAAACGGCATCGAGCGCGTCTCCAAGATCATGATGCCCATTCTTGTCGTGCTGTCGCTCATCATCGCCGTGTATTCCGTGACCCGTCCCGGTGCGATGGAGGGCGTCAAGTATTTCCTTGTGCCAAATCTTGAGAACTTCTCCTGGATGACAGTCGTTTCCGCCATGGGGCAGATGTTCTATTCCCTGTCTATCGCCATGGGCATCCTCATCACCTTCGGCTCCTACATGAAAAAGGATGTCTCCATCGAGGACTCCACCCGCAATGTCGAGATCTTCGATACGGCCATCGCCATCATGGCGGGCCTGATGATCATTCCTGCGGTGTTCGCCTTCTCCGGCGGCGACCCCGCCGCGCTGAAGGCCGGTCCCTCTCTGATGTTCATCACCATCCCGAAGGTCTTCGACTCCATGGGCTTCGGCACGGTGATCGGCATTGCGTTCTTCCTGCTGGTGCTGTTCGCCGCGCTGACGAGCTCCATCGCGCTGACGGAAAGTGCCGTCTCTACCTTACAGGATGAGCTGCACTGGAGCCGCAGAAAGGCCACGAGCATCATGGGCGTCTCTATGGTTCTCCTCGGAAGCCTCTCCAGCCTGGGCTATGGCCCGCTGGCAAATGTCACCGTGATCGGCATGCAGTTTTTGGACTTCTTCGATTTCCTGACCAACTCTGTGATGATGCCCATCGCGGCCATCGCAAGCTGCATCCTCGTCTCCCGCGTGATCGGCGTCGACCGCATCGCCGGGGAGGTCACGCTGAACGGTGCCCCCTTCCGCAGAAGAAAAGTCTTCAACGCCATGATCCGCTTCCTGTGCCCGTTCTTCGCGGCGATCATCCTCATCAGCTCCATCGCCAACGCCTTTGGCTGGATCTCCATGTGATGCCCCTTCAGGTACACCAAAGCCATTCCAAAAAAGAAAGCCACATCCGAAGCTCCTTCATAGAGCAGCGGATGTGGTTTTTTACATCTACTTCGATCAAATTTCCTTCGCCTTGGCGAGCATCAGCTTTGCCCCACTCTTGGAGCAGAGCTTCACCTCGCCCGCAAAACCGTCGAGGCGCGCGGCCTCGTCGGCCTTGAGCGCGATGCTCTCCTCGCCGACAATGACGTTGACCTCGCCCGCGCCGCAGTAGATGAGCATCATGCCCTCGCCGCCGTGGGCCATCTTCTCCTCGCCCGCGTTCAGGTGTTCGCCGCGCATTTTACCCTCGCACTTTCCCTTGCGGAGCATGAGGTTGAAGTCGCGGCAGCGGCCCCAGGAATGGGTATCATCGCCGCCGTCGAAGCGGTGGACCTCGTAGGGATCTAAGGTCAGCTTCTCGCCGCCGTTGTGGTTCAGCTCGATCGTGCCCTCGAGCGTCGAGATGAGTCTCTCATAGTCGGGCAAGGCCGTAAAGTCGGACTCCGCATCCTCGACCGTCGCGGAGCTCAATCTCCACAGAAAGTCGCGGTCCGCGTACACTGCGCCCTCAGGCGCGATGCCGAGCTGGGTCGTCAGGCCGCCGGACCACTTGGTGGTGATGTAATCCTTCGGCGTTAAATGCTGGATGGTCATGGAAATACAACTCCTTTGCAATGCAAATGGCTTCGGTGTGCGCGCGCACCGAAGCCATTTGTTCTGATCATTTTTAGCCCTCGATAAGCTTAACGATCTCAGCGTAGCACTCGTCGGCAAGGGGCAGCGCGTGCGCGAGCAGCTTCTCGCCCTTGGCGCGGTACTCAGCGGCGAACTCCTGATCCTTGAGGGAGGTGATGTTGATGAGCACGTTGAGCCACGCGCCCTGGATACCGGCCTTGAGGGACAGGAACGCAACGCCCAGGTCGCTCGCGGAGGTGTCGTTGAAGCGGCCCAGCAGGGACTGCGCGAGCGTCAGGGTCTCGTCGATGAGCTCCATCATCTCCATTGGGGTCTTGGTGCAGCCCTTCAGGCCGTTCTGGATGGCGGCGGAACGGGCAGCCTTCTCCTCGTCGGTCGCCTTGGGCATACCGAACGCATCGGAGACGATGTTGAACGCCTCAGTGTCGCGGTCCATGACGTCGAGCAGGCGGGCCTTGAGCTCGTTGCCCTTCTTCTCGACCTCGGCAGCGTGCTCGGCATACTCGGCATACTTCTTGCGGCCCTGCGTGAGGCCGCCGACCATCGCGGTCAGCGCGGCGCCGATGGAGCCATAGAGCGCGGCGCAGGAGCCGCCGCCCGGCGCGGGAGCATCGGAGGCAACGGTATCGGCAAAGCCGGTAACGGTCATTTCAGCAAGTTTCATGGTGATAATATCCTTTCATCATTTCGTGGCGCTTATTTGCCCTGCACGCACACCGCCGCACCTTTACGGTCTGCCGCCCCGATTGGGGCAGCCGAATGCACGCGCAGAGCGCAATCAGCGTCGCAGACTTTGCCGCCTCCCGGCGGCAAATAGCTTTCATTCATCGCGGAGGACGACCTGTGCGTCCGCAGCGATACTTCGCAGCGCGCGACATGGTGAATGCCGCGCGCTGAAAATTCCACTCAAGGCGGCAAGCCGCCTTGAGTGGGCTCTCAAAGGAGCGGCAACGCCGCTTCTTTGAATTTTTTACTCCATGTCGATCAGGTGATACTCCATGACCTGCTTCTTGCAGTCGAAGTCCTTGGCCTTGAGGTAGAACTCAGCGCAGTCGATCAGGGCCTTGGCCGGGGTCAGGCCGACGATCTCGCTCTCGATGACGCGGGTGCCGTAGCGCTCGGCGAGGGCCTTGATCATCTCATAGGTGACATACAGCGGGGTATCCTCGTAGTTGACCATGTTCATGGAGACCTGCGCGATGCCGCGGTCCTCGAGCATGAAGCCCATGGCCTTGCAGCTGCGGAAGCCGCCCGAAGAGCCGCGGATGACCTTGGCGATCTTCTTGGCGATCTCAACATCAGAGGTCTCGAGGTTGCAGTTGAAAGCGACCAGCGGCATACGGGCGCCGATGGCGGTGATGCCGGCGGTGGGGTGGATCTTGCGCTCGCCGTAGTCGGGAGCCCAGTCGGGCTGCAGGAGCTTTTCGGGCATGCCCTCGAACTCGCCCTTGCGGCAGGTAGCGAGGTTGCGGCGCTCGGGACGGGTGGCGCTGTCCTCATACAGGAAGGAGGGGACCTTCAGCTCGTCCCAGATGCGCTGGGCAACGCGCTTGGACATCTCAACGGCTTCCTCGACGGTCACGTCCATCTGGGGAACGAAGGGGATAACGTCAGTCGCGCCCATGCGCTTGTGCTCACCGTGATGCTTGTTCATGTCGATGCGCTCGGTGGCGACCTTCGTCAACCGGAAGGCGACCTCCTCGATGGCTTCGGGAGAGCCGATGAGGGTGAAGACGCAGCGGTTGTGGTTGCCGTCGGTCTGGGCGTCGAACAGGGTGCAGCCGGGAACGCTCTTGGCGGTCTCGACGAGGGCGTTGTAGGTGGCCTCGTCCTTTTCCTTGGAGCAGCTAAAATTGGGGATACATTCGATCAGCTTTGCCATTGTGATGTCCTCCGTTAATGTATTTTTTCAATGAATCATCATTTTGCTCAGACAGATGTGTCACATCCGCCCGTTTTTTGTTCAGCGCCGCTATTATATCGCGGCCATTCCGGCGCGTAAACACGTTTTCTTTCTCTTTTTTCAGCGGCGGCTTAATTTTTTTAAGTGATGCTCTGTTCGACGAAGCGCTGTACGCACGGCGCGCTCACAACGGCGCTGTTCCACGCGAGCACCGCATAGGAACGGATGGGCAGTCCCCGCACGCTCTTGGACTTCAGCGGCGCGCCCGGATGCGTGCTGAGGATGGACTTCGGCAGAAAGCTCAGCCCAAAGCCCGAGAGCACCATCTGCATCGCCATGGGCGTATCGTAGCAGTGGCAGGTCACGTTCGGCGTAAAGCCGCTGCGCTGGCACTCCTGCACCAAAAAGTCGTTGTAGCTCCACAGGTCGTCCGAGCGCAGAAGGCACATCGGCACGCCTTCGAGCCGCTCGATGGGCACCTCGGAAAGCTCCGGCGCGGGGTCCATGTCCTCGCGCATGATGAGCTCGAGCGCATCCTGGCCCAAAATGCGCTCCTGCAAGCCGCTCGGCTCGCGCGCGGCCGTGCGCAGAAACAACGCGTGCAGCTCCCCGTGATTGAGCAGCTCGATGAGCTCCTGCGGCGAGCCCAGACGGATAAAAAGCTCCACCTGCGGATACAGCCGATGGTAAATATCTATATAGTCCAGCGCGTACGGCATGGCCGAGTAGATGGCGCCGAGCTTGATGCGCCCGCTCATCCCCGTGCCCACGCTGCGCACGCTGTCCTCCACGCGCCGCAGGTCCTGAAAGATCTGCTGCGTCTGCTGGTAGAGGTTCTGCCCCGCGTCGGTGAGCACCATGCCCTTGCTGCCGCGCAGAAAAAGCTGTACGCCGAGTTCCTCCTCCAATTGCGCGATCTGGCGCGAGATGGGCGGCTGCGCCACATGCAGCTCGCGCGCCGCCGCGGAGATGCTTTTCGCCTCTGCCACCGCACAGAAATATTCCAACTGCCGCAGCTTCATCCTTCCGCCCTCTTTTCTATACCAAAAAAGTATCGTATGCTGACAAATTAAGTACTTTTCATTATAGCACATCTTTGCTATAATGCAAGTTGTAAAGAAAAGAGCCAAATATCTTTTGAATTTTAGCACTTTTACAGAATAAATTTTATGAAAGAGAGGCACCACCATGATCAATCTTGCAGATGAAGCCATGACGATCAAGCTGGATTACGAGCTTCCCGAATATCCGAAGTTCGAAGAAGGCTATCGCCGCGCTCCCCGCCGCGAATCCCACCTGACCGAGGCCGATAAGGCGCTCGCCATCAAGAACGCTCTGCGTTACATCCACCCCGACCATCACGAGCAGATGGCCAAGGAGTTTGCGCAGGAGCTCGAAGAGCACGGCCGTATCTATGGCTACCGCTTCCGTCCCGAGGGCAAGCTCTACGGCAAGCCCATCGACGAGTACAAGGGCAAGTGCATCGAGGGCCGCGCCATCCAGGTCATGATCGACAACAACCTCGACTTTGACATCGCGCTCTACCCCTATGAGCTGGTCACCTACGGCGAGACCGGTCAGGTCTGCCAGAACTGGATGCAGTACCGTCTCATCAAGAAGTACCTCGAGCAGCTGACCGACGAGCAGACCCTCGTTGTCATGTCCGGTCATCCTCTGGGTCTCTTCCACTCCCACAAGATGGCTCCGCGCGTCATCATCTCCAACGGCCTGATGGTCGGCACCTTCGATGACCAGGAGAACTTCAACCGCGCTGCTGCGCTCGGCGTTGCCAACTACGGTCAGATGACCGCCGGCGGCTGGATGTACATCGGCCCCCAGGGCATCGTCCACGGCACGTTCAACACGCTGCTCAACGCCGGCCGTCTGAAGCTCGGCATCCCCAACGATCAGAACCTCGCCGGTCGCCTGTTCGTCTCCGCCGGTCTTGGCGGCATGAGCGGCGCTCAGGGCAAGGCTGCTGAGATCGCCGGCGCTGCCTCCATCATCGCTGAGGTCGACGATTCCCGTATCGAGACCCGTTACACCCAGGGCTGGGTCAGCCACCGCACCGCCTCCCTCGAAGAGGCCACCAAGATCGCTCTCGAGCACCAGAAGGAAGGCAAGCCCTGCGCTGTCGCCTATAACGGCAACATTGTCGACCTGCTCGAGTACCTGTACAACAACAACGTCCATGTCGACCTGATGAGCGACCAGACCTCCTGCCACGTGCCTTACGACGGCGGCTACTGCCCGCAGGGCCTCACGTTCGAGCAGCGCACCGAAATGCTCGACAAGGATCCCGACGGCTTCCGTGTCCTCGTCGACAAGACCCTGCAGCATCACTATGAGATGATCTGCAAGTTCCACGAGCGCGGCACCTACTTCTTCGACTACGGCAACAGCTTCCTCAAGGCTGTTTACGATTCCGGTGTGAAGAGCATCTGCAAGAACGGCGAGAATGACCTCGACGGCTTCATCTTCCCCTCCTACGTCGAAGATATCCTTGGTCCCTGCCTGTTCGACTTCGGCTACGGCCCGTTCCGTTGGTGCTGCCTGAGCCGCAACCCCGAGGATCTGCACAAGACCGACATGGCTGCTGCCGAGTACATCAAGGCTCACAACCGCCGCTATCAGGACTACGACAACTATGTCTGGGTCCGCGACGCCGAGAAGAACAAGCTGGTCGTCGGCACCCAGTGCCGTATCCTCTATCAGGATGCCATGGGCCGTATGAACCTCGCGCTCAAGTTCAACGAAATGGTCCGCAACGGTGAGATCGGCCCCGTCATCCTTGGCCGTGACCATCACGACACCGGCGGTACCGATGCTCCCTTCCGTGAGACCTCCAACATCAAGGACGGCTCCAACATCATGGCTGAGATGGCCACCCAGTGCTACGCTGGTAACGCTGCCCGCGGCATGAGCTACATCGCTCTGCACAACGGCGGCGGCACGGGCATCGGCCGCGCCATCAACGGCGGCTTCGGTATGGTCCTCGATGGCTCCGAGCGTGTCGACACCATCCTGCGCATGTCCATGCCCTGGGATACCATGGTCGGCGTTGCCCGCCGCAGCTGGGCGCGCAACGAGAACGCCATGACCACTGTCGCCGAGTACAACAAGATGTACGAGGGTCAGGATCACATCACCATGCCTTACGTCGCGGACGAAGAGCTCTGCGAGAAGGCCGTGAAGGAATACATGCACTAAGAAAACACTTCAAAAAAGGGGCTTTTTACAAAGCCCCTTTTTTGAGCTGGATACACTCCGCTGCGCGCACTCGCTTTGCTCGCACACTTGCGGAGCGCAAAGAATCTTTCCGACGCACATGTCGTCGGAAAGATGATCTCAACCTATTTGCCGCCTGCGGGCGGCCTGGGCAGCCGCTGGCGGCTCTGCCGCCTTGCGGATGCCGCGTACCCCTTGCGGGTAAAACTCTGCGAGGCTTTTTTGACAAGCCATCGAACAGAATGCTCTTTCCAACAGTGAGAAAGGACAACATTTACTATGAAAAAGTTACTGGTCAAAAACATCGGCCTGCTTGCTACGCCCGAGGGCAGATCCGCCCGCCGCGGCGAGGAGCAGGGCAAGATCAAATTCCTGAAGGACGCCTGGGTCCTCATTGAAGACGGCGTCATCGCCTCCGTCGGTACCGGCGCGGTTCCCGCCGTCGAGGGCGCGGAAGTCGTCGACGCGGAGGGCCACCTCGTCACCCCCGGCCTTGTCGACGCCCACACCCACCTCATCTTCGGCGGCTGGCGCCAGAACGAGCTGGGTCTCAAGCTCCACGGCGCAAGCTATCTCGACATTCAGAACGCGGGCGGCGGCATCCAGTCCACGACGAACGCCACCCGTCAGGCCAGCGAGCAGGAGCTCGCCGCCAAGGCCTCCAAGGCGCTCGACGAGATGATGGGCTTCGGCACCACCACGGTCGAGGCCAAGAGCGGCTACGGCCTTGCCACCGAGCATGAGCTCAAGGCCCTTCAGGTCATCAAGGACCTCAACGACCATCACCGCATGGACCTCGTCGCGACCTTCATGGGCGCGCACCTCGTCCCCGCGGAGTATAAGGCGAACCGCGAAGAGTACGTCCGCCTCGTCTGCGAGGAGATGATGCCCAAGGTCAAGGAGCAGGGCATCGCCAAGTTCTGCGACGTCTTCTGCGAGGCCGACACCTTCACCGTCGAAGAGTCCCGCCAGGTGCTCGAAGCCGGTCTCAAGTATGGCCTGCGTCCGAAGATCCATGCCGACGAGATCGAAGCCATCGGCGGCAGCCAGCTCGCGGGCGAGATCGGCGCGATCTCGGCCGAGCATCTGATCGTCTGCCCGCCCGAGGGCATCGCCTCCATGGCAAAGGGCGGCGTCATCGCCTGCCTTCTGCCCGCGACGAGCTTCAACCTCGGCGCGGTGTTTGCGCCCGCGCGCGACATGGTCACCGCCGGCGTGCCCGTCGCGATGGCGACGGACTTCAACCCCGGCTCCTGCCCGTGCCTCAATATGCAGTTCGTCATCAACCTCGGCTGCCTCAAGTATAAGCTCACGCCCGAGGAAGTCCTCACCGCCGTCACGCTCAACGGCGCCGCCGCCATCGACATGGCCGACAAGGTCGGCTCTGTTGAGGAAGGCAAGCTCGGCGACCTCGTCATTTGGAATGCGCCCGACCTCGACTACATCTGCTACCGCGTGGGCAGCAACCTCGCCAAGACTGTCATCAAGCGCGGCGAGCTCGTGTAAAGCACGAAGGAAGAAGGGGGAACACCATGGATAGGACCGATTATCAGATCTTGAATCTCCTGCAAGCCGACAGCCGCTGCACGCTGCGCCGCATGGGCGACCTTGTGGGGCTCACGCCGCCTGCCGTCTCCGAGCGCATCCGCCGCATGGAGGAGAGCGGCGTCATCCGCGGCTACCACATCGATGTGGACCGCACGAAGCTCGACTGCAACATCACAGGCTTCATCTCCGTCGCCCTTGAGCCGGACAAGTACGACAAGTTTTGCGATTTCTGCGCTTCGCAAAGCGCTGTCATCAGCCATTACCACGTTGTCGGCGAGTTCAACGCGCTGCTTCGCTTCGCCGTGCGCGATACCCAGCAGCTCGACCAGCTCCTCTCCCAGATCAAGAAATTCGGCGACTCCCGCACCTCGATCGAGCTCAAGACGCTCTTCGACAACAAGGACATTCCCCTTCCCTGAACACACTGCATATGCCAAAAGCACCCGCTGCACCGCAGCGGGTGCTTTTTCACATTGATACAGCAGCGTGATGGCGTTTTATCGAGATTTTCCATATTCCCCGACTTGCGAACGAGATCGAAAATTGGTATACTGTTTCATATTGAGTTTCCGTCAGACCGCTAAAAGGAGGCAATGAGGTCATGAAACTGGAGCAGACGCAATCACTTGCCCAAAAGCTCGTGCTGACGCAGAATATGCGTCAGTCTCTTGACTGCCTTCAGCTTTCCGCCCCCGAACTGAGCGAATACGTGCAGGAGGTCGCGCTCTCGAACCCGCTTTTAGACGTGCAGGCCCCCACCTATTATGAAACGCAGCTTCCCAGCGAAGCCGTCCCCTCCGAGCGTGAAGCGCCCGAGATCCGCGAGGCCGACGTCTGGCAGAGCTTTTCCCCCGCCGCGGGCGGCGACAGTCATAGCGACTTCACCGCCTATCTCGTGCGCGAAAAGACCTTCCGTGACCACTTAAATGAGCAGATCGGACAGATGAAGCTCGTGGATGACGAGCTTTTGCGCCTGTGCCGCTTTCTCATCGACTGTCTCGACGAGCGCGGCTATCTCGACTGTCCGCTCGAAGACCTGTCCCGCGAATTTGACATTCCGCTCTTCTCGCTCGAGCAGGCGCTCTTCGCCGTGCAGATGCTCGATCCTCCCGGCGTCGGCGCGCGGAGCTTATCCGAATGCCTGACGCTCCAGCTCGCGCAGAGCCGCTCGTTCGACGCGCTCACGCTGACCATCGCGCGCGACGGGCTCGAGCTTTTGAGCAAGCGCGACTACAGCGGCCTTGCTGCCCTGCTCGGCGTGAGCGTGAGCGAGGCGAAGGAGGCTGCCGCCAAGATACTCGCGCTGAACCCCATCCCTTCGCGCAGCTTTGCCGGCAGCGAGCAGATCGCCTACGTCGCGCCTGACGCGGTCTTTTCCATGCAGCAGGGCCAGCTCGTCATCGAGCTCAACGACCGCATCCTGCCGCGTCTTTCCGTAAACGCCGAATATTCCGCCCTCTCCACGAGTGACGACCCCGAGGTCCAGCACTACGTGAAAGAGAAGCTCTCCGAGGCGCAGGCGCTCATCAAGGGCGTGCACACCCGCTGCGACACGCTCCTCCAGCTCATCCGTCTCATCGCCGACGAACAGCACGACTATTTCTGCAATGGCGGCGAGCTCGTCCCCATCACGATGCAGCAGGTGGCCGAAAAGATGGGCATGAGCACCTCGACCGTCAGCCGCGCCGCGCAGAACAAATACATCCAGTTCCAAGGCCGCACCATCCCGCTGCGCAGCTTTTTCACCACGGCCATCCGCTCGGATGCGGCCGTTTCCTCCCACGCGGTCAAGCAGCGCATCCGCAGCCTCATTCAGGCCGAAGACCCCGCCGCCCCGCTCTCGGACGAGGCGCTGCGCCTCGCCCTCTCCGCCCTCGGCGTGGAGGTCAGCCGCCGCGCCGTGGCCAAATACCGCATGGCGATGGATATCCCGTCCTCGTCCCAGCGCAAAAAGCGTTGAGGCAAAATAAACACAGGAGGTTTTCCGATGGCAAGTCTTTACGACCGTGCAGACATTTACGACCTCTTCGACTCCCCGAAAAAGGATGAGCAGACCAAGGCCCACTGGCAGGCCGTCTTCGGCGGAAAGCCCCCCCACACGGTACTCGATGTGAGCATCGGCACGGGCGGGCTGACGCTGCCGCTTTCGGAGCTCGGCGTCACACTTTATGGCTCGGACCTGAGCGAAAGCATGCTCGCGCGCTGCGCGCAGAAGGCAAAGGATCGCGGTCTTACCGTCGATTTGCGGCAGAGCGACTTCCGCGAACTCACAAACCATTTTGACCGCAGGTTCGACTGCGTGATGAGCACCGGCAATTCGCTCGCCTATGTGACGAATGGCGAGATCACCAGCGTTTTGGAGCAGATGGACGCACTCGTGGAGCCCGGAGGCTGCCTCTACTTCGACCTTCGCAACTGGGACCGTATCGTTGGGCAGAAAAAACGCTTTTACTGCTATGATCCCGCCTTCCTGCCGAACGGAGACCGCGTGAACCTCATGCAGGTCTGGGATCACCTGCCCGACGGCTCGATCCTCTTCAACCTTCTCTACACCTTCGAGCGCGACAATAAGATTTTTCAAAAGGAGCACTTCGAGGAGCACTACCATCCCGTGCCGCAGAAACTGCTGCTCGATAAGCTCGCGCAGCTCGGCTATCGTAGCATTCAGGTCAGCGCCTTTCCCGTGCAGTTCGGTGCTTTTGACCCTGAAAAAACGGAGTGGTATTGCGTGCTGGCGCAGAAGGCAAAATAAAGGTCGCTTTTTCCCCAAAAAAGGGGCATAGTAAGGATACTATCGCGCGGCGGCAACGCCGCGCGTTTCAACAGGAGGAAAACTATCATGGACGGTATGAAAAATATCAGCAAGGCCGAGGTCCTGACGCTGCGCGGTCAGGTCGCCTATCATGCCGGTCAGGTCGTCAGCCGCACACTGGCGCAGAACCAGCATGTGAGCGTCACTCTCTTCTCGTTCGACAAGGGTGAGGAGATCAGCACCCACGAGTCCGGCGGCGACGCGATGGTCACCTGCCTTGACGGCGTGGGCAAGATCACCATCGACGGTGTTGAATATCTGCTGCACGAGGGCGAGAGCATCGTCATGCCCGCGCACCACCCGCACGCGGTGTACGGTCAGGAGCAGTTCAAGATGCTGCTGGTCGTCATTTTCTGAATCGCGGTCACTTATTGAAGAAATCGATGGAGAGTTTTGTTTTAAAGCAAAATTCTCCATATTTCTTTCTTGACAAAAGCAATACCCCTGTGTTACCTTAAATAGGCAAATGAATCAAAAGTGATCGGATGATGAGTTCGGGAGAGACTACGGCCCTGATGCGGCCGCAGCGCCGAAGGGGAAAGCAAAAGCTCTCAGGCAAAAGGGCCGAACTTGGACGACACTCCGAAAAGTGCGGCCCGCCGCACGCCGAAGGTGCAACCTGTCATGCTATACACAACAGGGAATCTCTCAGGTAATAAAACGGAGGCACAAAGTTTCTAAAGGGGAACTTTGTGTTTTTTCTTA
>URXY01000020.1 GCA_900552015.1 uncultured Eubacteriales bacterium | reverse complement strand
TAATACTTGCAAGAGACAATAGCTTCTTTTCATCCAATCTTCCATCTTATAAGAAAAGGGACGCCGTAAGGCGTCCTTTTTCGTTTTACTTATTTTCTCTCAGGGGTCGAAGTCCGCCGCCGCACCGATGCCAAGCGCGATCCACGCGCCGCCAAAGTAGAAGAGAATTTCTGCAAGCGAGGGGCGCGCGGCCAATGCCGCCGCGCAGAGGATAATGCTCATCGAGCTTGCGGGCATCAGCAGCCGCGGCGCACCGCCGCGGAACGCAAAGGCTGCAAATTCGAGCAGCAGCACCGTCAGCGCCGCGAGCGCCAGCGTTTCGACGTAGTAGTGGCGCAGGATGGGGTCTGCCGCGTGCTCGCGGTAGAAGAAGATGAGCGTCAGCACCAGCGCGCACACCGGCACGAGCAGCACGACGCCGGGAAATTCCGTCCTGCGGCGCAGCGCCGTCGTCGCCCAGAGCAGGCACACCGCGCCGACCGCAATGAAGGCCGACATGAGCATCGTAAGCGTCGTGCGCAGGGAGAAAACCAGCGCGCACACCGCCGAGCCAATCAGCGCAAAGCTGCCGAGCACCATCAGCATGACAGCGAAGGTGGAGCGGTCAAAGTCGAAATACATATCCATCCCCGCGCAGAGCTCGCGGCGGGCAGGCAGCCTGTGCGCGAGCAGGGCCATCACCACGGCAGCGAGCACCAGCAGCGCCGGCAGCGCCAGCGTTTCGACATTCATCGCGACGGGCAGGCCGCTCTCGTCAAAGCCATGGGACAGCAGGCCAAGCCGCAGCAGTCCCGCTGCGGCGGAAAAAAGCGCCAGCATGATCCAATGAACGATCTTCACATATATCAGATCCTTTCTGTTTCTGTCATCCGATGCGCGGGAAGCGCGCGGAAAAATCCAAATCAACCGATATTTTAATATGATAGCACACCTCGTTCCGTTTGTCCATTCATCATTTTGCGGACAAGGCTCTCATACACTGCTTTAAAGATACCAACGACGGCGGCGCACGCCGCGAGGAGGAACCTGCTTTGAAACATTTGCTTCGCATCACCATTCTGCTCATCGGTCTCATCTGGCTGCTCGCATGGGCGGCGGCCGGGCGCTTTGACGACGTCCGCGCCCCCGCCGACGAAAATACGTCTCCCGCGCCCTCGGGCGAGATCCTCTCCCCCGGCGAGCGCGACAGTGCAAAACGCCTGCGCATCCAAATCCAGGGGCAGGTGCAGGAAATGGACATGGGCACATATCTTCTCGGCGTGCTGCGCGCGGAGATGCCCGCCTCGTTTGAAGAAGAGGCGCTCAAGGCACAGGCCATCGCCGCGCGGACTTACACGCTCTACCGCATCCGCGGTGGCGGCAGCGCCAACCATCCCGATGCCGACGCCTGCGACGACCACACCTGCTGCAAGGCATATTTAAGCGCCGAGCAGGCTGCGGCCAACTGGGGCAGCATGGCCGTCTACTATGAAGAAAAGCTCGCGCGCGCCGTGAGCGAAACGGACGGCGAGGTGCTGCTCTACGACGGCGTCCCCATCCTTGCGGTATTCTTCTCCTCCGCCGACGGCAGCACACAGGGCGCGGGCGATGTGTGGATGAATGACCTGCCCTATCTTCAAAAGGTCGACAGCCCTGAAAATGAGGAGCTCGTGCCGAACTACTACTCGACCGCGGCCTTCACCGCCGAGGAGTTTAAATCGCTCGTGCTTCAGTCGTACCCAAACGCCGACTTCTCCGGCGATGCGAGCACGTGGGTGCGCGACATCGTGCGGAACGACTCGGACTATGTCGCGTCCGTGACGGTCGGCGGCGTGAAGCTGCGCGGCAATGACCTGCGCACCGCGCTCTCGCTGCGCTCGCCGTCGTTCACGGTGGAATATAAGGACAACACCTTTACCTTCCACGTCACGGGCTACGGTCACGGCGTCGGCATGAGCCAGTACGGCGCAAACGCGCTCGCCAAGGAAGGCTATTCCGCCGAGGAGATCGTGCAGCACTATTTCTCGGGCGCCACGGTCGGTCATTATGACGCTGCGTAACGCACAGGATATTGCAAAGCGCGCGGAAAATTGATATAATAGCAAGATAAAGCAAAGGAGGTGACGGCGATGAAGTGCAAGCGGCTTTTGTGCCTGCTGCTGACGGTTTTGATGCTCTGCTCGCTCGTTCCCGAAACGACGTTTGCCGACACGACAGTCTACTTCACCGCCGTCAACGACCAGCTTCTGAGTCTGAGCGACGACACGATGCCCTTCTGGTCCGGCGGGCGGCTGTATTTGTCCAGCACCGCCATTTCCGGCTCGGACCTTGGCGTCTTCTACTCCCGCAGCCGCGACAAGCAGACCGTCGTTGTGTACCGCCAGGGCAGCGCGCTGACGTTCGACCTCTCAAGCGGCGCGGTGAGCGACCAGAACGGGCGGTCATACAGCGGCGCGGCCCTTGTGCGCGGCGATGTGGTCTTTCTGCCCATCGATCTTCTGACGCAGTTCTTCGCGCTCGACTACAGCTACACGCGCATCACCTATGGCTACCTTGTGCGCATCAAGAGCGATTCGGTCGTGCTGTCGGACGCGAAGTTCATCGACGCGGCCGCGGCTCCCATGGCGCAGCGCTACAACGAATACGTCAAGGCGCATACAGGCGAGCTCACGCCGGATGATACGCCCCGGCCCAACACGGATAACGACAAGGACCCTGTCTATCTCACCCTACCGGTGACGGACGCGGCGCTCTCGCTGGAGCTTTTGTCCGCGCTGGAGGATATCGGCGCGAAGGCGACGTTTCTCTTCACGGAGCAGCAGCTATTCGATTCGGGCGACCTGCTGCGGCGTCTCAGCGTCGGCGGCAGCGCTGTTGCACTGAAGGTCGACGCGTCGGCGGGCGGCGGGCGGACTGTCGCCGCCATTGAGCGCGCGAATGACGCGCTCTGGACTGCCTGCAACCGCAAGACCCGGCTCGTCGTGTTGGAAAACGCCGCGGATGAAACGGTGCGCGCGGTGCAGAGCGCTGGCTATTGCCCCATCGTCTTTGACCTGGACTACAGTGCAGGGCTCCCCTCCTCTTCCGTCACACGCGCAACCAACGCAGTCTTGCGCGCGGCGCACAGCGGTGGCTGCACGGTCCTGCTCGATGATGATACGTCCGTGCAGGAGGACTGGTCCTCGCTTCTTGCCCGCCTGCGTGCAGGCTCGCTGCCCATTGCGGCACTCAATGAGCTCTCCGCGCGCAGAAGCGCCTCTTAACTTAACAAAAAGTTCAGGAAAAGCGCGCGATATCGCGTATAATAACGATAAACAACGAATCACAGGAGAAAGGCGCACGCTTGTGCGAAAAGGGAAACGGCATGGCACGCAATATTCTTGTCGTGGAAGACGATAACAACATCTCCAACCTCATCAAAATGTATCTCGACAAAGAAGGCTTCGACGTCCGCATCGCCGCTGACGGCGGCAAGGCAGTCGAGGAATTTAAGGCGCAGGAGCCTGATCTTGTGCTGCTCGATGTGATGCTCCCCGTGCTCGACGGCTGGGGCGTGTGCGCCAAGATCCGCGAAACATCCAAGTGCCCCATCATCATGCTCACCGCCAAGGGCGAGGTCAACGACCGCATCCATGGCCTTGAGATGGGTGCGGACGACTATGTCGTCAAGCCCTTTGAGATGAAGGAGCTGCTCGCGCGCATCAATGCCGTGCTGCGCCGCAGCGAGATCCCCGAGGACACGCACAAGCGTCTCGTCTTTGATAAGCTTGTCATCGACCTCGACTCCTACGAGCTCATCGTCGACGGCAAGAAGATCGATACGCCGCCCAAGGAGCTGGAGCTGCTCTACCACCTCGCCGCAACGCCGAACCGCGTTTACACGCGCAACCAGCTGCTCGATGAGGTGTGGGGCTTTGACTACTTCGGTGACTCACGCACGGTGGACGTGCACGTCAAGCGCCTTCGTGAAAAGGTCGAAAACGTCAGCGACCAGTGGGCGCTCAAGACCGTTTGGGGCGTCGGCTACAAATTCGAAGTGAAGTAATACCCATGGCTGAAGAGAAAAAAGAAAAAAAGCAGAAAAAGGGCTGGTCGTGGAAGCTCAAAAACCGCTGCTTGACCATTTACTGGCAGAACTTCATGCTCACGGCCAGCGTCGTCATGCTGACGCTCGCACTGCTCGGCAGCGCGTTCTTCGCCCTGACGTATTCCTATGCCATCGACGAGCGCAGCGAGCAGATGCAGAGCAAGGCGACGGTCGTATCTCACATGGTGTCGTCGTATATCGAGAGCGGCTCGCTCACGGGGCTTCGCGAGCTCGCGGATTTTGCCTCCAGCGTGACGGATTCACAGTTCCTCATCTGCAACACGGACGGCAACCTGCTTCTCACGACTGATTCAACGCTCGCTAACCGCGTGCTGACGATGCCGCAGGAGGTGATCGACGGCGCGTTGAGCGGCAATGAGTACACCGCGCGCACGACGCTCGGCGGCATCTATCCTGACACGCATTTCGTCGTCGGCGTCCCGATCGACTCAGGCGGCGCGACCGTCGGCTTTGTCCTCGCCGTGACCGGCGCGCGGGCTCTGACGACGATGTGGCGCACGTTCATCGGTCTCTTCTTCATGACAGCGGTGACGGTGCTGCTGCTCTCGTTCGTCGTGAGCGCATGGGTCAGTATGCGCCAGTCGCGTCCCATCCACGAGATGGCCGAGGCAACACGCCGCTTTGCCGAGGGCAACTTCGACGTGCGCATGCACAACTATGAGGGCGTCACAGAGATCACGGAGCTGGCCGAGGCCTTTAACAGCATGGCCGACTCCTTGCAGGAGACCGAGCGCCAGCGCCGCGAATTCATCGCGAACGTCTCTCACGAGCTGAAGACCCCCATGACGACCATCGCCGGTTACACCGACGGCATTTTAGACGGCACCATCCCGCCCGAGCAGGAAAAGGAATACCTGCGCATCATTTCGGACGAGGCGAGGCGTCTTTCCCGCCTGGTGCGCCGGATGCTCGAGGTCTCGCAGCTTCAGTCGCGTGACTTAACGCGCACGAAGGCCCCCTTCGACGTATGTGAGAGTATGCGCCGCGTGCTCATCTCGATGGAAAAGAAGATCACTGACCGAGGGCTCGATGTAGACGCCGACATTCCCGACGGCAGCATCATGGTCCTCGGCGACAATGATCTCATTACACAGGTCATCTACAACCTGCTCGAAAATGCGACGAAGTTCGCCCGCGCTGGCTCGGCGCTCTACCTCGGCGTGACGACGCTCAATGGCAAGGCACTCGTCTCTGTCCGCAACGAGGGGGACACCATCCCCGCCGAAGAGATCCCGCTGCTCTTTGAACGCTTCCACAAGAGCGACAAGTCCCGCTCGGAGGATAAAGACGGCGTGGGCCTCGGCCTTTATGTGGTCAAGACGATTCTCGAGCAGCACAAGGAACACATCGCCGTGACCAGCGAGAACGGGCTGACGACCTTCACCTTCACCATCACGCTGGCGGGCGGCCTGACCCCGCAGTAACGTCTCACAGGAGAACAGCAGCTATGGACCATCCCAACGAGAATATGGAGCCGTTCAGCGAACCGCAGGAGGTCGTCCTGCACTATGAAGCGCACGTTACGCCCATTGTGGAGCGCTACGTGCAGCCGACGCCGCTGCCCGGAAAGAAGAACGCGTCCCCTCCCCCGCCGCGCCGCAGAAAGGGACTGAAGATATTCCTTTTCTGCATGCTCGCCCTCTTCGTGCTCAGCGGCACGATCACCGCGCTGTGGTACAGCGGTGTCTTCGACCGCTACACCTCCTACGATGACGGTCATTTTGAGCATCGCGGCGAGCAGACCTATTATGACAGCGACGACCACGGCGAAACGACCATCAAGCGCCTGCCCAACACCGACAAGGTCAAGCTCCGCTACAGCGAGACCCACGGCGAGGCATTGACCATCCAGGATATCTATCAGAAGGTCAACCCCTCCACCGTCACCGTGCTCACCGGCATGAGCGACGGTAGCGCCATGGTCGGCACGGGCGTTATCTTCACCTCTGACGGCTATATCCTGACGAACGCCCACGTCATCGCGGGTGGCTCGGAGTGCTATGTCGTGCTCGACACAGGCGAGAATCACCGTGCGCGGCTCCTGGGCCTCGATGAGGAAAAGGACCTTGCCGTCATCAAGATCGACGCATCCGGTCTTCCCGCCGCGGAATTCGGCGATTCTGATGCGCTGACCGTCGGCGATCCCGTCTACGCCATCGGCAACCCGCTCGGCGTGGAGCTGCGCGGCACGCTGACCGACGGCATCGTTTCGGCCATCAACCGCGATGTAGCGGTCGACGGCGTGACGATGACACTCATCCAGACGAATGCCGCGCTCAACAATGGCAACTCCGGCGGTCCTCTCATCAACGTGTACGGACAGGTCGTCGGCATCAACACGATGAAGATGGGCTCGTCCTCGACCACCAGCGTCGAAGGCCTCGGCTTCGCCATCCCCATTTCCTCAACGGCTTACATGATCAATGACCTCATCGCCTACGGCGAGGTGCACGGCGAAGTGATGATCGGCATCTCGGTACAGACCGTGCCTGTCATCCTGGACAGCGGCGAGACCGCGCTGCGCGTGATGGATGTCACGCCCGGCGGCCCCGGTGAGGAGGCGGGCATCCGGAAAGAAGACCTGCTCCTTGAGGCTGACGGTGAAACGCTCACCAAGTCTGCTGATCTTCTGCGCATCCGCCGCCGTCACGACGCAGGCGAAACGCTCACCCTCACCTATGAGCGGAACGGAAAGCGTTCTACCGTCGATGTCATTCTACGTGAAAGCACGTCGTAATTCTTGCAAAGGAGCTATCATGAAAAAGAAACAGGGTTATGCGCTCGGTTCGCTGCTGCTTGGTGCCGCCTCATGGCTGTGCCTGCTCGGCCTGCGCCACATTGAGCGCCGCATGAAAAAGAAAGAAAACAAATGAAAACAAGCACCCCGCAGGAGTATCTGCGGGGTGCTTGTTCTTCTCTTCCTCGATTCGGTCAGCGTTTACGCCTTCCGAATTTTACGTTGTAAACGGATGCGGTCTGCGATCATGGCGATGAACTCGCTGTTGGTCGGCTTTCCTTTCGTGTTGGATACTGTATAGCCAAAATAGCGCTGGAGCGTTTCCAGGTCGCCGCGGTCCCATGCGACCTCGATCGCATGGCGCACAGCACGCTCGACGCGCGAGGGTGTGGTGCTGTAGCGGCGTGCGACCTCCGGATAGAGGACCTTCGTCACGGCGTTGATCACGTCCATATCCTGAACGGCGATGACAATAGCTTCGCGCACATACTGATAGCCCTTGATATGTGCAGGCACACCGACCTCGTGGATCACGGCTGTTACTTCGCGCTCGAGCGACTGGAATGCGTCCTCCGCCTCTTCGCTGCCATCTTCCACGGCCTGACGCAGCCGCTCGAGCAGCGAGTTCATCTCGCAGGGCTTGGGCATGAAGAAGGAAACGCCCTTGTTCATCGCCTGCGACACGACCTGGTCACGGTAAAGCGCCGACACAACGACCGTCTTCGGCTGCATCTTCGCCTTGGCCGCCTGTTCCAGAAGGCCAAAGCCGTCGAGTCCCGGCAGCAGCAAGTCCATCACGAGTAACTGGGGCTTGCATTCAACCAGCAGCGAATATGCCGTCGGCCCGTCCGACGCGCTTCCCACTACCTCGAACTCTCCCGCAGCGTCCAGCGTCTGTTTCAGCGCTGTGCGAAACTCCTCATTCGCGTCCGCTAACTCGACTGTGATCTTGTTTTCCATGTCATTCCCGTCCTTTTCCACAAATTTGCCGCCAAGTGCGGCTGCACAGCAAAATACGACGTCTTTGTTATGCCATGGTAATAAGCTACCATATTCAGACATCATTTTCAAGAGAACTTTGTCGAAAGGTAACAGGAAATTTGGCCTTTTTCAGTATTATTTGGTCATTTTTACGCATTTCGACGTCTTTTTGATTTTTTCTTTACGCTATGCCTCATAAGAAAGGCCCGCCGCATCGAGCATATTTTCGATAAAAATTCCATAACCTCTGCTTGAGTCGTCCAAAAGGACATGCGTCACCGCGCCGATGAGCTTGCCGTTTTGCAGGATGGCGCTGCCGCTCATCCCCTGCACGACGCCGCCGGTCTTTTCAAGCAGCGCTTCATCCGTGACACGCAGCAGCAGATTTCTCGATGCACCCGAGGCAGGATACACCTTTTCGATCTCGATGGCGTACTCCTTTGTCTCGTTTCCATTCACAGTCGCAAGGATCGTCGCGCTTCCCGTTTTCACCTCGTCTCTTGCTGCGATGGAATAAGCTTTGCCGCCGAGCACCGCTGCATCCTGCGCCGAGAGCTTGCCAAAAATGCCGCTCTCGGTGTTGGCATAGAGCGTGCCGCTGTCTCGCGCGAAGTCAAAGTCGCCCTTGAGCTCGCCAGGCGCCCCGTGTTCTCCCTTTTTCACTGCCTTGACGGACGCATTCATGATGCTGCCGTGGTCGAGCGGCAGGAGCTTGCCGGTATCCACATCCGTCACGCCGTGGCCCAGCGCACCGAAGGTGCCGCTTTGCGGGTCATAAAAGGTCATCGTACCGATGCCAGCCATACTGTCGCGCACCCATGCGCCGAGGCGGTATTCCCCGCTCTCATCCCGCCGCGGCGAAGCCTCCAGCGTCAGCGTGCGGCTGCCGCGCTTCACGGTCAGCTCCGCGCCGCTCCCGCCGTTCGCGTTCAAACAGGCGCGCAGCTCTTCGATGGTATCCAGACTCTCGCCGCCGAGAGCTGTGATGATGTCGCCTTCCTTGAGCCCGCACGCCTTCGCGGCGGTATCTCCGTCAGAAAAACCGATAACGAGCACGCCGTCGGAAAAGAGCTTCACGCCGATGGGCTGGCCCACGGCGATCAGCTCGCGCACCGGCTCCTCCGCGGCACGCGCGGGTGCTGCGTCAAGCAGCGCAGCGGCAAAAAATCCCAGCAGCAGCGCTGCCGTTCGTCTCCTTGCGCGATGCGTTCCATTCATTCTCTCACCCCTTTTGCGATTTGAAAACGTGCCGCCGCGCCGTGCGCGCCCAGTGCGGCGGCCGTTTCATTTTGCCGTTTTTTTCTTTCTCTTTCTCCGGCGCATTTACTTTCTGCGCTTCGGGCAAAATTAAAAGGTGCAAAATTTTGATACGCTGGCATCGTCGCTCGCGGACCCGTGGCGGAATGCGGGCAAAAAAATTCCGCAGACCAAAGTCTGCGGAATTTTGGAAATTTTTCTCAATGCTCGCGGTTAAAAATCTTGAAGATGTCCTCAAACGGATCGGGCTCTTCCTCGTGCTTGGCTTCCTCCTCGGCCTTGTCCTTGTCAAAGTCGAGGGGGGCAAGGCCGCCCTCGGGCGCAGTGCCGGCGGCAGCAGCCTTCTCCTTGTTGAAGTCGATCGCGCCGGGTGCCTTATCGAAGCCCGTGGCGATAACGGTGACACGGATCTCATCGTCGAGCGTCTCGTCGAACGTGGCGCCGAAGATCGTGAGCGCGTCGGGATGCACGGCCTCCTGCACGAGGGACGCTGCCTGCTCGACCTCGTCGAGGCCGATGTCCATCGAGCCCGTGACGTTGATGAGCACACCGTGCGCGCCGTTGATGGAGGTCTCCAGCAGCGGGGAGGAGATCGCCATGCGCGCGGCCTCCTCGGCCTTGTTCTTGCCCGCAGCGCGGCCGACACCCATGTGGGCAAGGCCCGCATCCTTCATGATGGCGGTCACGTCGGCAAAGTCGAGGTTGATGAAGCCCGTGTCGCGGATCAGGTCAGAGATGCTCTGCACCGCCTGACGCAGCACGTCGTCCGCGATCTCGAACGCGTTGGCAAAGGTGATCTTCTGGTCGGTCGCGTGCTTGAGGCGCTCGTTCGGGATGATGACGAGCGAGTCGACCTTGGTCTTGAGCTCTTCGATGCCCGCTTCCGCCTGCGTCATGCGGCGGCGGCCTTCAAAGCCGAAGGGCTTCGTCACGACGCCGACGGTCAGAATGCCCGCCTCGCGCGCGATCTCGGCGACGATGGGCGCGCCGCCCGTACCGGTGCCGCCGCCCATGCCGGCGGTGATGAAGACCATATCGGTGTCTTCGAGCGCCTTGGCGATCTGGTTGCGGCTCTCCTCAGCGCTCTTGCGGCCGACCTCGGGGTCGGAGCCCGCGCCCTGGCCATGGGTCAGCTTTTCGCCGATCTGGATCTTATAGGTAGCGGCGGACACATTGAGCGCCTGCTTATCTGTGTTGACTGCGACAAAATCCACACCGCGCGCACCTGTGCGCACCATGCGGTTGACGACGTTGTTACCGCCGCCGCCAACGCCGATGACCTTGATCTTCACTACGTTCTCGGGGCCGGTCTCCAATCCGAATGCCATGTCGGTTCCTCCTGCAATCTGTTGTATGGGCAAAGCGCCTGCCGCTGCAAGCGCCACAATATCAGGTATTTGTTATCTTCATCATTGTATTACGGTTTTCCCCCGCGGTCAATAGCAATCGGCCATTTCGGAGAAACTTTTTTATGTAGACCGCCGCCCGCCCTCAGTTCGGGATAAAACTTGCCTTGCCGTCGGTCATCAGATCGATCGTGCCGGTCTCGTTGGCTTCGAGCACATCCACCACCGTGCGCACATTTTCGAGCTTATAGGCAAGGTCTGCGTCCCACGGCATCTTGACCGTGAAGCGGTCAAGATAGGTGAGCGTGATGGCCGTACCGTCGCCGAGGTCGATGGAGCCGATCATGCCTAAAAGCTGCTTTTCCTCCGCCGCGCGCAGCAGCGTGAGCAGGCGGTCGAGCTTATAGGAATCCTCCTCAGAGAATGCCGCCTGCGTGCCGACCGCAGGCTCGACGAGCTCGCTGCCCGTCACACTCACGCAGCCCTCCGGGATCTGGGCGGTGCGCTCAAGGATCTTCCCCTCGTCGCTCATGAGCCATGTTCCGCCCGCACCGGACAGCGCGGCGGAGGCTGAGCACTCCGTCACCGTCAAAATGAGCGCGTCAGGATATTTGCGGTTGATGACCACGGTCTCCACATAGGGGAGCTGGTCGAATATCGCCTGCTTGACGTTGTATTTGTTCAGCAGCACAAGGTTCTGCTCCTTCTGCACGCCTGCCGCCTCGATGATCTGCTCGTCGGTGTAGCGTTCGTTGCCCTCCACCACGATCGTATCGATGCGGAAAAACATCGTCAGCGCGGCGACGATCGCCGCGACCACGATGATCAGACTCAGCAGCCGGAGCAGGAAAGAGGCTCTTCCCCGCCTGCGCCGTCTGTTTCTTCGCTTAGCTGCCATAATTGGTCCTGCCTTTTATCGTCCTTATGTGACCGTTTCCCTCCGGATGTGCGCGCCCAGCGCGCTCAAGTCGCGCTCGATGCTCTCATATCCCCGGTCGATGTGCTCGATGCGCGAGACGCGCGTGAGCCCGTCTGCCTGCAAGCCCGCGATGACGAGCGCCGCGCCCGCGCGAAGGTCGGTGCACTTGACGCGCGCGCCGTGCAGGTGCTCGCGTCCCGTGACGACGGCCACGCGCCCCGCGACGCGCACCTCCGCGCCCATGCGCGCCAGCTCGTCGACATGGCGGTAACGGTTTTCAAAAATATTCTCTACAAAAACGGTGCTGCCCGCGCTTTTCAAAAGCGCCGCCATCAGCACCGGCTGCGCGTCCGTCGGAAAGCCCGGATAGGGTGCCGTGCGCACAGGGTGGATGGATCTAAGACTGCCATCACTTTGGAGGAAAACATCGTCCTCCCCGCTTTTGACCGTGCAGCCCGCCTCGCTCAACGCACCGGAAATGGTCGAAAGCGGCCGCGGGTCCACGCCGTAAAGGCGCACCTCTCCCCCGCAGCAGGCCGCGGCGCAGAGATACGTCGCGCCCACGATGCGGTCGGCGATGATGCGGTATGTTCCGCCGTGCAGCGCACGCTTCCCCTCGACCGTGATGATCGACCCGCCCGCACCGCGGATATTGCCGCCCATGGCGTTGATGAAATTCTGAAGGTCGGCGATCTCCGGCTCTCGCGCGGCGTTGTAAATGGTCGTCACACCGTCCGCGCCGCAGGCGCAGAGGATGGCGTTCTCCGTCGCTCCCACGCTCGGCATGGGTAAGTACACATCGCTCCCGAGGAGCGTTTCGCCCCGGAACTTGAGCTCGCCGCCGCTCTCCCTGATCTCAGCCCCCAGCGTGCGAAGGGCGCTCAAATGCAGGTCGATGGGTCGCGGACCCAGCTCGCAG
This sequence comes from uncultured Eubacteriales bacterium, assembly GCA_900552015.1. Classification (GTDB taxonomy): domain Bacteria; phylum Bacillota; class Clostridia; order Oscillospirales; family Oscillospiraceae; genus Hominicoprocola. The sequence goes on along the minus strand of URXY01000020.1, from coordinate 17,904 downwards.
CCGCCGGGATAGCAGATCGTCGCCTCCCTGCAGCGCGCTAAGATCGCGCCGAGGAAGATGACCGATGAGCGCATCTCCCGCATCAACGCATCCGGCACCGCGCAGCGGTCCATGCGCGCCGTATCCACCACGAGCGCATCGCTTTCCCAATGCGTGCAGCAGCCTAAGTGCCGCAAAATGGCGACAGACGCCTCCACATCCCGCAGCCTCGGGCAATTTTCGATCACGCAGGTGTCCGCGCACAAAAGCGCCGCCGCCAGGATCGGCAGCACGCTGTTTTTCGAGCCTTGTATCCTCAGTTCTCCGTACAGGCGCTCTCCGCCCTCCACATAGAGCTCACACATCGCGTTCCCTCCCACAAAGCACATTCTGTTTCATCGTATGCGCGCAGGGCGGAACGGGGTGACAGCATAGGGCGCAGGGCAATATTCCTGCATTTTCAGTATAGCCGCTTTGCACCGGTGCGTCAACTTCTTTTTGCCTTGCTTTCCCCCGCGCTTTGTGGCAAAATGGAGACACTATCACTGGTCCCCGAAAGGAGTTTTTCGATGAAAAAACCGCTGAAGATCGCGCTCTATATCCTGCTGGCGCTCATTTTGATCGTGCTGGCCTACGTCATCTATGTCTTTGCCGCCTACTACCGTGTGGAGGATATGCAGAAGCTTGGCGTTGCGCACTGCGACGCCGCATCTGCCGCACCGATGGAGGGCGCGCCGCAGACCGGCGTCACCTATCGCGTTTCGTCGGCCAACGTAGGCTTCGGCGCGTACAGCGCCGATTACAGCTTCTTCATGGACGGCGGTAAGGAGAGCCGCGCCCGCAGCAGGCAGGCCGTTGATGAGAATATGCGCGGCGAGGTCTCGCTCGTCAAGGACCTTTCGCCCGACTTTGCGCTCTTTCAGGAGGTCGATATCTACGGCACGCGCAGCTGGCACATCGCAGAGGACGCTTATCTCGACGATGTGATGGGGAACAGCGAATTTAACAAGGTATTCGCGCAGAATTACGACAGTCCCTACCTCTTCTATCCCTTTATCAACCCCCACGGCGCGAACCAGTCCGGTATCGTGACGCTCTCACGTCACCCGATCTCTTCCGCCGTGCGCCGTTCGCTGCCGATCGAGACGGGCATCATGAAGCTCGTCGACCTGGACCGCTGCTACTCCGTCAGCCGCATCCCGATGGAAAACAGCAGGGAGCTGGTGCTCTATAACCTGCATCTTTCGGCCTACACGTCCGACGGCACCATCGCGACCGAGCAGCTTGAAATGCTCTGCGCCGACATGCTGGCGGAATACGAAAACGGCAACTACTGCGTCGCGGGCGGCGACTTCAATAAGGACCTGCTCGGCAATTCTGCCGAGATCTTCGGCGTCGCGGGCGGCGAGAACGACACCTGGGCGCAGCCCATCCCCGAGGGGACGATCCCCGACGGGCTCTCCCTCGTCGTGCCGTTTGACGTCGACCATCCCGTCGCCACCTGCCGCACGGCCAACGAACCCTACAACGAGGAAACGACCTTCCGCGTAACGGTCGACGGCTTTCTCGTATCCGACAACGTCGATGCCGTCAAGACCGACGTCGTCGACACGGGCTACCGCTACTCCGACCACAACCCCGTCTATATGGACTTCATTTTGAAGGCGGAATAAAGCGTCAAAAGTAAAGGAAGCGAGCCTCACGGCTCGCTTCCTTTTTATTCTCTTTCACTTGAGCAGCGTCATCACTGTGTCGTAGATGCGCTTGGTCGCGTCGGGAATGCCGAGCGCCGCCATGTTTTGAGACATCGTCTCCATCCGCTGCGGATCGTTCAGGATGCCCGCCGCGGCGGCGAAGAGCTTCTTGCCGTCTAGGCCCTCTTCTCCGAGCACCAGTGCCGCGCCGTGGTCGCCGAGCAGCGCCGCGTTCTTCTCCTGATGGTGGTTCGTCACATTGGGCGACGGCACTAAAATTGCCGGAACGCCGAGCGCCGTCAGTTCGCTGAGCGTGGACGCGCCCGCGCGACAGATGACCAGATCAGCCGCGCGCATGACGGCCGCCATGTCGTAGATATACTCGCGCACCTCGAGCGCGGGATGGGCGGAAAGGTCCACACCGTCGTCGCTGAGCCACTGCTGCATGGACTTCCAGCAAATTTCGCCGACGCCGTGGATATGGTAAAAGGGCTCCTTCGCGCTCTCAAGCGCCAGAAACTCCGCCATCGCGCGGTTCATCGCGTTCGACCCGAGGCTGCCCCAGAACGAGACGATGAGCTTGCGTCCGTCGTTCACGCCGAGCTTTTCCTTCGCCTGCTCCTTTGTCAAAGCAAAAAAGTCACCGCGCACAGGCGTACCGGTCACGACCACCTTCTCGGGATGCTTGTAGTGCGCGCGGCAGTCCTCAAAGCCGACCATGATGCGGTCGCAGTGCGGCTCGAGCTGCCGCGTCGTCAGCCCCGGCACGATGTTCGACTCATGCACCGCTGTCGGGATGCCCGCCTTTGCACCGTAGCGCACGAGCGGATAGCTCGCATAGCCGCCGGTGCCGACGATGAGGTCCGGTTTAAAATCGTTCAAGATCGCGTTCGCCTCACGCTCGGCGTGGGCGAGATTTTTGAGCGAGACAAGGTTGTGCCGGATCTCCGCAGGCTTGAACGAGCGGTGAAATGACGAGATATTCACCGTGCGGAACGGATAGTCCGTGTGCGCGATGAGATCACGCTCTAAGCCGCGCTCCGCGCCGACGAACAGGATCTGCGTGCTCGCGTCCCTTTCGCGCATATAGCCGGCGATGGCAAGCGCTGGGTTCACGTGCCCTGCCGTGCCGCCGCAGGTAAAGATGACTTTCATACAGGTGCTCCTTTCCGCGCTAACGCATCTGGCGTGAAACGCTCAGTACAATGCCGACCTCGGCCAGCTGGATGACGAGCGCCGTGCCGCCGTAGCTGAAAAACGGCAGCGAAATACCCGTATTCGGGATGAGATTCGACACGACCGCGATATTCAGAAACACCTGAAGCGCGATCTGCGTCGTCACGCCGACGGCAAGGAGACTGCCGAAACGGTCGCGCGCGTGCAGGGCGATCCAGTAGCCGCGGATGATGAGCAGCGCGAACATGATCATGATGATCGTCGCGCCGACCAAACCAAGCTCTTCGCAGATGATGGCGAAGATGAAATCGTTGTGCTCTTCGGGCAGGAACAGGAACTTCTGCCGGCTCTTGCCAAGTCCCACGCCGAAGAGGCCGCCCGAGCCGATGGAGAGCAGGCTCTGACGTATCTGATAGCCCTTGTCGCGCATCCACTCTTCGTTGAATGGGTCGAGCCAGATGCTGATGCGGCTCGAGTTATAGGTGATAAGCCCCGTCGCAAAGGCGTAGATCACCACCAGCACGAGCGCAAAGCCGATGCCGACCCAGTAGTTGCGGATGCCGCCGACGTACATCATCACCGCGCCGATGCCCAGCAGCAGCACCAAGCCGGAAAGATGCGGTTCCTTATACATCAAAAAGCCGATGACACCAAGGATCGCCGCATAAGGTATGATGCCGTCGCGCAGCGTGGCCATTTTGTCTTTCTTTTTGGAAATACTGTCTGCAAAGTAGAGAATGATGCCGACCTTGGCGAGCTCGGAGGGCTGGAATTGGATGGAGCCGAGACGGATCCATCGCTGCGCGCCGTGCGTCAGCTTGCCCGTGCCGATGCCGGGGATCAGGACGAGGATGAGCAGCACAATGGAGACAAGCAGCGCGAGCTTTGCCACTGCGCGATAGCGCTCGTAGTTGATCTTACCGATGACCGCCATCGCCGTGATGCCGAGCACCGCAAAACCACCCTGACGGATGAGATAGTAGGCCGGGTTGCCCTCTTCATAATAGGCCGAAGGGAAGCTGGCGGAAAACAGCATGATAAGGCCCACGCCCACGAGCGAGAGCACCAGCAGCAGATACGGAAGGTCGATCGGTCCGCGGCCCGCTTCGCGCGCGGCAGCCTCGATGGCTTTCGCCCGCTCGCGCTGCTCCTGCCGCAGCAGGCGTTCTTCCTTGGTCATGCGACAATTCCCCCTTCCTACTGTCAAATTTCAGTATACGGTATTTGCCGCGGCGTGGCAAAAAACTCCTTACGCAAAGCGAGTGTCGAGCCGCCAAAGGCAGCGAGGCACAGAGCGTCGCGCAAACCTTCTCAAAAATGAAATCTGTTTAGTACCCCAAACATCGCGGCGATACAGCCCAGAGCGCTCACGCTCGTGAAGATGGCCACGAGCTTTACCTCGCTCCAGCCGCAGAGCTCAAAGTGATGGTGCAGCGGCGCCATCTTGAACAGGCGCTTGCCGTGCGTGGCCTTGAAATAGACGACCTGCAAAATGTCGGACAGCGTCTCGCAGATGTAGACAAAGCCGACAGGGATGAGCACGAGCGGCATATCGTAAGCAAAGGCCAGCGCCGCTACTGTGCCGCCGAGGAAGAGCGACCCCGTGTCGCCCATGAAGACCTTGGCCGGGTGGAAATTGTAGATGAGAAAGCCGAGAAGGCCGCCGACGAGCGCTGCGGAGTAGATGCCGAGCTGCTCATAGCCCTGCCACCAGAACGCGAGCATCGCAAAGAACAGGCCCACCGGCACCGTCACGCTGCCGGCCAGACCGTCGATACCGTCGGTGATGTTCACGGCGTTGACCGTGCCGACGATGACGAAGGCTGCAAAGACCATATACACCGGCCAGCTAAGGATGATGTGTGTGTTGAAAAACGGCACGTAGAGGTTCGGCGTCAGCATTCCCTCAAAGCGCATCAGCGTCAGGAATGCGACCGCTGCAACGAGCTGGAGCAGGAACTTCTGAATGGCGGTAAGGCCGAGGTTCTGCTGATGTTTCACCTTCTCATAATCATCGAGAAAACCGATCACGCCGAAAATGAGCGCGAAAAAGAAAATGTAAAGGTGCTTGAAGTCGCCTTTGAGCATCCCCGGAAAGCCGCAGACGAGGATGGCAACAAAGATGCCCAGAATGAACATCAGGCCGCCCATCGTAGGCGTTCCAGCCTTTCCGGCGTGCCAGGTCGGGCCGTCCTCGCGGATGCTCTGCCCCGCCTTCAGCGCGCGCAGCTTAGGGACCAGATATTTCCCCGTGATCGCGGATACCGCAAAGCTCAGAATACAGGCGATGATGATCTTCATGTTCGTTCCCTCCGGCCGGTGGCCCGGCTTTTTTCCTTTGTCCTCGCGCGAAGCATTCGCGCACGACCTCCCTCTCGTCGAGGTGGTATTTTGTCGTTCCGATCTCCTGATAGGTCTCGTGCCCCTTGCCGCAGAGGACGACCACATCGCCGCTCCGCGCCTCTTCGAGCGCAAAGGCGATGGCCTTTCGCCGCTCTTCGATGACGGCGAAGGGCGTTTTGCTCTCCATTAGGCCCGGCAGTGCGTCGCGCAGGATGGCGTAGGGGTCTTCGGTGCGCGGATTGTCGCTTGTAAGGACGGCGAAGTCCGCGCCCTGCGCGGCGATCTTCGCCATACGGGGGCGCTTGGTCTTATCCCGGTCGCCGCCGCAGCCAAAGAGCGCGATGACGCGTCCGTCGGCAAAGCCGCAGACCGTGGAAAGGATATTGCTGAGCCCGTCGGGCGTATGGGCATAGTCGATAATAACGGTGAACGGCGCATCGAGCGGCACGACCTCGCACCGGCCTTTGACGCCGACACAGTCCGCAAGCGCTTTCGCCGCGTCGGAAAGCGGCACGCCGAGCGCCTGCACGGCAGAGAACGCCGCGAGCGCATTGTAGAGCGAGAAGCCCCCGGGAATGCCGATCCTCGTCTCTTCATGGTCGAGGTCCGTGCAGGCAGTGAAGCGCACGCAGTCGTTTTCATAGCGTACCCGCCAGCCGACAAGGTCATTCGTCATGCCCTGGCCGAACGTCACCCGCTCGCCCGCAAAGTGCGCGAGCAAGCGAGGCGTCCACGCATCGTCACCGTTGACACAGGCAATATCGCATTGGTCGAAGAGCCGCGCCTTTGCGTCGCAATAGGCCTCCATCGTGCCGTGGTAATCGAGGTGGTCCTGCGTCAGGTTCGTGAAGACGCCGACGCGGAAGTGAAGTCCCTCCACCCTTCCCTGCATCAGCGCGTGGGAGGAGACCTCCATCACCGCATAGGTGCAGCCCGCCTCGACCATCCGGGCGAGCAGGCGCTGCACGGTCAGTGCGTCGGGCGTCGTACGGTCGGTCGGGACCATCTCGTCGCCGATGAGGTTCTGATTCGTGCCGATGAGCCCGACCTTGGCGGAAAGCGTCTTTTCCAATATCTGCTTGATAAGATAGGTCGTGGTCGTTTTCCCGTTCGTGCCGGTCACGCCCACGAGGGTCATTTTTCCCGCCGGAGTACCATACCACACCGCTGCGCAAAGCGCAAGCGCTTTATGCGCATCCGGCACAAGAATATGAGGGATATCCCCCTCCGGCGGCCGCTCGCACACGACGCAGACCGCACCGTGTGTCATCGCTTCGGCGATAAAGTCGCCGCCGTCCTCTTTTTCCCCCGGCAGGGCGAAAAAGAGCGTTCCCGGCTTCACCTCGCGCGAATCGAGCGCGAGACCGCTGAGCACAAGGCCCAGCGGCGCGTGGACTTCCTTCTCTTCGAGTACAGCGATCACATCTCCGAGAAGCGTTCCAAAAATCCCTTTCGGAATTGGGTCTTGCTCTCTTTAGTCGCGCACCGAGCTGTCGCTGAACTGGACGCGCACGACCGTGCCGGCCTCGACCTCCGTACCGGGGTCAACGCTCTGCGAGATGGCGCGCACGGTGGACGAGCTCGCGTTCGTCGCGCCGGAAACGCCCATGATGAGCCCCGCGTTCACGATCTTCTGGTTTGCGGTCGCGGCGCTGTCGCCCACGACGTTCGGGACGATGCACTTTTCCGTCGACTTCTCCGCGCCGAGGTAGAGGATGATCTCCGCGCTGTTCGGCACGATAGCGCCGCCGACGGGCGTCTGGTCGGTGACGGCGTCGCCGTCGCCGACAGTGCGGCAGGTAAAGCCGCTCACGGCGAGTTTTTCGACCGCCGCGTCCTTGCCGAGGCCGATGACGTTCGGCACGGTCTTATCCGCGCCGACGAGCTCTTCGGCGGTGTAGCTCGGCTCGATGCCGAGATACGGCAGGATCTCGCTCATAACAGAGCTCGCGATGGGCGCGACCATGTTGCCGCCGGAGACATAGGTCCCGGTCCACTTGTTTGGCTCATCGAGCGTGAGGAGCATCATCACCTGTGGGTCGTCCGCAGGCGCGAAGCACACGAAGGAAACGATAACATTGCCGCCGACCTTATCGGCCGTGCCGGTCTTGCCGCCGATGCGGTAGCCCGCGACCTGGCCGTTCTTGCCCGTGCCGCTCGTCACTTCGTTCTCCATGATCTCGCGCACGAGCGCGGAGGTCTCCTCGGAGACGACCTGGCGGATGGGCGTTGGATCGTGCTTGGAGATGACGTTGTCGTCCTGATCTGTGATCTGCTCAACGAGATACGGCGTATAGAGGTAGCCGCCGTTGACACAGGCGCACTGCGCCGCGAGCAGCGCAATGGGCGTGACGTTGAAGTTCTGGCCGAAGGCGTAGCACGCCAGCGCCAGCGTAGAGTATTCGATCTCCTTGTTGACAAAGCCGCTGGCCTCGCCCGTGGTGTCGATGCCGGTCTTCTCCGTCAGACCGAAGTCCTTCATATACTGGTAGAACTTGGCGTTGCCGATGCGAAGACCGATGTTGATGAACGCAGGGTTACAGGAATTGGCAAAGGCTGTGGAAAGGTCCTGCTGGCCGTGACCCGTACGCTTGGAGCACCATATCTTCTGGCCTTCGATGGTGGTGTTGCCGCCGCAGTAAAAGCCCGTGTTCAGGTCCACGACGTTCTCTTCGAGCGCCATGGCGAGCGTGAGCGTCTTGAACGTGGAACCCGGCTCATAGGTGTCGTTGATGGCCTTGCTGCGCCATTGCCTGTTGCGAAGGTCCGTGGCATTTTCGATGATCTGCTCTTCGGTCATGCCGGCGGTGAGGAAGTCGTTATAAATGGTGCTGGGAGAATTGAGGTCATAGGTCGGCAATGAGGCCATCGCCAGTACCGCGCCGGTGTTGACGTCCATGACGATGCCTGTCGCGCCCTTGCCGGTCCCAAAGCGCGCTTCCAGCTCCTGCACGCCTTTTTCGAGGTAATACTGAATGGTGGTGTCGAGCGTCGTTTGCAGGTCGCAGCCGTTTTCCGCGTCGAAATACTGGTCGTACTGATAGAGCACGGCGCGGCCATCGCGGTCGCGCGCGGTGACGACCATGCCGCTCTCGCCGGTCAGCACATCGTCATAGGTCGCTTCAAGTCCCATCGCACCGCCGAGGTCATTGGTAAAGCCGATGACCTGAGAGGCAAGCGTTCCCTTGGGATAGCTGCGCTTGCTCGTGGGGCGCAGGAAAATCCCCTTCAGGTCGTTTTCATTGATGAATTCCCGCACCTTGTCGGCCAGCTCGTCGTCTGCCTTTTTCACAAGTTCCTCGTACTGCGAGGTCGTTTTTTCCATCTTTTTGAGGATATCCTCCGCATCCAGGCCAAGGATCTCTGCAAGTCCGTCGGCGATCAGCTCCTGATCCTGCTCGTTTTCCAAAATTTCCTTTGGCGAAATGAAGATCGTCTCCGCCGAGGCGGACATCGCCAAAATGGTGCCGTTTCTATCATAGATGGTGCCGCGGCTCGCCTCCACGGTGGTGCGCAGCGTCTGCTGCCGCACGGCCACGGACTGTAAATCATCGTGCTCGGTGATCTGCCAATGGTAGAGCTTGGTGAAAAGCAGCACGAAGGTCAGCACGCCGAACACGCCCATGAGCAGCAGCGTTCTTGACTGAATGATGCGGTTTGCGCGACGCGCGGACTCTGGGCGTCTTCTCTGGTTCTGGGGGCTTGCCACAGTCGTTCATCCTCCTTAAAGATGGAAAAGGAGTAAGGAAGCTCCTTACTCCTTATGTATAGCTTCGCTCATTTGAAATATTCCACCACGGCGCACACGCCCTGCCCCAGAGAGGAAAACACCTTGCTGAGCACGTTCGTGCTCTTTTGCTGGTAGACGACCACACTGTCGGATTCCGAAAGGTCGATGTAGTAGACCTGCGAGGAGCTGGGCTTGCTCATGCCCGCGGCGGCCGCCGCCTCCTTGATGGTGGTGAGGTCAAAGGTTTTTTCGTAGCGCGTGAGCAGCGCGACATGCTCGTCCTCGAGCGCGGAGATCTCCTTCTGCACGGAGACGACCTGCGCGGAGATCTCCGTCAGCTGTGCGCGGCACATGATCATCAGCGCGACCATTGCGGCCAGCGCCATAAAGCCGCACAGCGTGCCGAGCGAGACCTTTTCGCGTTGACGGCGGACGGGCGCAGCCTTTTTCTGCACCTTCCGCTGCGGGGGACGCATGAACTCTTCGCGCTGATGCTCGCGCTCGTATTCCTGTTCGCGGCGCAGCCGGCGCTGGCGCTCCTCGTACGCGGGATCGTAAGCGAGATTGCCATTGACTCGTCCGCTGTAGCGGCGGTATTTCATGTTCTGCTCTCTGCGGCTGGCCATGGCGATCTCCTTTCTTTTGCGTATTTTCGGCTGTTGTCAGCACTTTTCCGCGACGCGCAGCTTGGCGCTGCGGGCACGGGGATTTTCTGCAAGTTCTTCTTCGCCCGAGACGATGGGTTTTCTCGTCACGAGCTTTATTTTCGGTGTTCTGCCGCACACGCACACCGGAAATTCCGGCGGGCAGATGCAGCCCTGCGCCAGCTCCTGAAATTTCCGCTTGACGATGCGGTCCTCGAGCGAGTGGAAGGTGATGACGGCGAGCCGTCCGCCGCGCTTGAGGTTCTCCTCCGCCGCATCGAGCATCGGCGGGATCTCGCCCAGCTCATCGTTCACGGCGATGCGGATGGCCTGAAAGCTGCGCTTGGCGGGATGCTGCTTTTCGCGCAGCGCGCTCGCGGGCATGGCCGAACGGATGATATCGGCGAGCTCAAGCGTCGTTTCGATGGGCTTTTGCTCGCGGTGCTGACAAATTTTCTTCGCGATGGCGGGCGCGTAGCGCTCCTCGCCGTACTCAAAGAGGATGCGGCGCAGCTCCTCGTAGGGCCATGCGTTCACGATCTCGCGCGCCGTCAGCGCGGCGGACTCGTCCATGCGCATATCGAGCGGCGCGTCCTGCTTGTAGGAAAAGCCGCGCTGCGCTTCGTCGAGCTGCGGGGAGGAAACGCCAAGGTCAAAGAGCATCCCATCCACGCCGCGGATACCGAGCTCATGCAGGACGTTCCCCAACGCGCTGAAGTTGCTGTGGACCAGTGTGACCCTGTCCATATAGTCGCCGAGACGGCGGTTCGCCGCTTCGATGGCGGTCTCGTCGCGGTCGAGCGCGATGAGCCGTCCTGTCGTCAGGCGGCGCACGATCTCGAGCGAGTGTCCGGCGCGGCCGAGCGTGCCGTCCACATAGATGCCGTCGGGCTTGATGGCGAGCGCTTCGAGGCACTCGTGCAGCAGCACCGGTTTATGGCCGTAGTTCTCTTCCATATCAGAATCCCAGCTCTTCCATCACGGCGGCCAGATTCTCGGGATTGAGCTCCTCGGCCTCGATCTCTGCCCACTTCTCCGCGTTCCATATCTCAGCGCGGTTCGACACGCCGATCACGACCACGTCCTTTTCAAGATGCGCATAGGCGCGCAGCTTCTGCGGTAGCACGATGCGTCCCTGCGCGTCCGGCTCGCACTTGGCGGCATTGGCGAAGAGCGGGCGCATGGCCTTAGTCTTCGTGTAGGGCAGGCTTTCAAACTTTTCGGTGAAGCGCGCCCAGGATGCGTCGGAATAGACGCTCAGGCAGGAGTCCATGCCCATGGTGACATAAAAGGTCTCGCCCAGCTCCTCGCGGAGCTTCGCGGGGATGAACACTCTGCCCTTGGCGTCGATGCTGTGCTGATACTGGCCGGTCAAAGCGCTTCCCCCTTTCGGCGATCCTTGAAGCTGCTGTGAAGAGGGCAAAGCAGCGGCTCCCTCTTTTTTCGGGGAAGTCGCTCGGCTCCACTCTCCTGCACTTTTGGGTCAGCAGCACCACTTTTGCACACTTGGCACCACTTTCCCCCACTTCGTATTTTGAGTATACATAAAACGCTTTTGAAATGCAAGCAGAAATTTTCTTTGTTTTCAGGGCTTTCACGCCCTTTTCTGCCAAATTCTTCCAGCGTTTTTTGCCGGAACTCAAACGCACGTTTTATTGTCGAAAGGGCACGAAAAAACGCGCCACAATATCTTGTGGCGCGTTTTACCTTCATCGCAAAATATGTTTAAATTAAAAAACGCTCGAAAAGTCTTTGTCAGATGTAACGAATTTCACTTGTCCTCTTTGTCGTTTTTCTCCAAAGACTTGTTCAGCTCCTCGCGGCGGCGCTGCATCTGCTCGTTGGACGCGGCGCGGAAGCGCACGCGCGTCTGCTTGACCTCGTCGAGCGCCATCTGGACCGCCTCCTCCGTGCGGCGCAGAACATCCTCGGAGTAGTCGTTCGCCACGCGGTACATCTCACGCGAGCGCTCCTCGGCGCGGGTGACGATATCGTGGCCCTTAGCGCGCGCGGCGGTGAGCACCTCGCTCTCGGAGACCTTGCTCTTGGCCTCAAATTCTGCCTTCTGCATCATGCGCTCGACGTCGCGCTTGGCGGCCTTGACATAGTCCTCCTTTGCGCGGATGAGCTCCTGCGCGCGGGAAAGCTCCACCGGAAGCTGGGCGCGGATCTCGTCGAGCAGGTCGAGCGCCTCATCGCGGTTCAGAATGCACTTGTCGCTCGTCAGCGGCGCGTTCTTCGCGCCGTCGATCATCTCGTAAAGCATATCCAAAAGATGCTGCACATCGTTATTCGCCATGGTTTCTCCATCCTTTCACAAGCGCCGCCGCGCGCAGCGGCATATATTTTTCAAGGTCTTGTCCGTATTTGATCATCTCGCGCACCATCGTGGAGCTGATGTGCTGGTACTTGGACTCGGCGATGAGCAGCACGGTTTCAAGCTTTCCCTCCGACACGTCGCGGTAGATGAGCGAGAGCTGCTGCTCTGCGTCAAAGTCCACGCTGTTGCGCACACCGCGCACGAGAAACTGCGCATTTTTACGCAGCGCATAGTCGGTCAGAAGTCCGCCGCCGAGCTCAGCTTCCACATTGAGGAACTCCTCGACGCTCGCGCGCATGAGCGCGAGCTTCTGCTCGTCCGTAAACATCGGGTGCGTCTTCGTCCCGTTCGGCACGATGGACACGTACACGCGGTCAAAGAGCTTTGACGCGCGCGCGATAATGTCCTGATGCCCGATCGTCACAGGGTCGAACGAGCCGGGAAACACTGCGATTCTCATGCCTCTTCCTCCACCGCGCGGTGATAGATGCTCACCTTGATCTTGCCGTAGCGGTACTCGCGATACAGTCCGTACGGCGCGGGAAGCTCGGGAAGCGTCTGGTTCTGCGGACTTTCCGCGACCATTATACCATGGGGTGATAAAATGTCAAACTGCGCGATCTTTTCCATCGCCTGCTCCAAAAGTCCGCTTTCGTACGGCGGATCGAGGAAGATGATGTCGAACCTCCCGCTCTGCGTGCCGAGCGCGGCGAGCGAATCACCGCAGATGACCTGCGCGTTTTCTTCCAGATGGCACAGCGCGAGATTTTCGCGCACGAGCTTGACCGCGTCTGCACGCTTGTCAACAAAAAGCGCGCTTTTTGCCCCACGCGAGAGCGCCTCGATGCCGAGCTGCCCCGTGCCCGCAAAAAGATCGAGCACGCGCGCATCCTCCACGTCGAACTGGATACAATTAAAAATACTTTCCTTGACCTTGTCGGTCGTGGGACGGGTCTCCATCCCTTTCAGCTCGCCCAGCCGCCGTCCGCGCGCCGAGCCTGTGATCACTCTCATATCTTCTTCCTCCCCTGCGCCGAAATGCGGGCGCAAGTTCTCTTAGGTTTCCATAATACGTGAATCTCCGTTTATTTTCAATAGACACGTTGACATTTTCCCGCATTTTCCGCAAAATATTTTCTCTTGTTATTCCCGCGCGCTTCGTATATAATGGTATGGAGTAGTAATATGGTCACATTTTATCGACCAGGGAGAAAGGAGTATCTTCCATGATCAGGCTACAGACTGAAAAGGGCGAGATCAGCATTTCTGACGCCGCTCTGTCCAATATTACCGGCGCCGCGGCCACGAGCTGCTTCGGCGTCAAGGGCATGGCCTACCGCTCCATGACGGACGGCCTTGTCCACCTGCTGCGCCGCGAAGCGATGAGCAAGGGCGTGCGCATCATCCCCCACGAAGAGGGTGACATTTCCATCGAGCTGCACATCATCGTCGAGCACGGCGTCAACATTGCCGCCGTTTGCCGTTCGATCATCAATCAGGTGCGCTATATGGTCAGTGAAAACACAGGCGCGAGCATCCGCAGCATCGATGTTTGCGTCGACAGTATGAATATGTAAAAACCGAGGAGGACGTCATCCCATGCACGATACCATCAATGGTGCCATGTTCAAGGAGATGCTGCTCTTCGGCACCGTCTCCATCGCACAGGCACAGCAAGCCATCAATGATCTCAACGTGTTCCCCGTTCCCGACGGCGACACGGGCACGAACATGAGTCTTACCATTCAGACCGCGGCGCAGGAGCTCAAGAAAATTGAGCCCGCGACGGTCGATCAGGCCGCCTCTGTCACGGCGTCCGCGCTGCTGCGCGGCGCGCGCGGCAACTCCGGCGTCATTCTATCGCTTCTCTTCCGCGGCATCTCCAAAGAGCTCAAGGGCTGCAAGGAGGCCGACGGCGCGGCGTTCGCCGCGGCGCTTCAGGAGGGCGTCGCCGCGGCGTACAGCGCCGTGATGAAGCCCGCCGAGGGCACGATCCTGACCGTCTCACGCCTTGCCGCCGAGCGGGCTGTCACCGCTGCTGAGGAACAAAACAGCGTCGAATACGTCATCGAGCAGGCCATCGCCCAGGGCGAGATCACGCTCTCGCAGACGACCGACATGAATCCGGTCCTCAAAAAGGCCGGTGTGGTCGACGCGGGCGGCAAGGGCTTCCTGCTCATCCTCGGCGGTATGCTCAGCGCCCTGCGCGGCGAGGCGCGCCCCGAGCTCACGGCGGAGGACACGCAGGAGAAGGCGGACTTTGCCATGCTCAACGAAGAGGACATCACCTTCACGTTCGACACCGTGTTCATCGTCCGCAAGAGCGGGCGCAGCATCGAGCCGTTCCGCCGCTTCCTCGACGGCATCGGCGATTCGCTCGTCATCGGCGAGGATGACGAGGCCTTCAAGGTCCACGTCCACACCGATATTCCGGGCGAGGCGCTGAGCGAAGCGCAGAAATACGGCACGCTCGAGCTGGCAAAGATCGAAAATATGCGCACGCAGGCCCAGCAGCTCGCCTCCGGCGGCAAAGCCCAGTCCACCGACGACCTCGAGGCCGTCGAGCAGGAGCTTGAAGCCGCCGAGCACGAGGAGAGCGCCGAAGAGGCGGATCCCGAGAAGGATTATGGTTTCCTCGCCGTCTGCGCAGGCGACGGCTTGGCCGGCGTCTTCACCGACCTTGGCGCCGACGGCGTCATCAGCGGCGGACAAACTATGAATCCCTCGACCGAGAGCATCCTCAAGGAGATCAAAAAGGTCCCAGCGCACACCGTTTTCGTCCTGCCGAACAACAAGAATATCATCATGGCCGCGCAGCAGTGCATCGGCCTGACGGAGAAGACCGTCGTGGTCATCCCAACCGCCTCCATCCCGCAGGGCGTGAGCGCGATGATGGCCGTCGATCCCGACATGAGCGACGCCGACGCCATCGCCAAGGCGATGACGGACGCCGCGCAGTGCGTCTCCACCGCGCAGATCACCTACGCCGCGCGCAATTCCGATTTTGACGGCTTCGACATCCACGAGGGCGATTATCTGGCACTTCTGGACGGCAAGCTGCTCGGCACCGACCGCGACGTTGCGAACCTCCTCGAAGCCCTCTCCGACGAGGCCGCTTCCCGCGAGGCGGAGTTCGTAACCGTCTTCTACGGCGAGGACGTGAGTGAAGAAGATGCGCAAAAGGCAAGCGCCATCTTCACCCGCAGATGCCCGGACGCCGAGATCAGCCTGATCCGCGGCGGTCAGCCGGTCTACTATTATATCATTTCGATCGAATAAGACAAAAGGCGTAAAGCCGGAGCGGTCCAAACCGCTCCGGCTTTTTTGCCGTCTATGGACATTTTCGCTTTACAGGCACTTCATCCGCCTGCCGAGCAGGTTCATCAGCATATCCGCGTGGCGGTATTCGTCCGCACTCATCGCCGTGAAGAGCTTGCCGAGGCAGAGGTCGAGCGTCTCTTCGCCCGCACGGGCATAATTGTAGCCGCCGCAGGCCTCGGCGTGATAGAGCTGCCGCAGCAGCGCGCAGATATCACAGGTGTCCGGCTGCTCTACACACACGCGCGGGCAGTAGGGCTTGCCGGTGATGAGATAGATCGCGGCGGCAAGGTCGCGCGCGTGGCGCTTTTCATCCTCACTCATCGCGCGCAGCGTGCGGCTCATCTCGCGCGGCAGACACGAGGCAAGGTAGGCGTAGACCTGCGCGTCGCCCAGCTCTTCACGCAGAAAGCCTTGCAGCACCTCGACCGTCAGCACCGCATCGGTCCCCATGCAGCAGGGGTCCGCCTGCGCGCCGGGCAACGAAAGGTTCGCATCCTGCGCCGCGCTGCCCGCATCAGCATCGGGATACGGGTCCTCCGCCGGGCAGACGCGCTTCCACACCTCGCGGCAGCGGGCAACATCATAAGCGCCATTTTTCTCGGAACTTGTCATCTTCCTGTCTCCTTTCCAAGCGAAGCTTTCGCTCCCATCCTATGCGTCCGCGGCAAAAATGTCCCGGTTCGCCTGCCCGACGGCAGGATTTCCCCTATTTCCCGCAGAAAAAAAGAAAATATCAAAAATCGTACCATCTGCGTTGATTTTTTCCATCTTTTCTGGTAAACTACATTTGTTTTGAATTTTTGCCCACTTTGTTGCATTTGCAACTTTCCATTTTCTGCCGCTCAAGCTATCCTGAATAAAAACCGTCGGCAGCTTTTGTAAGGAGGTCTTCTTTTCATGCTGGAACTGAAGCACATCACCTATACCGTCTCCTCTCCCGAGGGCGAGCAGACGATCTTAAAGGATATTTCCATCACCATCCCCGACCGCAAGCTCATCGTCTTCACCGGCCCCAACGGCGGCGGCAAGACGACGCTCGCCAAGGTCATCATGGGTCTCGTCACGCCTACCGGCGGTCAGATCCTCTACAATGAGCAGGACATCACGCACCTCGGCATCACCGAGCGCGCGCGCCTCGGCATCAGCTACGGCTTCCAGCAGCCGCCGCGCTTCAAGGGCATCACCGTGCGCGACCTTCTGACCATCGCCTCGGGCGATGACAGCCTCAGCAAGGACAAGTGCTGCAAGTACCTCACACAGGTGGGTCTCTGCGCCAATGACTATCTCGACCGCGAGGTGGACGTTTCCCTCTCCGGCGGCGAGGTCAAGCGCATCGAGATCGCGACGCTCCTTGCCCGCGGCAGCGAGACGATGATCTTCGACGAGCCGGAGGCCGGCATCGACCTCTGGAGCTTCGCGCGCCTGACCGAGACCTTTGAGCAGCTGCGCCGTCAGGAGACGGCCACGATGATCATCATCTCCCACCAGGAGCGCATCATCCAGCTGGCCGACGAGATCATTGTCGTCAGCGGCGGCGAGCTGAAGCATCGCGGCAGCACCAAGGAAATTTTCCCGCTCATCATGGCGGACACGCTGGGCTCCTGCCCGGTGCTGAACAAGTAAGGAGGGTTTCACACTATGATTACTGAGATCGACGCTTCCCTGCTTGAAAAGATCGCCGACCTGACGGGCAAGCCCGTCGGCGCGTTCAACATCCGAAAGGACAGCGGCTGCGAGGCACGCCAGTCCACCGAGCACATTGCTATCGACCCGCAGCCGGAAGGCAAGAGCGGCATCGTCATCCGCATCAAGGACGGCACAAAGGGCGAGCAGTGCCACATCCCCGTCATCATCAGCAAGAGCGGTGTGACCGAAATGGTCTACAACGATTTCTACGTCGGCGAGAACTGCGACGTTGAGATCGTCGCGGGCTGCGGCATCCACAACTCCGGCTGCAACGAGAGCCGCCACGACGGCATCCACACCTTCTACATTGGCAAAAACTCCCACGTGCGCTACTCGGAAAAGCACTACGGCGAGGGCGACGGCAGCGGCGCGCGCGTGATGAACCCCACCACCATCGTCTACCTCGACGAGGGTGCGAGCATCCAGATGGAAACCGTGCAGATCCGCGGCATCGACTCCACCGTGCGCAAGACGAAGATCGTCTGCGGCAAGGATGCCGAAGCCGTCGTCACCGAGCGCTTGCTCACCCACGGCAAGCAGCTTGCCGAGAGCGATATGGAGATCGAGCTCAACGGCGAGGACTCCCGCGGGCGTGTCATCTCGCGCTCCGTCGCGCAGGATGAGTCCAAGCAGGTCTTCCACCCCGTAGTCGTCGGCAATGATAAGTGCTTTGGCCACGTGCAGTGCGACTCGATCATCATGGGCAAGGCCACCATCGAATCCATTCCCGCCATCACGGCGAACTCGACCGAAGCCCAGCTCATCCACGAGGCCGCCATCGGCAAGATCGCGGGCGATCAGCTCTTGAAGCTACAAACTCTCGGCCTCACCGAAGAGGAGGCCGAGGACCGCATCCTCAAGGGCTTCCTTGCATAAAGTCCGCAAATGGCAAAAAAAAGAGATACCCAATACCGGGTATCTCTTTTTTCATTGGCGCCTTCAGGCGTGGAAATAAACCCCCGGTTCTACCGGGGGAAGAAAAATAGCTTTAGCATGAGTAAAACCTCCTAT
>URXY01000019.1 GCA_900552015.1 uncultured Eubacteriales bacterium | reverse complement strand
GTGTTCCAGTATCCGGAGTATCAGCTCTTTGAGGAAACGGTTTATCGCGATATCGCGTTTGGCCCGACGAACATGGGCTTATCCAAAGACGAGATCGACCGCCGCGTGCGCGAGGCGGCGCGCTTTGCCGGCCTTTCCGAAGAGCTGCTGGAAAAGTCGCCCTTTGCCCTCTCCGGCGGACAGAAGCGCCGCGTGGCCATCGCGGGCGTTATCGCGATGGAGCCCGAGGTGCTCGTGCTCGATGAGCCGAGCGCGGGCCTTGACCCGCAGGGCAGGGAAGAGCTGCTCGCAAACATCCGCGAATACCACCGTGAACGCGGCACGACCGTCGTGCTCGTGAGCCACAGCATGGAGGAGATCGCGAAAAATGTCGACCGCATCATCGTGCTGTCCGACAGCCACGTGCTCATGAGCGGTACGCCGCGCGAGGTCTTTGCCCGCGGCGACGAGCTGCTGACCGCGGGCCTCGACGTGCCGCAGGTCACGCGCATCGCCATGGCGCTGCGCGAAAGAGGACTTGCCATCTCGCCCGATGTTTACACGGTGGAGGAGCTGAGCGCGGAGCTCGTCGCGCTGAAGAAGGGGGGCGGCAGGAAATGCTGAAGGATATCACGCTCGGACAGTATTTCCCGGGCGATACGCTCGCCCACAGGCTCGACCCGCGCACGAAGCTCCTTGTCACGGTGCTCTATGTCGTGGCGCTCTTCACCGCGAAGAGCTTTATCGCCTACGGCCTGCTCATTCTGACGCTCGTGGTCGCCGTGCGCATCTCGCACGTGGGCGCGAAGGCGCTCTTCAAGGGATTAAAGCCGGTGCTGTTCATCATCGCGTTCACGGCGCTGCTGAACCTCTTTTACACCCCTGGCACAGAGCTGTGCCATTTCTGGATATTCCGTATCACGATCGAGGGCGTGCGCGCCGCCATCACGATGATGCTGCGCATCACGCTTTTGATCATGGGCACGTTCCTGCTCACCTATACGACCTCGCCCATCCGCCTGACGGACGGCCTGGAGAATCTGCTGGGTCCCCTCAAGGCAATCAAGCTCCCCGTGCACGAGCTGGCGATGATGATGTCCATCGCGCTGCGCTTCATCCCCACGCTCATCGAGGAAACGGATAAGATCATGTCCGCGCAGAAGGCGCGCGGCGCCGACTTTGAGACCGGTAGCCTCATGCAGCGCGCCAAGGCGCTCGTGCCGCTGCTCGTGCCCCTCTTTGTCAGCGCTTTCCGCCGCGCCGACGAGCTGGCGACCGCCATGGAGTGCCGCTGCTACCACGGCGGCGAGGGCCGCACGAAGCTCAACGTGCTGCGCTATGAGACGCGCGACTATCTTGTGCTCGGCTATTACGCGGCGCTGGTGGCTGTCGTCATCGTGCTGCGCTGAGAAAGGACGCTTCCATGCGAAACATTGCCTTCAAGCTCATGTATAACGGCAGCGCCTACCACGGCTGGCAGGTGCAGAAGACCGTTTCAAGCGTCTGCGAGACGATGGAAAAGGGACTTTCGAAGGTCTGCGGCGAGAGCGTCAAGCTCGTCGGCTGCGGCCGCACGGACGCCGGCGTGCACGCCGAGCGCTACATTGCGAATTTTCGCACGAATTCCCGTATCCCGGTCGAGCGCCTGCCCTTTGCCGTGAACACGCACACGCCAGAGGATATCGTTGTGCGCGAGGCGCTCGAGGTGGCGGACGATTTCAACGCCATCCTCTCGTGCAAAAAGAAAGAATACACCTACCGCATTTTCAACTCCCGCATCAAAAATCCGTTCTACGTCGACCGCGCCTATTTTTACCCCAAGCACCTCGATGAAGAGGTGATGGACCGCGCGGCGCGCGCCTTCGAGGGTACGCACGACTTCAAGGCCGTGCGCTCCGTCGGCACGGAGACGAAAACCACCGTGCGCACCGTGCACTACTGCCGCGTGTCGCGCTCGGGCAATCTTCTGGAACTCAAGGTCTGCGCGGATGGATTTCTGTATAACATGGTACGGGCCATTACCGGCACCGTACTCTACGCCGCCGAGGGCAAGCTCACGCCCGAGGACATTCCCGAGATCCTTGCCTCCGGCGACCGCTCGCTCGCAGGGCCCACCGTGCCGCCGGGCGGACTGTACATGACAAGACTATGGTATGAGGATGAACGACTCAATGACTGACCGCAGAGAGGAAGAGAATATCCGCGAGGAGATCCGCCGCTCGCAGGCCGCGCCGCGCCGCGGCAAACGGGTGCTGACGGTCATCCTTACGCTCGTGGTCGTGCTGGGAGTGGTGGTTGCCGCAGCATGGAAGGACCTGAGCAGCCTTGACAGCGTCCGCCGCCTTTTTTCCTATAACAAGGTGCAGCAGGACGAACAGGGCAAGGCCGAGCTCTATTCCTTCAGCAACGACCGCAGCAATGTTTTCGCGCTGCTCGGCGACCATTTGATCGTCGCCTCGACGACGAACGTCTCCGTGCTCGGCAGCGACGGCAGCATCATTTGCAGCGAGAATGTCAAGCTCACGACCCCGGCCATCGCTGTCGGCGGGCAGACCGCCGCAGTGTACGATATCGGCGGGCAGTCGCTGCTCATTTTCTCTTCGAGCGGCCTCGTGCGCGATATGAGCGGTGAGCTGAGCGGCAGCATCTTGTCCGTCTCGCTCAACTCGTCCGACTATATGGCGCTCAACGCGGAAAAGAGCGGCTACAAGTCCGCTGTTACGATGTATGA
Organism: uncultured Eubacteriales bacterium; assembly: GCA_900552015.1. Taxonomy (GTDB): domain Bacteria; phylum Bacillota; class Clostridia; order Oscillospirales; family Oscillospiraceae; genus Hominicoprocola. Next base: position 28,077 of record URXY01000019.1, on the reverse strand, counting down.
CGCCTCGGGCGAGAAGGTCCTGGCGTTCAACTCCTCGGAGCACTATGTTATCGACGCGGCGGTGCTGCGCGACTGTAAACACATGGCCGCCGTAACGCTCAGCGAGTCGGGCGGCACATTTGCCAACACGGTCAGCGTCTATTCCCTCGGCAGCGACCAGCCCACGGCAGTCAACACGCTCACAGGCTCACTGCTCCTTTCGACCGGCAGCGTCGCAGGCACGCTCGCGTGCCTGACGGACGAGGGCCTCGCGCTCTTTACGGCGGAAGGCTCGCTCTCCGGCAGCTACCGTTATGAGTATCCGTATCTGCGCGGCCAGAGCCTGAACGGTGAGAATTTTGCCGCGCTGCTGCTCAGCCGCTACCGCTCGGGCAGTACGATGAAGCTCGTCACCGTCGCGCAGGATGGTTCGACCCTTGCAAGCCTTGATACGACCGGCGAGGTGCTCTCGATGTCTGCCGCAGGCAAGTACATCGCGGTGCTGTATAGCGACAGCCTCGTTATCTACACGCCGCAGCTTCAGGAATATGCGCGACTCGACGGCACGGAATATGCCCGCTCGGTCCTGATGCGCACGGACGGTACGGCGGTGCTCGTCGGCTCGTCTTCCGCCTGGCTTTATATTCCGTAATTTCTGCAAATCGCTAAAAATGTTACAATTTATGACTTGAAAGGAGTGCGAAGAACGTGAATAATGGTCTTATGATCGATGCAATCTTTGCACTCGTGCTCGTACTCGGCGCGGTGTTCGGCGCGAAGAGGGGGCTTTTCCGCAGCCTGATGGCGCTTGCCGCCATCATTGCCGCGCTCATCGGCGCGTCGCTGCTGACGGACCTTTTGACTGAGCCCGTGACCGATATGCTCATGCCGCGCCTTGAAAAGAGCGTGGAGGAGTGGTTTGATACCGAATCGCAGACACCGCAGGGGGATGTCCCGCAGATCGAGGGGGAGACCCCGGCGGAGAGCGACGCCTCGGGTGAAACGCCAAACGGCGACGCCGCGCAGGGCGCGGAAAACGTCCGGCAGGACGATCCTCCGCTCGCGGTGACGGGACTTCTCAAAAAGCTGCTGCGCTTCGATTTGGACGGCGCGGTGCGGCAGTCGCTGCGCAATGCCGCGCGCGATGCAGCGCTCGCCGCTGTGCGGACGCTGCTCGGCAGCGTGGTGCGGACGCTCGTGTTCGTGCTGTGCTTCCTCGTGTTCACCGTGCTGCTCAGGCTTGTCACAGCAGGTGTTGACAAGGTGTTAGACTTGCCAGTTTTAAATGCGCTCAACACCATCGGCGGAGGCGCGCTGGGCTTTATCGAGAGCGCGCTGCTGCTGTTTCTCGTCTGTGACCTTGCGCCCAAGCTCGGCGTCGAAGCCTTCACCGAGTACGAAGGCACCTATCTGCTGGCCTTTTTTATGAGCCATACCCCGCGCGGCCTTGTCGCCGCGCTGTTACCCTGATCTTTACCCCAAGGAGGAAATTCTATGCAGCCCCAACTTTGTTCCAGATGTAAGAAAAATATCGCCGTCGTATTCATCACCCGTCAGGAAAACGGGCAGAACATCAACGAGGGCCTTTGCCTTAAATGCGCGAAAAACCTCGGACTTCCGCAGGTGGACGAGATGATGCGCCGCATGGGCATCACGGATGAGGACCTTGACAATATCTCCAACGAGATGATGGGCGCCTTCGGCGGTGCGGAGAACCTGGAAGGCCTGAGCGATGCCGACGACCCCGGCGCGGATGATGAAGAGGACGGCAAGACCGCGACCTTCCCGTTTTTGAGCCGCTTTTTCGGCGGCAGCCCCGCCGCGAACGACGCGCCCTCTGGCGACGCCGAGCAGACGCAGAGCCCGCGCAGCAGCAAGAAGGTCGAAAAGGGGAGCAAGCACAAATTCCTCGACTCCTACTGCATCAATCTCTCCCAGCGCGCACGCGACGGCAAGCTCGACGCGGTCGTCGGCCGCGAGGAGGAGATCGAGCGCGTCATCCAGATCCTCAACCGCCGCCAGAAGAACAACCCCTGCCTCATCGGCGAACCGGGTGTCGGCAAGACCGCCATCGCCGAGGGCCTCGCCCAGCGCATCGTCGCTGGCGAGGTACCCTTCAAGCTCAGAAGCAAGGAGGTCTACCTGCTCGATTTGACCGCACTTGTTGCGGGCACACAGTTCCGCGGCCAGTTCGAGAGCCGCATGAAGGGCCTCATCGAGGAGATCCGCAAGATGGGCAACGTCATCCTCGTCATTGACGAAGTGCACAACATCGTCGGCGCGGGCGACGCCGAGGGCAGCATGAACGCCGCCAACATCTTAAAGCCCGCCCTTTCCCGCGGCGAGATACAGGTCATCGGCGCGACGACTTTCACCGAGTACCGCAAGCACATCGAAAAGGACACCGCGCTCGAGCGCCGCTTCCAGCCTGTCACGGTCAACGAGCCGAACATGGAGGATACGCTCAAGATCCTGAAGGGCATCGCCCACTACTATGAGCAGTACCACGGCGTCAAGATCCCCGAGGGCATCCTGCGTCAGGCTGTGCTGCTCTCCGAGCGCTACATCACCGACCGCTTCCTGCCTGATAAGGCCATCGACCTCATCGACGAGGCGTGCTCGGACCTCAACCTGCATGACAAGAACATCAACCGCCGCATGGAGCTTCGCCGCGAGATCGAGGATTACGACAAGGAACGTGAGCTGCTGCAGGGCGCGGAGGAGCCTGATTTTGAGCGCCTCGCCGAGCTCAAGAGCCTCACCATGAAGGCGCAGGAGGAGCTTGACGCGCTCTGCGCGCAGGGCGACCCGCAGCTTTCGATGGACAACCTTGCCCGCGTGATCGAGCTGTGGACGAAGATCCCCGCCTCCCGCATCCGCGAGGACGAGTTCCGTCGTTTGAGCGAGCTTGACAAGCGCCTCAAGGAGCACATCGTCGGCCAGGACGAGGCCATCGAGGCTGTTTCCGCCGCCATCCGCCGCAACCGTGTGGGTATTTCGCCCAAGCACAAGCCCGTGAGCTTCATCTTTGTCGGCCCCACGGGCGTCGGCAAGACCGAGCTTGTCAAGCAGCTTGCGCAGGACCTCTTCAATTCGCCCGACGCGCTCATCCGTCTCGATATGTCGGAATTCATGGAAAAGCACTCGGTCTCCCGCATCGTCGGCTCGCCTCCGGGCTATGTCGGCTATGACGAGGCTGGTCAGTTGACGGAAAAAATTCGCCGCAAGCCCTACGCCGTCATCCTCTTCGACGAGATCGAAAAGGCGCATCCCGATGTGATGAACGTCTTGCTGCAAATTCTCGATGACGGCGAGATCACCGACTCCCACGGTCGCAAGGTGAACTTTGAAAATACCGTCATCGTCATGACCTCCAACGCAGGCTCGGAACGCAAGGAGGGCACCGTTGGCTTCGGCCACACGCTCAACGAGCAGAACCGCGACCGCGCGATGAAGGCGCTTGGCGAGTTCCTGCGCCCGGAATTCCTGAACCGCGTGGACGAGGTCATCTGCTTCAACCGTCTCGACGAGCAGAACTTCGCCGGCATTGCCCGCATCATGCTCACTGAGCTGCAGACGAGCCTTGAAGATAAGGGCCTGCACTTTACATGGGATGAGGCTGTTGAAGAGTATCTCGTCAAGAAGTCATATTCCGCGACCTACGGCGCGCGCAACCTGCGCCGCACGATCCAGAAGGAGCTGGAGGATGAGATGGCAAGCCAGATCATCGATTCCTACGAGCATCCCGTCACGCAGCTGCACGCCGCGATGGAAGACGGCAAGCTCGTTATCCGCAGCCTGTAAATGAGAAGGGGGAGAGACCGTGTTCCATCTGTTTCGCAAGGACATTGAAAAGCACTGCGCCTACTGCAAGAGCGGCAGCGTCATCAACGACGCGCAGGTCGTCTGCTCCCGCCGCGGCATCGTCGACTCGGCCGACCACTGCCGCCATTTCTGCTACGATCCGCTCAAGCGTGTGCCGCCCCGTCCCGCCGCGCTGAACGACAAGTACACGTCCGAGGATTTTTCCCTGTAAAGCCGGGCAGCGCCCCAAACAATAAAGAAAGAAGAGGCAGAAGCCATGAACATCACTCAGGTCTACGCAGTCTATTTCAGCGCCACCGGCAATACCAGAAAGGTGACCACCACGCTTGCAAACGCACTGGCCGTCAGTTTTGACGTCCCGCTCGAGGTGCGCGATTTCACGCTCCCCGCCGCGCGCGAAGAAACCTATGATTTTGCCGAGGGTGACCTTGTCATCTTCGGTATGCCGACCTATGCGGGAAAGCTGCCGAATAAGCTGCTCGACTTTGTAAAGTCCGGCTTCCGCGGAAACGGCGCGCTGGCCGTGCCGGTCGTGACGTTCGGCAACCGCAGCTTCGACAATTCGCTTGCCGAGCTCTGCGCCTGCCTCGAAGGGGATGGCTTCCACACCATCGGCGCGGGCGCCTTTGCCTGCCGCCACGCCTTTACCGACGCGCTGGCCGATGGCCGCCCCGACTCCGACGATATGGCGGAGCTTGCAAAGCTCGGCTCGGCGGTCGTGGGCCGCATCGTGAAGATGACGGATTTCCCCACGCCTGTCACGGTCGACGGCGACGCGGACGCGCCCTATTACCGGCCGCTGGGGCTTGACGGCGAGCCGAAGGTCTTCCTGAAGGCCAAGCCCAAGACCGACACGGAAAAGTGCACCCGCTGCGGCGTGTGCGCCTCCCTCTGCCCGATGGGCTCGATCGACCCCGACGATGTGACGGAGGTCGCGGGCATTTGCATCAAGTGCCACTCCTGCGTGCGCAATTGCCCGACGGGGGCAAAGTACTTCGACGATCCCGCCTTCCTCTCGCACCGCGCGATGCTCGAACGCGACTACACGCGCAGGGCAGCGGACAAGATATTCACGGCGTAAATAAAGTACAGAAAAGGCTCTGTTTGGGAACCCCAAACAGAGCCTTTTCCTTATTTTGGTGTCAACTAAGGCGGGCAAAGGTCGTGCCGAGCTTTTCAGTGAAGCCCAGTGCGCGATACATCGCTTCATCGCATGGAGCGCATGTGACAGTTAGGTTGGCAAGGAGATTTGCCTTACAGTATTCCTGCGCCGCGGACGCGAGCTGCCGCGCGATACCTTGCTTTCGGAACACCGGTTCGACAAAGAGATACTCAAAGACACCGATGTCCGCACATGCGAATGTCGAAAACACGCGGCTCACGCTGCACATTCCGACCATGCGCGTCCTCCTCCGGTGGGCGCAGCATCAACTTTTCGCCCCACTCGTCGCAGCCGTTCGGCAGAAAGCCAAGTCTGCCCCAGAAGCGCTCGCGCGGCGCAGTGTCGCAGTTGAGCTCAAAGTAGCTTGCCCTGCGTTCGTGCGCCCAAGAGAGCAGCGCCTCACCGCAGGCGTGACCTGTACTGTTTCCGCGAAATTCCGGGTAGACGCAGAACTCCATGATGAAGCACTTGCCGTCCTCTGAACCATAGATGACCGGCATCGTAAAACCGATATCCTGCCCGCCGCGCTCGAAAAAGAGAAAGTACAGGCGGTTTTCCTGCCGCCTGTGCAGTGTCTTGAGCTGCGAGAGGTACTCATCGCTGAGAAAATAGGCGAGGTCCTCGGCCTGCTCTGTCTCGGGGAAGATATCGCGCCGGTGATAGGTGTGCAGTTCCCCGAAAAAGCGCGCGATCTCGCTCTCCGTGACGGCCTCACGGATGAAAATTTGATGTTCCATTGTCGTCCTCCAAAGTAAAATTTCGGAGGGTCAGGAAGCGTGGATCCTCCATACACGCTGCATCGTCATAACAGATCAGTCCCTTCTTCCTGAATTTACCGCGGTAAGCGATTGAAAAAAGCATATCATATTTTTTTGCAAAAGGGAAGCGCGCAAACGGACGTTTCCGCATAAACTGGAAACGAAAAGCTTGATTTTGGAGGGAACGCTATGCAACCGTTGCACTTTTTCCTTGGCGCGAACAGCGGCGAGGGCTTTTATTCGCTCTATGACCAGCTCCTGAACGGACGGTTTGACGATCTGCTCATTCTCAAAGGCGGACCCGGCTGCGGCAAGTCGACCTTTATGCGCCGCGTGGGTGCGGCGATGGAGCAAGTGGGCGAGCGCGTCGTGTACATCAACTGCTCGGGCGACCCGGATTCGCTCGACGGCGCGATCTTCCTTGACAGGAATGCTGCCATAGTCGATGGCACCAGCCCCCATGTGCTCGAGCCGACCTATACGGTCGCAAGCGAGCGCTACGTCGACCTGACGCGCTTTTACGACGTGGACGCGGCCAAGGCGCGCCGTGCGGAGATCGTCGCGCTCAGCGACGAGTACCGTGCGCACTACCGCAGCGCCTATCATGTGCTGCGTGCGCTCGACGAGGTGGCAGGAGAACGCCGCACGGTACTGCACGCGCAGATGGACGTTGCAAAGCTCGCCCGCCGCATGAATGCCATCCTTGCGCGTGAGCTGCGCGGCGAGGGGAGCGGCAGCGGACGAGTCGACCGCGCGTTCCTCGGCGGACTCACACACTGCGGCGATATCTGCCGATTTGACACAGTCGAGACGCTTTGCCCGCGCATCTACGAACTGAACGACAGCGCGGGCCTCGGTGCGGAGATGCTGAAAGCGGTCTGCGACGTTGCGAGCGAAAGGCACTTTGACGTTATCGCCTGTCCGGCCCCCGACCGCCCGCGCGAGCTTCAGCACGTGCTCATCCCGGAAAAGGGGGTGGCATTTATTACGTCGAACGCGCGCATCCCGTATGAGGGAAAGCCCTACCGCCGCCTGCGCCTCGACGCGATGGCGGAGGAGCGGCTCACGCGCACGCAGTCCTCGGCAAAAAAATTTAGGAGGAAATGAAATGAAAAAGTATCTTGCTCTTCTTCTTGCAGGCGTGATGATGCTGTCACTCGTCGCCTGCGGAGAGAAACAGACAACGGATGATGAGCAAACGGGCAATGAGGCGGGAAATGGTCCGCTTTCATCGGTTGTCGATTTGAATACGGACTGGCTACCGTATGACGAGAATGGAGATCTGAAGCTCACCGAGCGCGATGCTGAGGGCAAGAACGGTGTTGTGACCTCTGCAAACTATTATGCGAGCAAAATTGGCGAAAAGATCATTGAGCAGGGCGGAAACGCGATCGATGCTGCGGTCGCTATGGGCTTTGCGATGAGCACCGTGGAATCCTATTATTCCGGTCTTGGTGGCGGCGGCTATATGCTGATTCGTTTTGCTGAGACAGGAGAGACAGTGTTCCTCGACTTCCGTGAGACGGCTCCGACGGGTGCGAATCCTGACTGGTGGCCGAAGAACGAGGATGGTTCCTGGGGCGGCTATTATGATATGCAGCTTTCACCTCAGGGAATTGCTGTTCCGGGGTATGTCAAGGGTATGATGTATGCACTGGAAAACTATGGTACGATGGATAGAGAGCAGGTGCTTTCTCCCTCTGTCGAGCTTGCAGCTAAAGGTTTTCCTGTTGGCGCATTTATGAATTCCGTCCTTATTGACGAATACGACTGGTATACGATTACAGAAGAGACTGAAAAGATCTACTATAAAGACGGTATGCCGTATGAAGTCGGCGATATTTATACGAATCCTGAACTTGCAGCAACGATTCAGAAAATCATTGACGAGGGTGTCGACGGATTTTACACCGGTTCGGTGGCACAGGCTATTGTCGATACCTGTAACAAGTATGGCAATACCATGACGCTGGAAGACCTTGCAAATTTTGAGGTCAAGGTTCGCACTCCGGTCAGCGGTAATTACCGCGGCTATACGGTTATTTCTTCTCCCCCGTCCTCTTCCGGCGGCACGTCTGTTGTCGAAATTCTGAATATGCTGGAAAACTATGATGTTGCTTCTCTTGAGGTGAACTCTCCTGAATACATCAATCTCTTTACGGAAGCTTTTAAGATCGCTTTTGCGGACCGCGCAGAGTATATTGCGGATACCGACTTTACCAGTGTTCCGCTCGAAGGCCTCCAGAGCAAGGACTTTGCAAAGGCGCGCGCTTCCCTGATCGAGCTTGGTACGACCAAGGATTATCTGGCTGGTGAACCCTATGGTTTCCAGGGAAGCAACACTACCCACCTCTCCATCATGGACAAAGAAGGCAACATTGTTTCGATGACACAAACCAATAACGGCGGTTCTGGCTATGTGGCCGAGGGCACCGGTGTGCTGCTCAACGGTGAAATGGCAGACTTCTCGACCGGCTACGATAATGCAAATGCTATTGAGGAGGGCAAGCGTCCGCTTAGTTCTATGAGCCCGACTATTATCCTTGATGAAAACGGCGATCCCTTTGCTGCGGTTGGTACACCGGGCGGTACCCGCATCATCACCACTATGGCAGAGATCATCAGCCATATTATCGACCACGGGATGGATATCCAGGACGCTATCAATGTTCCCAGATTTTTCTGCAACGGCGGCGACCTTTATATGGAGACTCGTATTCCCGAAGATGTCTCCGCTGCGCTGGAAGCAATGGGATATACGATTAACCGTACCAAAGATTATGACAGTTATTATGGCGGCGTTCACGGTGTTGTGAGACTGGATGACGGTACACTGCGCGGTGGTGCGGATATTCGTCGCGATGGCAAGGCTCTTGCCTATTAAGTGAATTTGAGCAAAACTTTGGGCGGCGGCATAGCCGCCGCCCATCGCATAGGATATGAAAAGGAGAAAGACTATTATGGCAAAGAAAATTTTCGCACTGCTGCTCGCGGCCATGCTGGTGCTCAGCCTCGCTGCCTGCGGCAGCAAGACCGATGACAGCTCCAACAATGGTGATAACAGCAACAATGACAACTCCGCCAACACCGAAGTCAGCGGCCTGACTGAGGCCATCGCCGAGTATCCCGCGCTCGTCACCTCCGGTGGCCAGAGCGCCGACTACCAGATGATCGCGACCGTTATGGAGAAGCAGGACATGGAGTTCACCACCAACAACCTTGCCACCTCCGCTGACCTTGGTGATGCCAAGACGCTGATCGTGGTCGTGGGCGGTTCCTCCAAGGGCCTGGGCGCTGCCGGTATCGATGCTGACGGCGAGCTTGCCCGTCTCGACGAGCTGATGAAGGCCGCCAAGGATGCCGGTGTCACCATTATTGCCATGCACACCGGCGGCGAAGCCCGCCGCGGCGACCTGTCCGACAAGTTTATCGCTCCCGTGTTCGACATGGCTGACTATGCCATCGTTGTTTCCTCCGGCGACACCGACGGCCTGATGGCTGGTTTGTGCTCCAAGAACGGCATCCCCATGGATTCCATCGAGAGCATCAGTGATGTTGTATCCGTTCTGCCTGCTGCGTTCAAGTAATACGGAGGTTCTATGACTACAGAATTGATCGCCTTCCTCGTGATGGTCGGCGTATTCCTGCTCGGCTGCTTCCTCTGCAAGCTGCCGGTCAGCCTGTCGATGGTGCTGGCGTCCGTTGCCGGCGCGATCGCCGGCGGGCAGGGGCTTGCGCTTCGCCACTTGGTCGAAGGTATGTTTGCCTATGTCGACACGATCATGGTCATTGCCACGGCGATGATCTTCATGAAGGTCATTCAGGAATCCGGCGCGCTGGACGCCATTGCCTCGCTTATCATCCAGCGCTTCCATAAGGTCCCCGCGCTGATGCTGATCTTTATCATGATCATCATCATGTTCCCCGGCATGATCACCGGTTCGTCCACCGCCTCTGTGCTGTCCGCCGGTTCCATCATGGCGCCGGTCCTGATGCTCATGGGCGTACCTGTGTTGGAAACGGCCTGCATCCTGGCACTCGGCGGCGTGCTGGGCATGATCGCTCCGCCGACCAACATCCCCGCGATGATCATCGGCGCCGGTATCGACATCCCCTACAGCGGCTTCGGCCTGCCTTTGACCATGCTGACCTTCCCCCTTGCGTTCCTGTTCGTGCTGATGTTCGGCTACAAGTACGTCAAAAACATGAACTACGTCGAGGTCGAGGCTAAGCTCAACACCGATTCCCGTGAGCGCTTCGGCTTTAAGGTCTACATCCCCCTGCTGCTCGCCATCGTCCTGATGGTGCTGAATAAGGCGGTCCCCGCCATCCCCGACATCGGTATGCCGCTGGTCTTCCTCATCAGCGCGGTCGTGGGCTGCTTCACGGGCTATAAGTTCAACTTCTTCAAGGCGGCTAAGGAATCCGTCCACTCCGCGCTGCCTGTTATGGGCATCCTGATGGGCGTCGGTATGTTCATCCAGGTCATGACGCTCACCGGCGTGCGCGGTCTGATCGTGACGAGCTGCCTGAGCCTGCCGAGTTTTGCCCGTTACTTGGCGCTGGCTATCTCCATGCCCGCTTTCGGCGCGATCTCCTCGTTCGGCTCGGCAAGCGTGCTGGGCGTCCCGTTCCTGCTGTCCTTCCTTGCGAAGGATCAGATCATCGTTGCCGCAGCGCTGTCTCTGGTCGCTTCCTTGGGCGATATGGTCCCCCCCACGGCTCTTGCGGGCATTTTTGCGGCAAAGGTCGTCGGCATGGAGAATTATACGCCGATTCTGAAGAAGTGCCTGATCCCCTGCCTCATCGTGGTGATCTGGGCCATCCTCTTCATTGTCTTTGCCGATCAGCTCAGTTTTCTGACGCTGTCTTAAGGCGGGAAGGAGCGAATTGAATTTATGATGACTTTGATCTACCGTATCATCCTCGCCGGCATCGTCGCTTTGATCGGCTGGGATCTGTTCACTGAAGAAAAACTTACCCTTCAGCTCAACGCCGCCATGGTGCTCATCCCGCTGGTGCTGCGCGTTCTGATGATCAAGTAAGGAGGAGGCTGAAATGAAAAAGAATACGATCACGGCCTGCCTCTGCCTGGTGCTTGCTGTGGCCATCATGGTCTATTCGGGCATGAACTTTCTTGCGGCGCGCGAGCTGCCGATGCCCGAATGGGGACCCAGCGTTACCGAGGTGAAGATGCTTTCCGAATGGTTCGACGGACTTGAAGGCACCAACGGCGATACGCCGGTCTACGTGCTCGAGGGCAAGAAGCCGGGAGGCTCTATGCTGATCCTCGGCGGCACGCACGCAAACGAGGTCTCCGGCTATATGTCCGCTTTTACCTTCATCGAGAACGCCGTTGTGGAGGAGGGAACGGTCTACGTTATCCCCTATACCAACCACAGCGCCATGACGCACAACGACCCCAGCGAGGGCAATCTTCAGTACTTTACGCTGACCACTGCGAGCGGCGAGCGGACCTTCCGCTACGGCTCCCGCGCAACGAACCCGGTCGACCAGTGGCCCGACCCTGATGTCTATGTCCACTATCCGTCCGGACAGCAGCTGTCCGGTTCGGAGACCCGCAACATCAACCGTGCCTATCCCGGCCGTCCGGACGGTAATCTGACCGAAAAAATGGCCTACGGCGTTGCATCCCTCATCCGCGCGGAGGACATCGATCTGACGTTCGATCTGCACGAGGCCTCTCCCGAGTACCCGGTCATCAACGCGACCGTCGCGCATCAGCGCGCTATGGGTATTGCGGCGGAGGGCTGCATCAACATCATGCTCGACGGCATCGAGATGTCCCTTGAGCAGTCTCCCACAAACTTCCATGGTCTGACGCACCGCGAGCTCGGCGACTACACCGACACCTATGCGATCCTGATGGAGACCGCGAACGCCTCTCAGGGTCGTCTGCGCGGCGCAACGAGCATCGATCAGGTGCTCGGCGGCGAGGATGTCTGCTACGAGATCAGCCAACGTCTCGGTATGCTCTATGTCCCTTGGACCGAGGGCAAGGCGCACCCCATCGAGGAGCGCTGCGGCCGTCATCTTCAGGGCGTGTACGAGTACACGCTGGCCTACAACGGGGCGAACCCCGACTATCCTGTCGTTTACAGCGGTGTGCCGAGCTATGACGATCTCTACACCAACGCTGCTTACGAGGACCTCGGCGGCACGCAGCTCGCGAAGTTCCTGAAGTAAGAGCAGATATACCTCAGAAAAGAAAAAAGGCGATACAGCGCTTTTGCTGTATCGCCTTTTTCATCGTCGCACGAACTTGTCATGACTGATCGAGTTGGCAGAGCCTCATCAAAAATGAGCTGATGCCCCCAAATGGTAGTTTCGGAGCGTTGGATATTCCTGAAAACGGTATAAAAATAGGACGAGGGCAGTGGCTCTCGTCCTATTGCTGCTTACACGCTCTCCGCCCAGTCGCGCAGGGCCTGGTCGCTCAGACCGTTGACCATTTTGCCTTCGATCCAGTTCGCCTTCGGGCAGACGGCCTTGAGGCCTGCGAGGGTCTTGCCCATGCCGCTGCCGCCGGAGGTGGCGAAGGGGATGAGCTTCTTGCCCGAAAAATCACCGCCCTCTAAAAAGGTGTTGATGATGGTCGGCGCGACATACCACCAGATGGGGAAGCCGACGAAAACGGTGTCATAGGCACTGAGATCCTCAGGCATCCCCGTGATGGCGGGGCGGGACTTCGGATCATTCATCTCCACGCTGCTGCGGCTGTGCTTATCCATCCAGTTGAGGTCGGCCTTGGTATAGGGAACGGCGGGCTTGATCTCAAAAAGGTCCGCGCCGATGGCCTTGGCGAGGCGCTCCGCGGCCTTTTTCGTGGTACCGGTGGCGGAGAAATAGGCGACTAACTGCTTGCTCATATCGAATACCTCCATTTTGACGGATAGAAATGGTGATACGATAGGGACGTTCCAAAGGAACGTCCCTATCGTATCACAGGGGAAAGGAAATGTCGAATGCTCATTTGAAATGCGCAAAAATGCGCGTAGAGCATTACTGCGCGTCGACATTCGCGTGCTCCATCAGATCGATGAGCACGCGGATGCCCTGAAGGTACGAGCGCACGAGGATGCGCTCATTCGTGCCGTGAACACCGGAGACGGCCTCCGTGGGCTCGGCCATAAACGGGCTGCACCGCAGGCACGTGTCGCAGATATCCTCATAGCGGTGCGCGTCCGTCGCGCCCGCGGTCATCGACGGGATGAACACGACGTCCGGGAAGTAGCGCTGCATGCTCTCGACGACCTTGCGGTAGCCGTAGCCGTCACGGCGCGCGATGGCGGAAGGATCGTTGGCCTGCAAAAAGCGCATCTCGACGCCTTTGTCCTGTACGGCCTCACGGCAGTGGGCCATGACGCTCTCGACCGTGTCTCCGTCCGCCAAGCGGAAGTTGATGACCGCGGTCATGTCCTGCGGCATCACATTGCACGCGGCGCTGCCGCCGTGGATCATCGTGGGCGCGATGGTGGTGGTGACAAACGGAAAGAGGTCGGGCGAGCCCATGCAGCAGGCCGCGATGGCGTCCGCGTTGTCCGCAACATCCTGCGTGAGCGTCTTGAGCGGCTCCTCGGTGATATAGGGCGCGAGCGTTTCAAACGCGCCGGTCATGGCGCTGTTGAGGTGCACGGAAAACGGCGCGCGCGTGATGTCGGCGATCGCGCCGGAGAGACGCCCGAGCGACGTGCCGCCGAACGGGCGGCTCGAATGCCCGCCGATGCTGTGGACAGAGAGCTCCAAGTCGGCGTAGCCCTTTTCCATCAGCTGCACGCTGACGATGGCCGTCTCCGGCGCGCCGAAGGCGGTGCCGGGCTCAATTTTGCAGCCGCCCTCGTCAAGGACGAATTCGAGCGTCACGCCCTGCGCTTTCAAATGCTCGGCGATGGCGAGCGCGCCTAAGTTGATGGTCTCCTCGTCATCGCCGAAGGCGAGATACGCCGTGCGGGCAAAGGACTTGCCGTGGGCGAGCAGATATTCCGCGGCCTCCAGAATGCCGAAGACCTGCTCTTTGATGTCGAGCGTGCCGCGGCCCCAGATATAGCCGTCCGCGATGTCGCCGGAAAAGGCGGGATGCGTCCAGTCCTGCTCTGTGCCCTCAACAACGGGAACGACGTCCTGATGCGACATGTAGAGGCAGGGGCGCAGAGAAGCGTCGCTGCCGGGGATGGTGATGAGCACGGCGTGGTGGCCGATGCGCTCAAACGTGCCCATGCGCATGATGTTGGGGTAGCTTGCCTTGATGTGCGCGTGCAGCTTGTCGAACTCCGTGTAGTCCGTCAGGCTGTGGTCGGCGTAGTTGATGGTCTTGCACTGGATGGCGGCGGACAGGCGCGCGGCCGCGCCCTCGCCGTCCAGATCGGGATAGCTGCCCTCGAGGGCAAAAAAGTCGGTGATCTTTTTCTGTGTCATTGCATCTTATCCTCCAGATAGCGGCTGAGAAACTCGCGCGTGCGCGTTTCCTTCGGATTTCCAAAGACCTCCTTGGGCGAGCCCTGCTCTAAGATAACCCCCTGATCCATGAAGACGACACGGTCGCTCACTTCCCTGGCAAACGCCATCTCGTGCGTGACGACGACCATCGTCATGCCCTGCTGGGCGAGGTTTTTCATGACGTCCAGCACCTCGCCGACGATCTCGGGGTCGAGCGCGGAGGTCGGCTCGTCGAAGAGCATGATCTCCGGCTCCATGCACAGTGCCCGCGCGATGGCGACGCGCTGCTTCTGCCCGCCGGAGAGGCGGCGGGAGTCGGCATGGATGAAGTCGGCGAGACCAACGGTCGTTAAGTGCTTGATGGCGGTGGCCTCTGCCTGCGCCTTGGGGATGTGCTTGACGTCCATAGGAGCGAGGGTGCAGTTGTCAAGCACGGACTTGTTGTTGAAGAGGTTGAAGCCCTGGAACACCATGCCGATCTTCTGGCGCAGGGCGTTCAGGTTGACCTTTAAGTCCATTAAATCCTGCCCGTCGAACCAGATGTGGCCCGAGTCAGCTTCTTCCAGCAAGTTGATGCAGCGCAGCAGCGTCGATTTGCCGGAGCCGGACGCACCGATGATGCACACGACCTCGCCGCGGTCGACCTCAAGGTCAATGCCCTTGAGCACGTGCAGGTCGCCGAAGGACTTTTCAAGCTGTTCGATTTTGATGATGGGATCGTTCGTCATAGCGACCTCCTGTCAGTTCGAGCTGGGAAGACCCAGATCGACGGTATGGTTGCCCTGGTGCCGCTTGGTGTTGTCCGGCGCGGTCATCTTGCCCGTAAGGGCTTTGAGCAGGAGCGAGGAAAGATATGTGAGGATGAGGTAAACGATGGCAGCGATGAGATAGCACTCGGTACCTTTATAATAAATACCGGCGACCGAGCGGGTCATGAACATCAGGTCGGACACGCCGACGACGCACAGCACGGACGAATCCTTGATGTTGATGATGAATTCGTTGCCGATGGCGGGAAGCGAATTTTTGATGGCCTGCGGGAAGACGACCTTGCGCATGGCCTGCCAATGCGTCATGCCGAGCGAGCGCGCGGCCTCCATCTGGCCCGCGTCCACGGCGAGGATGCCGCCGCGCAGGACCTCGGCGAGGTAAGCCGTGGAGTTGAGGGAAACGGTGACAAGACCTGCTAAGAACAGAGGCCAGACACGGTTGATGTCCGAAACACTCATACCCGTGCGCTTGAAAAGACCGAACACGGCGTTATAAAGGATGAGCGACTGCACCATCATCGGCGTGCCGCGGATGACGAAGATGTAGAAGCGGGAGAACTTGTTGGCAACGATCTTGAGGAACTTTACAAAGTCGTTGTCGCGCTTGTCGGGTTCCTGAATGCGGAGGAAGACCATGAGAAGCGACAGCACGAACGCGATCGCCGTGCCGAAGAGTGCGAGGCGCACCGTGTACGAAATGCCAATGGCGAAGAGCGAACGCTGGTTGTACGCCATGTAGGCCATCGTGGAGAGCGTGTCGGTCGGGTTGCTGTCGGCATGGATGGCGGTGTTGATGATGTAGGCGAGTTTGAGGATGAAGCGGTCGAGCACCAGCAGCGCACAGGCCGCGGCATCGAGATACGAGAGGTAGCGGCTGACGCGCACAATGAGGGGGCGCTTCATGATGGTGGAGCTGTAATTGTTCCAGTAGGCCCACTTGACGAGCAGCGCCATGGCGCTCACGCCCAGAAAGAACCAGGAGATCGCCGCGAGCGCCGTGCCGAACACGGACTGCGCGGGGATGAAGCTGTACGGGCTGGGGGCGGAATAGAACATGCTCAGGCCCAGCAGGGCAATGAGACTTCCGCCTAAATAAACATAACGGTGATCCCGGGTGATGAAGTTCTGCCGGTGCGCGGTGGGTGCTGCCATGGTGTTTCCTCCTTTATGATGCGAAGCACGCTATTTCTATTGAGCGCTTCGCGTATCCGCCGCCGCGCTTTTCACGCGGCGGCGGTGCGCGGGATATTACTGCGGCTGGTTGTCAACGGCGGTCTGCCACATGGCGGCGCGGGTGTCGCTGTCGATGCCGGAGAGGATGGTGTTGATCTGATCAAGGAGTTCATTGTCGCTCTTGCGCAGACCCACGCAGGAGCCCTTGGCCGGGAGCGTGAAGCCGCTGCCCTCTTCAAAGGTGACGAGGCGGAAGTTCGGATTAGAGGCGAGGTAGCCCTGGGCGTTTTCCACATTGATGACGATGGCGTCGCAGCTGCCCTGCTGTAAGCGGGAGATCATGTCGGGCACGCTGCCGACGGGGCTCAGGTGGTCGACGCCTTCGATCTGGTCGATGACGTCATCGAGCGCCGTGCCCTGCTGGCCGAGAACGGCCGCGCCGGAGAAATCCTGAATGGACGTGGCGTTCAGATACGGGGAATCGGCGAGCACCATCAGGCCGTAGGTGGTCTCACGGTAGGGCTCGGAGAAGTTGATGGATTCGCGGCGCTCGGCGGTGTCCATCATACCGGCGATGATGGCGTCAATCTGGCCCTGATTGAGCGCGTCGATCAGGCCGTCCCAGCTGAGCTTGACAATGACGAGCTCCTTGCCGAGACCGTCTGCGATGGCCTTGGCGATCTGCACGTCGTAACCCTCGGCATACGCGCCGGCGACGTTTTCAACGGGGACGTTCGAGTCCGTCGCTTCGCTCTCCTGCCAGTTGTTGGGGGCGTAAGCGCACTCCATGCCGACGCGGAATTCGTTGCTTTCGTTCGTGGTGGTGTCCTGCTGTTCCTGCTGCTGATCGCTGCTGGAATCGTCGGCGGCCTGACTGCCGCAGGCGGTGAGCGCGAAGAGCATGATGGCCGCCAGCAGGAGGGCGGTAAAGGTTCTGAGCTTCATGGTGGTGGTTTCCTTTCTTGTGATGAGGTTGATTTTTCAAAAACAGGGGAGTCCTGCTTTTTTCGGGTTTTCGCACTCCCGATGCAGACAAAAAACAAAGCCGTAAATGCTTTGTGAAGCATTTACGGCTGCAACTGTACTGCAATCCGGCAAACCGGTCATCACCTTGGGGGGGATAAACAGCTTGCCGACCTCGATAGCGCTCCACATACGTGACAGTCCGGCAGATGTTATCTGACGCACCAGCGGAAAACGGAACAGGACCCGTTTCCACTTCGGCGGCTTCCCCTTTCGCGCGCTCCGGATCTCTGCTCCGTTGCGAACGCGCTACTCTTGTCGGCCGCGCCTCTATCTTCCCGACCTTGCGATCGGGCATTTGAAATTGTTGGCGTTACCATACTCCCATGCTGGGAAAATGTCAATGCCTAATTTTTCACTTCTCCAAATTTTGAGAATCTTTTTTCATCGGCAAAGCGCTTCTTGTGAAATATTACCACAGCTTTCCTGCATGAATATCGCGTATGACGAAGTGAAATGGAAAAGCAAGCCGGCGCACGGCGCGCCGGTCTCGGAAAGCTTCCGCTTAAAATTCGGTGACGACGTCGTAGCCGCTGCCCGTCCAGATGGCGGGACGCGTTTCCAGCGTGTGCAGCGCTGTGACGAAGTCGGGCAGTGTTGTGACCATTTCGGGCAGCCACGTCACGTATTTGCCCACCTGCTGAGGCACATGCGCGTCGCTTGCGCCGATGGCCTTGAGCCCCAGCTCGCGGCAGAAGCGCAGCGCCATCTGGTTATCCTCGAGCGGCGTGCTGCCGTTGAGGACCTCCACGCCGTCAAGGCCGTGCACGTCGCGCAGGTGCTCGCGCAGACCGCGGTTATTGTTGCGGAAAGGGTGGCAGGAGACACAGAAGCCGTCCTTCTCGCGCACAAGGTCGATAAAATCCTGTGCGTCGATGCGGTGGTCGGGGATGCTGTCGATGCCCCAGGCGGTGATATCGCCCCAAAGCGAGAAAAACTCCACGCCGACGAAGATGGGGTAGCCGATCTCGTGGGAATAGGCCACCGCGCGCTCGCGCAGGCCCATGCTGTCGTGGTCCGTGATGCAGATCGCATCCAGGCCTTTTTCCTTGGCGATGGAGACGATCTCCTCCAAGTGGAGAAAGCTGTCGGTCGAGTAGGTGCATTCGTGCAGGTGCATATCAACAAGCATGGCGGTGTTACTCCTTTTCTCCGTGGCGGATGACCTTCAGCACGCTGCCGTCATCCTTCCACACAATGTCGTTGAGGCCGAGAAATGACGCGATATAGTCGTTTGCGGGATGGCGGAAGACCTCCTCCGCGGAGCCAAGCTGCAAAAGCTCGCCTCCGCTCATTACAGCGATGGAGTCGGCCAGAATGAGCGCTTCCTCCTGATCGTGCGTGACGAAGACCATCGTGGTGCCGAGCTCACGCTGCAGCCGCTTGAGCTCGCCGCGCATCCGCACACGCAGCGCCGCGTCGAGGTTCGAGAGCGGCTCGTCGAGAAGGCAGAGCTTCGGCTCAACGATGAGCGCGCGGGCGAGCGCCACGCGCTGCTGCTGGCCGCCGGAAAGTTCGCTGATACGGGCGTCCTCGCGCTCGGCAAGGCCGACGAGCTCCAGGTACCGGCGGCCCTTTTCCTTTGCCTCCGCGCGGGAGTAATTGCGGAATTTAAGGCCGTAGGTCACATTTTGCAGCACGCTCATGTGGGGAAACAGCCCGTAGGACTGGAAGACGGTCGAAACGGGACGGCGCTCGGGCGGAAGGGCGGTGATGTCCTGCCCGTCGAGGAGAACTCTGCCGCCGTCGGGCTTGAGAAAACCGCCGATCATGTTGAGCGTGGTCGTCTTGCCGCAGCCCGACGAGCCGAGGATGCACAAAAGTCCACCCTCTTCCAGGCCGAGAGACAGCTCGTGCACGGCGTATTTGCCGTCAAACTGCTTGCTTAAATGGTCAAGTTCAAGATACACGGCGTTTTTCTCCTTTCCGGGTGATGAGGAAGGCGAGGCCTTCGACAAAGAGCACGATGACGGTGATGACGCTCGCGATGAGCGAGGCAAGGGCGTAGTCGCCCTGATACACCGCGTCGAAGAGCTTGAAAACGGCGAGCTGACGCTTGGCGTCGATGAGGAAGATGATGGAGCCTGCCGTTGTCATGCTGCTCGTGAAGTTATACACAAAGCAGCTCAAAAATGCGGGCCGCAGCGCGGGGAAGACCACATCACGCAGCACGGCGAGCCGTCCCGCGCCGAGATCGCGCGCCGAGCGCTCCTGCACCTCGGGAAGGAGCGTTAAGGACGCGGTGCAGATCTTCGTGGAGGTCGGCAATTGCTTGAAGAGCATATTGGCCAGCACGATAAAGGCCGTGCCCGTCAATTTGAGCGGCGCGTGATTGAAAGCGAGGATGTAGCCAATGCCGAAGCAGGTGCCCGGCAGCATATAGGGCAGCGTCGCAAGGCAGTCGAAGAGATCATGGCCGAGGATGCGACGGCGGTCCATATAGTAGGCGAAGAGCATCGCAAAGACCGTGCCGACGATGGAGACGATGAGCGCGTATTGGACGCTTCGCAGCATCGTCGACGAGCCGATGCGCCAGAGCTGGTCCCAGTATTGCAGCGTGAAGGAATAGACGCCCTTGGTGCTCTTCAAAAAGCCCGAGAGGAACACGCAGCCGTATTGCAGCACGATCATCACGAAAAAGACGGCGCTCAGCGCGATCATGCCCCAGCCCATCGCGCCGCAGTGCGGCAGCGTGAGCCCGAGCCCGCCCTGCGAAGCGCGGCTGCCCTCGGTCAGCTTGTCCGAGCGGCGCATCAGCGCACGGTAGACGAAAAAGAACACAATGGACGGGATGAGCAGGAACATGTTCATTGCCGAGGACTTTTCAAGGTCGGAATAGCCCACGACCTGCAGATAGATATCTGCGGCCAAGGTGCTGAAGCGCCCGCCGATGATGATGGGCGTGCCGAAGTCCGCGAGGGAGCGGACGAACGAGAGCAGCAGGCACACGAGCGTCGCGGGCCAGATGAGCGGCAGAACGATATCGCGCAGGATGGCCTCACCCTTCGCGCCGAGGTCGCGCGCCGAGCGAAGGCTGCCCTCGTCCAGCTTTTCGAGGATGCCGGAGAGGAACATCGCGTTGAGCGGCACGAACGAGATCGACTGCATCAGGATGATGCCCCAGCAGTTATAGGGGTCCAGGCTCAGGTGCAGCAGGCGGTAGGTGATCCACCCGCGCCGCCCGTAGAGCTGGATATAGGCGAGCGACGAGACGAACGGCGGCGAGACCATGGCGACGAGCATGATGAGCATACAGAGCGCCTTTTTCCACCCGTGCGTCGTGGCGCAGACGAGCGCCGCCGAGAGCGAGAGGAGCGTGGAGAGCACCGCCGTGAAAACGCCGACGAAGATGCTGTTGCGCAGGCTCTCGCCGTACTGGCGCAGAACGGTGGAGAACATCGCAAAGCTCACACCGCCGTCCGCGCCGCGAAGGCTTCGCAGCGCAATGCACGCGATGGGCCAGAGAATGAACAGCAGCACGCTCCCGAGCAGCACAAACAGAATCAGCTTGTCGGCTGCGTTTTCACAAAGGGAAAAAAGGACATCGTGAGATGTCCTTTTTTCCGTATTTTTTTGGATAATGCCGGCGGACTTCATTTATTCCGTGGCGGCCTTGTCGCCCATCAGGGGCTCAAAGCGGTCGAGGATCTCGGTGCGCTGGGAGCCGAACAGGGACAGGTCCTCAGTCATGAGGAGAGAGGGATCGTAGGACAGCTCGATGCCTTCGATGGAGGGCTTGATGACCTTGATGCCGCTCTTCTGCTCGATCTCGGCGAGCTGACGGAGGTGATCATCGTTGCTGAAGAGCCACTCGACAAAGTACTTGGCGGCGTCGACGTTCTCAGCGTTCTTGAACACGGCCACACCCTCGGGGACCCAGGGCATACCGTCGGAGGGGTAAACGATGGTCAGATCGTTCTCCTCGGCGGCCTGCTCGATGCTGGCGTCGATGTAGGAGATACCGACAGCGAACTCACCGGAAGAGACCTTGTTCTTCGGGTCGGAGCCGCGCTTGCCGTAGTAGGCGATGTTGTTGTTCAGAGCCTCGAAGTAGTTCCAGCCCTCGTCGCCCTTGGCCTGCAGGAGCGCGTTGACGACAGCGTAGTTGGTGCCGGAGACAGCGGGGTTGGACATGACGATCTCGCCCTCATACTGGCTGTCGGTCAGGTCGTCCCAGCTCTCGGGAGCGGTCAGGCCCAGCTCCTCCATGAGGGAGTTGTTGAGCAGGAAGCCGACGATGGTGATGCCCTTGGAGTACCAGTAACCCTCGGCGTCCTTGTACTCGTCGCCGAGATCGGCGGCCGCGTCGAACATGACGGGCTCAAGCAGGCCGTCATCCTTGGCGCTCATGAACGCGTCGATGCCGCCGCCGAACCACAGGTCAGCGGAGGGGGTGCCGCCCTCAGCGCGGA
The DNA here is from genome assembly GCA_900552015.1 of uncultured Eubacteriales bacterium. GTDB lineage: Bacteria > Bacillota > Clostridia > Oscillospirales > Oscillospiraceae > Hominicoprocola. The sequence goes on along the minus strand of URXY01000019.1, from coordinate 6,518 downwards.
GCTTGGAGAGCACCTCACCGGAGGACATGGACAGGCATTCGACGGTAACGCCGGTGTCGGCGGTGAACTCATCGAACAGGGGACCGTAGACATCGCCGGTGGCGACGACCTTCATGGTGCCGGAGAGCTCGGGAGCGGTGTCCTGATTCTGGGGCTCGTCGGGGGTCTGCGTGTCATCAGTCTTCGAGCCGCAGGCGACCAGGGAGAGCACCATCACGGCACAAAGCAGCAGAGAAAACAGCTTTTTCATTTCATACCTCTTTTCAAAATTTTGCGATTTTTTCTTGCCGCCACTGTTGCAGCAGCAAGAATACACTGTAACATATTAAGAACAAAAATCAATTCAAATTTACGGCATAAAAAGGTGTTATCATTGTTTTTGACAATGATAACACCTTTGACCGATATTCAGAGGAAAGTGATGGGAAAATTTCCATCAAAAAGCGACATGGCCTGCCTCGCTGCGGCAGACTGCGGCAGCGTACGCGGCGTAAAGCGCCGCGCCGAGCGGGAGCGTTTCCTCGTCGATGTCGAAATCACCGTGGTGGTTGGAGATACAGGTGTGCGGCTTTTCCGGGTCCGCCGTGCCGAGATAGGCGTAAGCGCCCTTCACGTGCAGCAGATACTCAGCGAAGTCGTCACCGCTGAGAGACAGCGCACGGTCCTTCGTCGTCGGGATGCCGAGGCCGACCGCGACCTTCGCGGCCTCCTCGCAGACGCCGGCGTCATTCAGAAGCGGCGTGGCGAAGTCGTCCCATTCGACCTGTGCTGTGCCGCCGTAGAGGGCGGAGATGTGCTCTGCCGCCGCCTCGATGGATGCGCGCACATGGGCGCGTGTTTCGGGCAGGAGCGTGCGCGTCGTGCCTTCGAGCTCGGCATATTCCGCGACGGCGTTGTAGGCCGTGCCGGCGCTGAGCTTGCCCACGCCGATGAGCACGGGATCGATGGGCGAGGTCATGCGCGTGACGATGGACTGGAGCGCAACGACGAGCTCGCTTGCGATGTAGAGCGCGTCCACGCCGAGCTGGGGCGTGGAGACGTGCGCGCTCTTTCCGTGGATGCGGACGGTGAAGTGGTCCACGGCGGCGTTGTTGCAGCCGGGGCGCAGCCCCACGGTGCCGGAGGGAAGGTCCGAGGCTGTGTGCAGGCCAAAAACGCGGTCCGCGCCGTCGAGCACGTGCGCGGCAACGAGCGGGCGCGCGCCCTGACCGATCTCTTCGGCGGGCTGGAAGAGAAAACGCACCTCGCCGCCGAAGTCCGCGCGGTGTGCGCTCAAAACCTTTGCCGCGCCGAGAAGGCATGTCGTGTGCGCGTCGTGGCCGCAGGCGTGCATCACACCCGGGGTCTCGGAGCGGTAAGGCACGTCGTTCGTCTCCTGAATGGGCAGGGCGTCGATATCCGCGCGCAGCACGCAGACGCCCGTGCCGCTGCCTGTGCCGTGCAGGCGGGCGACGACGGCGGTCTCGCCGCCGATGCGCTCATGCGGGATGCCGCATTTGTCAAGCTCGCGCTCGATGCGCGCAGCAGTGTGGTATTCATGCAGGCCGAGCTCCGGGGCGCGGTGGAATTCCCACCGCAGCGCGATCAGCTCATCGCGGAGGTTCCAGCACTCTTCTCTCAGGGCGTTCATGGGCGAATTTCCTTTCTTTTAAGCCTTTGCGGGGATCTTTTCGCGCAGGGACTCGAGGCGGTCCAGCGCGTCGTTCAGCGTTTCGTCCTTCTTGGCGAAGTGCAGGCGGATGAGGTGGTTGACCGGCTCACGGAAGAAGCTCGAGCCCGGCACCGCGCCCACGCCGACCTTGCTTGCAAGGTCCTCGCAGAATTGAAGATCGCTCTCGTAGCCGAACTCCGAGATGTCGAGCATCACGTAGTAAGCGCCCTCGGGGTCATTGTGGACGATCTTGAGGTCGTCAAGGCCCTTTAAGAACAGGTCCTTTTTGTGCGTGTACTCAGCCTGCAGCGCGTCGTAGTAGTCCTGACCGAAGTTGAGACCGGGGATGATGGCCTCCTGCAAGGGGGCCGCCGCGCCGACGGTGAGGAAATCGTGCACCTTCTTTGCGCGGTCGATGATCTCCGGCGGAGCGATGATGTAGCCAAGGCGCCAGCCGGTGATGGAATAGGTCTTGGAAAGCGACGAGCAGGACAGCGTGCGCTCCCACATGTCGGGCAGCGTCGCAAAATAGGTGTGCTGGTGTGGGGCGTAAATGATGTGCTCGTAGACCTCGTCCGTGATGACGTAGACATCGTACTTCTTGGCAAGCGCTGCAATGATCTCAAGCTCCTCGCGCGTGAAGACCTTGCCGCAGGGGTTCGAGGGGTTGCACAGCACGAGCGCCTTGGGGTGCTGGCGGAACGCGTCCTCGAGCACTTCAGGGTCAAACGTGAACGACGGCGGCGTGAGCGGCACATAGATGGGTACCGCGCCGGAGAGGATCGTGTCGGCGCTGTAGTTTTCATAGAACGGGGAGAAGATGACGACCTTGTCGCCGGGATTGGCGACGGTCATCATTGCGGCCATCATGGCCTCGGTGCTGCCGCAGGTGACGACGATCTCGCCGTTGGGGTCGATGTCGCGGCCCATGAAGTGGGACTGCTTCTTCGCCAGCGCCTCGCGGAAGTCCTGCGCGCCCCAGGTGATAGAATACTGGTGGAAGTCCTCGTAGGCGACCTGAGAGAGGCGGTCGAGGATGGGCTTGGGCGGGTCGAAGTCGGGGAAGCCCTGGGAAAGATTCACCGCGCCGTACTGGTTGGAGATACGGGTCATGCGGCGGATGACGGAATCGGTAAAGCTCGCGGTGCGGTCAGAAAGTGCCTGCATTATTGTTTCCTCCTGTGAGATAAGATTTTCCGTTGTTCAAGATATGCTGCGGGTCAAGCGCCGTTTTGATGGCGTTCATGGCCTGTAAATTTTCCTTCGCCGTCTGGCGCAGGAAGTAGGGACGCTTCGATAGCCCGATGCCGTGCTCGCCAGAGGCGACGCCGCCGAGACGATAGGCTTCGGCATAGGCCCTGTCCATGTTTTCGTGCAGCTCGCGCTGCCACGTTTCTTCATCCCGCTCGCCGCGCACGACGCACAGGTGCACATTGCCGTCGCCCGCGTGGCCGAAGCTGACCATCTGCATGCCGCTCTGGGCTTCCAAGTCGTTGATGAAGCGGATGAAGTCCGCCGTGCGGCTGATGGGCACGACGATATCGACCGGCTCCTGCTCGGAAACGGCCTCCACGGCCTTGACAAGCGCGCCGCGCACGCGCCAGATGTCAGCGCACTGCCGCGCGTCGGAGAGCTCGATAAAGTCGAGCGCGCCGTTTTGCAGCGCCAGAGAGCGCACGCGCGCGGCATTGGCCGTGACCTCTTCGCTTCTGCCGTCAAAGGTCAAGAGAATATAAGAGCCGGCGTCGGGGCGGGGATAAGAGATGCCGCAGAAGCGTTCGCCAAGCGCGACGACTTTGCGCTCCATGAATTCGACCGCCGTGGGGTTCGCGTTCGCGCGCAGGATGGTCAAAACGCTCTGGATGCCGGTTTTCAGGTCGGCATACGGCACAAGCACGCTGAGCGAGGCCTCGGGCTTGGGAACAAGGCGCAGCAGGCACTTTGTGATGACGGCGAGCGTACCCTCCGAGCCGATGAGAAGGTGCTTGAGCGAGAGTCCGCTCGCGTCCTTGACCTGCTTGCCGCCGACTTGCATCACCGTGCCGTCAGCGAGCACGACCTCGAGTCCGCGCACATAGTCGCGCGTGACGCCGTACTTCACCGCGCGCATGCCGCCGGCGTTCGTGCTGATGTTGCCGCCGATGCTCGAGGCCTTTTCGCCGGGATCGGGCGGGTAGAACAGCCCGCGCGCTTCGACATAGGCCTGCAAGTCCTGTAAGAGCATACCGGGCTCGACCGTGACGGTCATCGTGTCCTCGTCGAGCTCGAGCACACGGTCCATGCGGGAAAGGTCGAGGATGATGCCGCCCTCGAGCGGCACGGTGGAGCCGACAAGGTTCGTCCCCGCGCCGCGCGGCGTGACAGGGATGCGGTGTTCGTGCGCATAGCGCAGAAGGCCGCTCACCTCCTCGGTGGATAAGGGAAAGGCGAGCGCCTCGGCCTCGCCGTGTAGGCGGCCGAGCGCGTCGCTCAGGTATTCGCGGGGGATATCGCTGCCGGCGAGCAAACGCTCTTCATCGGTAATGATGCGCCGCAGCGCGGAAAGATCAAGTGCCATAATAAATTCCTCCCGGAAAGGCGTACCGCCGCCCGCGCTCCCTGCGTTGCGGGAGCGCGGCGGCGGTCAGATGGTGTTTACTGATTAATCAAGTCCTGATCCCAGCCCACTGCGATGAAGTAACCGCCGAAGGTGTTGTTGAACACGTCCTCCGTCGCGCTGGACTGGAAGGCTTCGACGACCTTCTCATAGATGGCGGCGGTGTCGGGGTCTTCGATGTCAGCGGTACGCGCGGCGATCAGGTTCCAGTACTCCTCCACGTCGAGGACGCTGTCTTTATAGATGGCCTCGTCGGTCTTCAGACCGAAGTCGAGCGCGTAGTTGCCGTTCACGACCGCGGCGGCCACGTCGGGCAGGACGGAGGGAATGGTATTGGCCTTGAGCTCTTCGATGGTGATGTTCACCTTGTAGGAGGTGATATCGTCAAGCGTGGGGTTGAAGGCGGCGCTGGGGTCCAGCTCGATGAGGCCTGCGGCTTCAAGCACCTTGAGCGCGCGGCCGCCGTTGGTCAGATCGTCGGGGATGGCGACAACGTCGCCGTCCTTGAGTTCATCGACGGAGCTGACCTTCTGGGAGTAGAGGTTCAGCGGGATGATGAAGGTGTTGCCGATGTTCTGGATGGCATAGCCGTAGCTCTCGATCTCACTCTGGAGATAGATGCGGTGCTGGAAGGAATTGAGGTCGATATCGCCGTTGGCGAGCGCGTTGTTGGGGGTCACATAGTCGGAGAACTGGACGATCTCAAGGTCGATGCCCTCGTCGGCAAGCGCTTCCTTGGCGGGCGCCCACAGGTCTTCGTAGATGCCGCCGACCACGCCGAGCTTGACGGTGACGGTCTCGGCGCTCTGGTCATCGTCCTGCGCGTCGTTGTTGGTGTTGGCGCTGTCGTCGGTCTTGGAGCCGCAGCCGGTCAGAGCCAGCGTGAGAGAGGCGGCCGCGAGCGCGAGCGCGAAGAGCTTTTTGAGTTTCATGGGTATTTCCTCCGTTAAAATAATTTTTTAGTCAGTTTGGGGTGGGTAGGGACTTTATGGGGTCACGTCAATGCGTGTTCTTTTTCACGACTCGCCCGCCGACGAATTCGATGATGCACACGAGCAGCACCAGCACGAAGACGGTGACGTTCGTGATGTCGGCCATGTTGCGGTCATGGCCGTAGCGGATGGCGAAGTCGCCGAGGCCGCCCGCGCCCGCGACGCCGGCCATGGCCGTGAGGTTCAGCAGGCTGATGATGGTGATGGTCGTGCCGCGCGCGATGGCGGCGATGCTCTCTTTGAGGTACACGCGGAAGATGATCTCCGAGGGGCTCGAGCCCATCGACTCCGCCGCCTCGATGAGGCCGGGGTCAAGCTCGGCAAGGGCGCTCTGCACCTGACGGGTGAAGTACGGCACTGAGCCGAACACCAGCGGCACGATCGCGCCGCGCACATAGAGTACCGTGCCGACCAGTGCACGCGTGATGGGCATGACCCACGTCAGTAAAATGATGAACGGGATGGAGCGGAACAGGCTCACGAGCTTGTCGACGATCTGGTAGAGGACCTTATTTTCCAGAATGCCGCCGGGCTTGGTCACGATGAGCAGTACGCCGAGCGCGAGACCCAGCACGAATGAGATCGCGCCGGACCAAAGCACCATCAAAAGCGTATCGCCGAGGGCTTTGTAGAAATCGGGCAGCTTGCTTGCAAGGTTCGGGGCCACATTAGTTATCAGCTCTTGCATCTTTGATCACCTCCACGCCAACATTTTTTTCGATCAGGTATTCGATTGCTTTCGTGATCTGCTTTCTCTCGCCGCTGATGATGGCGACCGTTCCGCCGATGGGGGAATCCTGCACGATGGTGATATCGGCGAAAATGATGTTGAGCGAGACATTGAACATCTGCGACACGGCGGAGATGATTGGCTCATTCACGTTGCGCTGGATGTAAGACAGGCGGACGATGAGTTCGCCGGGCTGGAGCCGCGTCACTGGGGAATCCTCGGCGATGAGCTCTTCGACCTTCTGCAGGTTCGAGGTCGTGTGGATGAAGCTCTTCGTGATGTCCTGCTTGGGCTCAGCGAAGACCGTGAAGACCTCGCCCTGCTCGACGACGCGGCCGTATTCCATGACGGCGACGCGGTCACAGATCTCCTTGACGACGGCCATCTCGTGCGTGATGAGCACGATCGTGATGCCGAGCGTTTCGTTGAGGTGCTTGAGAAGGTGCAGGATCGCCTTCGTTGTCTGCGGGTCGAGCGCGGAGGTCGCCTCGTCGCACAGCAGCACCTGCGGGTCGTTGGCGAGGGCGCGGGCGATGGCGACGCGCTGCT
>URXY01000018.1 GCA_900552015.1 uncultured Eubacteriales bacterium | reverse complement strand
GGTATTCTCTTCGGAAAGAGAATACCCCCTTTGGTGCCGCGGCGCGCACGCCGCTCCCCCTCCCGCGCTCGCGCGGGAAAATCAGGACACCCCTTTGGAAAAGGGTGTAAAAAAGACCCGCCACATCTGTGGCAGGTCTTTTTCTGAACTAATTAGTAATAACGCTTGTTGCGGTTCTTACGGGCGGCCTCGCTCTTCTTGCGGCGCTTGACACTGGGGCTCTCATAGCACTCTCTCTTGCGGACCTCCGCCACGATACCGGCCTTGGCGCAGCTTCTCTTGAAACGCTTGAGCGCGCTGTCGAGAGACTCGCCCTCCTTGACATGGATCTCGGACATTTATATTTTCCCTCCCTCCGATACACCCGGCTTGATCCTGGGTGCTCTTTAAGAGTCATTCACATGACTAACGGTGGTATTATATGAGAAAAATCACTGCTTGTCAATAATCTTTCCTCATATTTTTGAAAAAATCCGAAGTTCCGCTCAGCAGGGCTTCACGATCAGGTTGACGAGCTTGTTCTTCACGTGGATGACCTTGACAATCTGCATCCCCGTGAGCGCCTTGGCGACCTTTTCGTTCGCCTTGGCCGCCTCGACGACGGTATCCTGGTCGCTGTCGACAGGAACGGTGATGGTGCCCTTGAGCTTGCCGCCCACCTGCACCGCCATCTCGACGGAGGACGCGACGGTCTTGCTCTCGTCGTACTCGGGCCAGTCGCACTGCATCGCCATCTTGCCCTCGTGCTCGGCGGCAAAACCCTTCTGCTCCCAGAGCTCCTCGACCATGTGGGGCGCGAAGGGAGAGAGCATGAGCAGCAGCATCTCGAGGTCGCCGTGGCTCAGGCCGTTTGCGTAGAATTCGTTGACCATCGACATGAGCGCGGCGATGGCCGTGTTCATCTTCAGCGTGTCGATGTCGTCGGTGACCTTCTTGATGGTCTTGTGAACGATGGGCGCGTTCTTTTCGGAAACGCCCTTCTCCTCCGTCGCCTGCTCGGCGAGGTTCCACACGCGGTCGAGGAAGCGCTTGCAGCCCTTGACAGCGTCATCCGACCAGGTGGCGACCTTCTCAAAGTCGCCGATGAACATGATATAAAGGCGCATCGTGTCCGCGCCATAGGCCTTGACGACATCATCGGGGTTGACGACGTTGCCGAGGGACTTGCTCATCTTGACCGCCGGACGGAGCGCCTGATTGCCGTACTTGGCGATGAGCGCGTCCTTCTCCTCCTGCGTGGAGACGTTGCCGACGTAGTGCGGGTTCTGGCCGAGGATCATGCCGTGGCTCGTGCGCTTGGCGTAAGGCTCCTTCGTGTGGACAACGCCGATGTCGTAGAGGAACTTGTGCCAGAAGCGGGAGTAGAGCAGGTGGAGCGTGGTGTGCTCCATGCCGCCGTTGTACCAGTCCACAGGGCCCCAGTACTGCTCCGCCTCGTGAGAGACAGGCTCATGGTCGTTGTGCGGATCCATATAGCGCAGGAAGTACCACGAAGAACCCGCCCACTGGGGCATGGTGTCGGTCTCGCGCTTGGCGTCGCACCCGCACTTGGGGCACTTGGTATTGACCCAGTCGGTCATCTTGGAGAGCGGGCTCTCGCCGTCGTCGGTCAGCTCGTAGCTGTCCACCTGCGGCAGGACGAGCGGAAGCTCCTCTTCGGGCACGGGCACCCAGCCGCACTTCGGGCAGTTGACGAGGGGGATGGGCTCGCCCCAGTAGCGCTGGCGGGAGAAGACCCAGTCGCGCAGCTTGTAGTTGACCTTTTCATGGCCCCATCCCTGCTCGACGGCGTACTTCTTCATCGCGGGGATAGCCTCCTTGACGGTCATACCGTTTAAGAAGCCGGAGTTGACCATGATGCCGGTGTCATCCTTGAGCGTGAAGGCCTCCTTCGTGATGTCGCCGCCCTCGACGACCTCGACGATGGGGATACCGAACGCCTTGGCGAAGTCCCAGTCGCGCTGGTCGTGGCCCGGAACGCCCATGACGATGCCGGTGCCGTAGCCCATCAAAACGTAGTCCGAGACGAACATCGGCACGACCTTACCGGTCGCGGGGTTGATCACCTCGATGCCGTCGAGACGAACGCCGGTCTTGTCCTTATTGAGCTCGCCGCGCTCAAAGTCGCTCTTGCGGGCCGCGGCGGCCTGATACGCCTCGACCTCGTCCCAGTTCTTGATGATGCCCTTCCACTTCTTAAGCAGCGGGTGCTCGGGAGAGATGACCGTGTACGTCACGCCGAACAGCGTATCGACACGGGTGGTGTAAACGGTGATATCATCCTCGGTGTTGGTCTTGAACGTGACCTCGGTACCGGTGGAGCGGCCGATCCAGTTGCGCTGCTGCGTCTTCACGCGCTCGATGTAGTCGACGTCGTCGAGATCGTCGATCAGGCGGTCGGCATACTTCGTGATGCGCAGCATCCACTGGCTCTTTTCCTTGCGGATGACGGGCGCGCCGCAGCGCTCGCACACGCCCTCGACGACCTCTTCGTTGGCAAGCACGCACTTGCAGCTCGTGCACCAGTTGACGGGCATGGTCGTCTTGTAGGCAAGGTCGTGCTTGAACATCTGCAGGAATATCCACTGCGTCCATTTATAATACTGTGGGTCGGTCGTGTCGATCACGCGGTCCCAGTCGAAGCCGTAGCCGAGCATCTTGAGCTGACGGGTGAAGTTCTTGATGTTCTGCTGCGTGACGATGGCGGGATGGATGTGGTTCTTGATGGCAAAGTTCTCCGTCGGCAGGCCGAAGGCGTCAAAGCCGATGGGGTTCAAGACATTGTAGCCCTGCATGCGCTTTTTGCGGCAGATAATGTCCATCGCCGTGAACGGGCGCGGGTGGCCGACGTGCAGACCCGCGGCGGAGGGGTATGGGAATTCGATCAGGCCGTAGAACTTGGGGCGCTTGTCCCCCGTCACGGCGGCGTAGGGCTTTTCCTGCTCCCACTTGTCCTGCCATTTCTTCTCAATGGCTGCGAAATCGTACTTCATGGATCTTCTCCTTTATGTGAAATAGTGTTTTGATGCAAAGAAAAAGTCCCTGACCGTTCAAAAACGGTCAGGGACGTAAAAACATTTACGCGATACCACCCTGATTCAGCGTGCAGTTCCCTGCGCGCCCTCAGCGGCTTCATAGCCTTGCCCGTAACGGGGGCTGACCGTCCCGCCCTTTCAGGCGGGCTGCTCGGGAGTGAGTCATCCACGCGCGCTTCCCCGCCGGCTTGCACCGTCCGCCGGCTCTCTCAGGGCGGAAATCGCGCGTCTTTATGCTCCGTCATCGCGTTTTGCATAAATTCAGCATGACTATTTTAGGCGTTTTGTCCCGCCTTGTCAAGCGTTATTTTTCATCGGCGTGAGGCAGCACGGCGCTCAGGTCGACTTCCTCACCGTCGGCCCACAGGTGTTCGAGGGAATAGAACTTGCGCGCCTCGTCGTTGAAGACGTGGACGACGACGCAGCCGTAGTCGAGCAGCACCCACGTGCCGCCGCGATAGCCCTCGCGGTGCAGCGGCTCCTCGCCCTTCTCGGTCAGCTCCTTTTCCACTGCGTCGCACAGCGCGTTGATCTGCGTGTTGGACGTACCGGTGCAGATGACAAAGTACTCTGCGAGCGTCGTGATCTTGTCGATGCGGATGAGCTTGATGTCTTTGCCCTTTTTGCCGTCGAGCGCCTTGACGGCGATCTCAGCCAGTTCTCTTGCAGGAATCATGAAGTTCTCCTTTTTATCTCAAGTTTTTGTCTGGTATTTTCGTTTTATTCTTGCGGACGCAGCCAATCAGGCATCTCGTCGCTGCCGCTTGTTCCGCTGTCGCCGGTATTGCTGCCGTCACCCGTGCTGGGGTCGGTCGTCCCGGTATCACCGGTGTCGGGCGTGGTGGGCTCGCTTGGCGTGGTCGTGCCGCTGTTATCGCCCGTATTGCCGGGGTCGACGGTCGTGCCGCTGTCCCCCGTGCCGGGATCGACGGTCCCAGTATCACCGGGGTCAGTGGTCGTACCCGGGTCGGTCGTTGTGCCGCTGTCCCCTGTGCCGGTCTGCGAGCCGGAGGAGGACTGGTGATTCTGCGGCTTGGCAGCCTTGCTGTCTTCCACATGGCCCGTGGACGAGGATACCGAACCGTCCGAATTGACGGACATGATGTCAAGGTCGCTCATCGTGAACTTCTCGACAAAGGGGCTGAGTTCATTGTTCACAAGGTCCAAAAGCTCCTGCGCGTTCGGCACAACATAGGAAAGCGGCTCGCCGATGGAGCGGCTGTAGATGTATTTACCGGTATTGGGCATGGTGACGAAATTCACATCGTCGACTTTGAGCCCGCCCATGACGGCCTGCGAGCCGAACCAGAGCATTTCCTCAAACGTGAGGTCGGAGGTGACGTTATTCTTCACCACGCGGGCAAATTCGCCGATCTTCGTCACGTTCTTGAGCTGCAAAAGCTGCTCGATCATCGCTTTCAGAAGTCCCTGCTGCGTCTTGATGCGGCCAATGTCCCCATCAAGATAACCACGTCTCTTACCCGTCACTGGGTCCTTATTGTCGTGGCGGTAGCGCAGCACCTGCATGGCGTCCTCGCCCGAGAGCTTGCGGTAGCCCTTGGTCTGATGGATATACAGGTCCTGATAGGGGTCGTCGTAGTTCATGTCGCGCGGCACATCGTAGTAAACGCCGCCCATGGCCTCCACGATCGCGCCGACAGCGTCCCATTCGATAATAACCTGATAGTCCGGCTCAAAGCCGACGAGCTGGGAAACCTCCTTATAGAGCGCCTTGATGCCCTTCTCGCCCGCGCCGTAGTAGTTGTAGACGGAGTTGATCTTTTTGATGTCCCAGGGGACGTTGACCATCGTGTCGCGCGGGATGGACATGACGGTCGCCTTCTGGTTCGTCACGTCGTAGCTCGCGAGCAGCATCGTGTCGGTGTTGCCGCCGCCGCCCGTGTCGCGGCCGAGGACGAGCACGGTGTAGAAGTCCTTGCTCTTGCGCTCGCCGCTCGCCTTCGGGCGCACGCCGTCGCCGTAGTCGATGCCTTCGGTCTGCTCAGTGTCGTTATTCTTGCTGTCAGTGTCCTTGCTCGGCAGCTCCGGCGCGCGAATTTTCAGCAGATAGCTGCCGCCGGCGACCACGCCGCACAGCAGCGCGATCAGCAGCACGCGCCCAAGCAGCCGTCCGGGGTGGGAAAAGGTCTCCTTGACCTGCTCCCAGGCCTCGTCACAGTTGCGCTCGAAAAAGCCCTCTTTCTGGTGCGTGTGCCGCCCCTCGTAATAGGGGTCTTCCCTATCTCTTTCGTAAAAGTCCTTGCGATCACTCATGGTTATGTCCTCTCAGATATTCCAGCGCTTCCAATGTGTTGTGGTGGACGGGATTCCCCCGCTCTTTCATTTCCTCCACCGTCATGGCAAGACCCATTGCAAGCCCGCGGTCCAGATCCTCCCACACGACCCTGCGGAGGTCCTCCACGCCGTCGAAATCGCGATTTGGCTCGATGTAGTCGGCAAGGTAAATGACCTTGTCGAGCAGCGCCATATCCGCCTTGCCCGTCGTGTGCCAGAGGATGGCGTTGTAAACTTCGTCGTCCGCGCCGTACACGTCGCGCGCGAGCGCCGCACCGGTCTTGGCGTGCAGCAGCTTGAGCGCGTGCTGCTCCAGCTCGTCGAGTTCGATGTGGTAGTGCTCGCAGAGCGCGAGCTGTTCTTCCATCGAAAGGCGCTTGGTCGAATCGTGCAGGAGCGCGGCGAAGCGCGCCTTGTGTACGTCCGCACCGTACTTTTCCGCGAGCGCCTCGGCCGTCTGCTCGGTGCCGAGCACGTGCGGGATGCGCTTGGCCTTCAGGTAGGAAAGCGCGATGGGTCTCAGCTCTTGTAAGCTTAGACGTTTCAAATCGAAATTTGTTCCATACAAATGCTCGCGCATGATATAGCCGAGCACCGCGGGGGCAAGAAGCCCCTCCGTCTCCCCTCTCGGGATGCGCTCGCGCAGCTCGGTGGACGAAACGTCCACAAGGTTCGGCAGCGTCATCGTCACGATGCGGCTGCCGGGGAACTTTTCCCCAAGGAAATCCCGCTGCGGGGCAAAAAGCGCCTCGCCGTCCTTCTCCGTGCGGCCGAAGGCGCAGATGCCCGCGTACTTCACGATCTCCTCAGGCTTGTACCAGTTCTGGAACGTGAGGAACATATCCGTCCCCATCAAAAGCCACAGCTCCGCGTCGGGGTACTGCTCGTGGAGCTCGCGCACGGTGTCGGCACTGTAGCTCTTGCCCTCGCGCTCGATCTCCATCGCCGAGATCTCGACCTCAACGCCCGTGTCGAGCGCGGCCTGCTCGCCCATCAGGCGCGTCATTGCAAGGCGGTGCGCCTTGCCCGGCTCGTCCGCGGAGAGCGCCTTATGCGGCGGGATGCCCGCGGGGATGAGAATGAGCTTGTCGAGCTGCAAATACTTTGCCGCGCTCTCCGCCGCGGCCAGATGACCCAGGTGCGGTGGGTTGAAGCTGCCGCCGTAAATTCCGATCTTCAAACTTCTCGACCTCGTTTTCTTTTTGATCTCTCAAACGGTCTTCTTTGCCGCCTTCGGCAGCACGATCTTGTCCTTCTTGTCCTTTTTGTGCGAGGGACGGTAGAGCACGAACTTCGTGCCGATGACCTGCACCTGTTCGCTGCGCGTCAGTGCGCTCAGCTCGTCGCACGCCTCGCGCGCGGTGAGCATACTGTTTTCGAGCACGCGGCACTTGATGAGCTCGCGCGCCTCCAGCGCGTCGTTCGCCTGCTTGACGAGGTTTTCGCCGATGCCGTCCTTGCCGATGTGCACGATGACGTCCAGGTCGTTCGATAAGCTGCGCAGATACGCGCGCTGTTTGCTGTTCAGTTCCATAAATTTTCCTATCCTTTTTTACTGTTTTTCCACAAGGTACGCTTTGAGCGTCTCCTTGAACGCACGCAGTGCCTTTCCGCGGTGCGAGATCTCCGCTTTTTCCTCCGCCGTCAGCTGTGCAAAGGTCTTTCGCTTGTCAGGCACGAAGAACACGGGATCGTAGCCGAAGCCGTTTTCGCCCATCGGCGCGAACGCGATGGTCCCCTCCACGTCGCCGTCATCCTGCAAAACATCCCCGTTCGGGAACGCGCAGGTGATGGTCGTATGGAAGTGGGCGCGGCGGTCCGCCTGCCCGTGCATCATCTGCAGAAGGAGGCGGTAGCGGCCTGTGTCGTCCAGCCCCTCGCCGCCGAAGCGCGCGCTGTAAACGCCGGGGCCGCCGTTGAGCGCGTTCACGCAAAGGCCGGAATCGTCCGCAATGGCGGGGAGCTTCGTCGCCTCCATGACGGCCTTGGCCTTGAGAAGCGAATTCTCGGCGAAGGTCTCGCCCGTCTCCTCGACCTCGATCTTCACGCCGAGGTCGGCCTCGGACACGACCTCCACGCCGAGCTCGCCAAGAATAGCGCTCATTTCCTTCAATTTCTTGGGGTTCTGCGTTGCCAAAACAAATTTCATCGTCAAACCTCCCACGGGTCCTTTTTCCGTTTTTCTTCTTTCTTTCGCCTGGTCTTTTCCTCTTCGCGGCGCTCCGTGGCCTCGTCGATCTTTCCGCCGAGCGAGCCGAGCGTTTTATCCAGCCAATCACAGACCTTGTCCGCAATGGTCCCATTCTCCATCTCCGGCACCGGCACCACGACCACCTTGCACTGCTCGCAGTAGCCCGCGTCCGCATATTCGCTGCCAAAAGCGCCGGTCGGCCGGCTCAGAGGCATGCGGTCGCCTTCCACAATGCCGCCATACTCCTCGCTGCGCGGGCACCAAGCGAGCCGCTGCCGGTAAGCGGGGATGGCGCCGTCTCTCATTTCCTTTCCACAATAGGGGCAGATCATCGGTTTTTCCATGGTCATTTCTCCTTACCCGGTCCGTCTTGATGCGTTTTTCAGATGAGCGCCTTGACGTATTCCTCCGCGTTGAACGGCTGGAGATCGTCGATGCCCTCGCCGAGGCCGACGTACTTCACCGGCACGCCCAGCTCCTGCGCGATGGCAACGCAGATGCCGCCTTTGGCCGTGCCGTCGAGCTTCGTCAGGATAATGCCCGTCAGGCCCGCCGTCTCGCGGAAGACCTTGGCCTGCTGCAATCCGTTCTGCCCCGTCGTCGCGTCGAGCACTAAAAGCGTCTCCTTCGCGGCGTCGGGCAGCTCTCGGTCGATGATCTTGCGGAGCTTGGAAAGCTCGTTCATCAGGTTCACCTTATTGTGAAGTCTGCCCGCCGTGTCGCAGAGGACGACGTCGACACCTCTCGCCTTCGCCGCCGCGAGCGAATCGAACAGCACCGCGCCGGGGTCCGCGCCCTCGACCGAGCGGACGATCTCGCAGTCCGCGCGGTTCGCCCAAATCTCGAGTTGATCCGCCGCCGCCGCGCGGAACGTATCCGCCGCGCAGAGCAGCACGCGCTTGCCCTCGCCCTTGAGACTGTGGGCGAGCTTTCCGATGGACGTGGTCTTTCCCACGCCGTTCACGCCGATGACCAGCACGACGGAGGGCTGCGTCGTGAGATCGAGCGCCGTGTCGCCCACGTTCAGCTTTTCGATGAGGATCTCACGCAGTGCCTGCTTGACGTCATCGCCGCGCTGGATGCTCTTCTGGTACACCACGTCGCGCAGCTTCTTCACCGCGTCGTGCGCGACCGTTGCGCCGAGGTCGGCCAGAATGAGGCTCTCCTCCAGTTCGTCATAAAAATCGTCGTCAATGGTCTCCCACACGATGGTGTCGAACCATGCCTTTTTGATCTTTGCAAAAATACCCATTGCTTTCTCCTCGCGCTTTATTCTTTAATATTGAGTTCCTTGGCCATATCGTTCATGTTGATCGTCAGGATCTTGCTCACGCCGCGCTCCTGCATGGTGACGCCGTAGAGCACGTCTGCCGCCTCCATTGTTCCGCGGCGGTGCGTGATGACGATGAACTGCGTTTTCTGCGTGATGCGGCGCATGTAATTGGCCACGCGCACCACGTTCGGCTCGTCAAGCGCCGCCTCGATCTCGTCCATCACGCAAAACGGCGTCGGATGGACTTTCAGGATGGCGAAGTACAGCGCGATGGCAACGAACGCCTTTTCGCCGCCCGAGAGCAGCGTGATCGTCTTGAGCGCCTTGCCCGGCGGCTGGACCTTGATCTCGATGCCGCAGGAGAGCACGTCGTTCTCGTCCTCGAGCTCAAGCGTCGCCTTGCCGCCGCCGAAGAGCTCCAGAAATGTCTCCTGGAAGCTCTCGCGGATAAGCGCGAACTGCTCTTTGAAGATGACGGTCATCTCGCCCGTGATGCTCTCGATCACGCCGACGAGCTCACCCTTCGCCTTTTCCACATCGTCGCGCTGCTCTGTCAGATAGGTGTAGCGCGTGTTCACGCGCTCAAATTCCTCAATCGCGCCGACATTGACCGCGCCAAGGCCGCTGATGGCGCGCTTGAGCTCGCCGATACGGCGGCTCGCCTTCTGGATGCTTTCCAGCTCGATGCGCTGCTCCTGCGCGGCGGAGTGCGACAGCTCGTAGTTTTCCCACAGCTTATCGAGTATCTGCTGCTCCTCCATCGCGCTCGTCGCGCGCTTCTGTTCGAGCTTGCTGACGCTGCGCTCGACGTTGAGCACATTTTCGTTGAGCTCACGGCCGCGGCGGTCGCTCTGACTGCGCTCCGCCTCGAGTGCGAGCTTTGCCTTGGAAAGCGCTTCGAGCCCGGCGCGTTTTTGCGCCATTTTGCCGCTCAGCGCGGCGATCTCAGTCTCATGCGTTCCGATCTCGCGCTGCGACTGCTCGCTCGCGGCCCTGTACTGCTCAATGAGCGCTTTTCTGCTCTGCTCGTCGCCCTGCATCTGGGCACGTATGCTCTCCAAGTTCGTGAGCGACTTTTCCGTCGTCTCGCGCTCGGCGGCAAAACCCGCGAGCGCGCTCTTCTTCTCGGCGATCTCGTCGCCGAGACGCGAGGTCGAACGCAGCAGCTCGCTCTGGCCGCTCAGGCTCTTTTCCGCCTGCGCGCGCAGCTCGCCCGCCTCCTTTTCCTGCGAAAGCGCGAGCGCTTCCTTTTCCTCCGCCGTGCGCTTCACTTCACCGCGGCGGCGCGCGATGGTCTCGCGCTCGGTATCCAAACTCTCGAGCCGCTCGCGCAGCGACGAGAGCAATAAGTCATAATGATTTTTATCGCCCTGCAATTTGAGCACGGCGTCCTCCGCCGCGCGCTGCTGGCCCTGTGCGACCTCCAGCTCGTAGCGCGCTTTGGCAAGCTCGCGCTTGGCGTCCTCGGCGGCCTTGGCGGCAAGGTCGAGCTTTTCGGCAAGGCTGCCGCGCCGCGCCGTCAGCTCGCGCAGCTCGCCTGCGCGGCTCAGAATGCCTGCGCTGCGAGAGATCGAGCCGCCCGTCATCGAGCCGCCGCGGTTCAAAACCTGGCCGTCGAGCGTCACAATGCGGAACGCGTTCGAAAACCGGCGCGAGATCGTGATGCCGCAGTCAAGGTCCTCGACCACGACCGTGCGGCCGAGCAGGTTTTTGAAAATGCCGTCATATTCGCGGTCGTATTCCACCAGCTCGCTCGCAAGGCCGACGTAGCCGTATTCGTTCTGCACGCGCGCGTCGCGTAGCGCCTCGCCGCGGATCGACGAGAGCGGCAGGAACGTCGCGCGCCCGCCGTCGCGCTGCTTGAGTAACTGGATGGCGCTCTTCGCGTCCTCCTCGCGCTCGACGACGATATTCTGCAGGCCCGCGCCAAGCGCGATCTCGATCGCAACGGCGTACTTTTTGTCGACCTTCATCAAATTGGCGACCGGCCCGCGCACGCCGCGCAGTGCCTTGCGCTCCGACGCCTGCATGACCGTGCGCACCGCCTTGTTGAAGCCCTCGTACTCCTTTTCCATCTCGCTGAGTAATCGGATACGGGAGTCTAAGTTGTTCATCTCCATCGTGAGGGAGACGTGCTTTTCGCCCGTCTCCTTCTCGCGCTCGAAGCGCCCCTGCATCTTCATCGTGTGGCCGGCGATGATGTTGCGGATGGCGTCGGCTTCCTCCTGCGCACTTTCGAGCGCGCGGCGGTTCTCCGCGGCGCTTTTGCGCGTTTCGGAAAGCTGGGCTTCCCCGCTCTCCTGCTCGGCGGCGATGGCGCTTTCGCGCTCGTCCATTTCCGAAAGTGTCGAGCGCAGGGCCGCGACCTCGGCGCGGCTGTCCGCCGCGGCGGATAGGGCGAGCGCTTCGCGTCCGCGCAGGGACTCCGCTTCGCTTGCGGCCTCACCCGCGTTTTTCGACAGCTCCTCCGCCTGCTTCAAAAGCTCGGAGAGCGCCGTTTCGACTTCGTTTTTGCTTCTCTCCAGCTCTTCGATGCGCGCGCGCTGCTGTGCGATCTGCGCATCCATCGAGTCCACGCGGTCGGACTGGCTTCTGAGTTCCTCCTCCACGCGCGCGATGTTCTCTTCGTTGTGCGCGATGCCCGTTTGCAGCACCGCCACGCAGGATTCCTGCTCCTTCACCTGCGCATCGAGCGCGGAAAGCGCCGTGCGCTCTTCCTCCTGCGCGATATCGTTTTCGTGGATGCGCGCGGAAAACTGCTCGCTCGCGGCATACAGCGCCTCGAGGTCGGCATTTGCCTTTTTGAGCTCCTCGCGCGCGAGCGACAGGTCGGTGTCGAGCTTGATGGCGTTCGTCTTGAGCGTTTCCAGATTTTCAAGCCACACGGAAATTTCCAAAAGGCGCAGTTCGTCGCGGTAGATAAGATACTGCTTCGCCGTCTCTGCTTGCGCACGCAGGGGTTCGACCTGCAATTCCAGCTCGGCGATCTTGTCGTTGATGCGCAGCAGGTTTTCCTCCGTGCGCTCGAGCTTGCGCTCGGTCTCCTCCTTGCGGTAGCGGAAGCGCGAAATGCCCGCCGCCTCTTCAAAGATCTCGCGGCGGTCGCCGCTCTTCTGCGAGAGTATTTCGTCGATGCGGCCCTGACCGATGATGGAATAGCCCTCGCGGCCCATACCAGTATCCATAAAGAGCTCGTTCACATCGCGCAGGCGCACGGACTGCTTGTTGATATAGTATTCCGATTCGCCGCTGCGGTAGTACCGGCGCGTGACGGCGACCTCGGTCTCCTCCATGCTGGGGAAGATGTGCTCGGTGTTGTCGAGCACGAGCGTCACCTGCGCAAAGCCCATCTGGTTGCGCGTTTCCGTGCCGCCGAAGATGACATCCTCCATCTTCACGCCGCGCAGCGACTTGCTCGACTGCTCGCCCATGACCCAGCGAATGGCGTCCGAAATATTCGATTTGCCGCTTCCGTTCGGCCCGACGATGGCGGTGATGTCCTCACCGAAGTTGAGCACCGTCTTGTCCGGGAAGCTCTTGAAGCCCTGGATCTCCAATGCCTTTAAGTACACGAGCGATATCCTCCTTGGAAAAAGGCGTCATCCCCCACGATAAGGGTAAAATGACACATTTTGACTAATACTATATACCATTTTTCCGCCGTCTTTTCAAGTGGATTCGATGAACAAAGCGTAAAAAGACGCCCGAAGGCGTCTTTTTTCACTCATTTTTCTTCTTTTTCTTCTCGATCAATTCGTACAGCGCCTCCAGCGCGTCGGAGAGGCTACCGAGGCGCTGGATAAGACCGCAGGCCACTGCCTCTTCTCCGTAGAGCACGCTGCCAACGTCGGAGGCCAAGTCCTGCGTGTCCATCATCAGGCGCAGAAACACGTCGCGCTCGATGCGCGAATTCTTCGTCACAAAGCGCACGATGCGCTCCTGCAGGCGCTCGAAATACTGGTATGTCTGGGGAGCGGCAATGATCGTGCCGCTCGTGCGCACGGGGTGAATGGTCATCGACGCCGACGGTGCGATCATCGTCACCATCGGCGCAACGGCCAGCGGCACGCCGATGGAGTGTCCCCCGCCGAGCACGAGCGAGACCGTCGGCTTTTTCATCCCCGAGATGAGCTCAGCGATGGCGAGCCCCGCCTCCACGTCGCCGCCGACGGTGTTGAGCAGGAATAAAACGCCATCGATGTCGTCGCTCTCCTCCAAATACGCCAGCAGCGGCAGAACGTGCTCGTATTTGGTCGCTTTCTGCGTATTCGGCAGCAGCATGTGTCCCTCGATCTGTCCGGCGATGGTCAGGCAGTGGATGGCGGCGCGGCTACTCTTGATGACGACCGAGCCGAAGTCGATGACCGGCTGAATGGGCGGCAGCAGCGGCTCCTGCCCGTTCTTCTCCTCGTCCTGCGAGGGTCTCGTTTCGCTTCTCATGGCAAGTCCTCCCGAAAGTCATTTCCGGTAGGTTTTGCAGAAAGCGGGCAAAGCATACCCTTTGTGCCGTCGGAAATACGAGCCTCAAACCGGGAAGCACTTTAATATCCCCAAGTCATCAGTTTCCATTCCCCGCCATCGCTGCGAGCCAACCACCAGGACCATGTGTATTCCGTGTCTGGCTCCCAAGCTCCGCCGCCCTCTTTCGGAGAGCGAAAGCTGCTGTCGAACATGATGCATTGTGTAAAAGCCAGATCGTTGTCATTTGCCTTTTCCAAATCATTCATCCACGAAAGGTTCTTTTCATCCGTGCAGACGTCATCTGACGAATATGAAATGCTATGTAATTCGCAGCCTTCCCACGAACCGATCATCTCTTCGATCACCTTTATCGCATCATCCATATCCTGTTCTGTGTAGACAGCCGAATCGCCATAATCGACCGTTATGTTTGACGTTTCCTTGCTGCCGCATCCAGCCAGCAGGGCAAAAAGCACTACGCAAATAACCGATAAGCTGTATTTTTTCATCTTATGGCCTCCATATCTCTCATTTTTCTATATTTTTATACTGCTTATTTTACCAGAAAGCATTGTCCGAATCAAGTGAAAAAGCGCCCGAGGGCGTTTCCTCGGGCGCTTGCAGCTTTTTATTTGTACGTCAGCAAATCTTCCACGCTCTTGCGCTTCGGCGCGGCGGGCTCCTCGTCGGGATACCCAAGGCCGATCACGCAGCCGACCTTCTGGTTTTCCGGAATGTGCAGAAGGTCAATGATCTTCGCTTCATCAAAGTAGCCGGTGATGACCGTGCCGACGCCGCGCTCCCACGCGGCAAGGCAGAAGGTCTGCGCCGCAATGCCCGCGTCGAACATCTCAAAGCCAGCTTCCTTCGGCGTTGCATACGAGCCGTCGCGCTCAAAGCCCGAACGCCCCGTGATGTAGGTGAGCACCATGAGCGCAGCGCAGCTTTTGAGCGTCTTTTCGTTGAACTTGAAGTCGAGGACCATTTCCTCTGCCATCTTGTTAATCGCTGCGCGATCCTCAACAAGAATGTAGCGCGCGATTTGCGTGTTCTTCCACGAGGGGGCGTAGGCCGCGTCCGCGACGATCTCCTCGATGAGCTCGTGCGCTACGGTCTCCTGCTTGTATTTACGGATGCTTCTTCTGGTTCTGATCGCCTGTGATACGTCCATTTTCCGTTCTCCTTTTGTCTGCAATTACTTTTCCGTGCCGTAGAAAAAGAGCGCGACCGTTCCCGGGCCGACGTGCGCGCCGGTGACCGGCTCATAGCAGACGCTCAGACATTCGCCGGTGAAGCCCTTTTCGCGCAGCAGCGCAAGGAGCGCCTGCGCGCCCTCGGCGTTATCCGCGTGGGCGATGCCGATGCTCTCGCTCTTATCGAGCGCGCGGGTATCATAATAGTTTGCAAGCTCCGCATAGGCGCGCTTCATGCCGCGCACCTTGCCGCAGGAGACGATGTGCCCCGTCTCGTCGCCGCGCAGGATCGGCTTGATGCTCAGTACCGTACCGATGAGTGCCGTCGCGCCAGAGATGCGCCCGCCGCGCTTCAAGTACGCGAGGTCGTCCACGGTGAAAAACTGGCACATATGGGGTCTGCGCGTAAGGAGCTGCTTTTCGATCTCCTCAAGGCTCTTCCCCTCTTCGATCATCCGCGCCGCCTCCATCACCTGCATCCCCTCGCCGAGCGAGGCGGCGTAGGTGTTGATGGGCAGGATCTTGCGCTCGGGATAGCGCTCTTTCAGCTCGCCCGCGGCGATGACCGCGGCCTGCGCCGTGCCGCTGATGCCGCCGGACATGCCGACATAGAGCACATCGTCGCCCTGCGAGAGCGCACGTTCAAAGTAGTTCGCCATCAGGTCGGGATTGACCATTGAGGTCTTGACGACCGCGCCGCAGCGCATCGCGCCGTAGAACGCCGCGCCGTCGAAATCCACATCGTCGGGATAGTCCGTCTCCTTTCCATCCACCGTGTAGGAAAACGGGATGACTGTGATGTGGTGCTTCTTCGTCAGCGCGACCGGCAGATTGGCAGATGTATCGGTAAATAACTGGAGCATGACTCTCTTCCCTTTCCGATCCTTCTTAAAAAATCATTGTAGGTTAGCTTATCACGCTCCCTGCGCTTATGCAAGCAGAATTGCAGAAAATTTGCACTTTGTTGATAATGGTGCTCAGTTTGCAGACGAAAATGCAGGGGACTCTCTCAAGCCTGAGAGAGTCCCCTGCCGATTTTTCAAATTCCTGCTTACGCCTGCTCGAAGATGGTCTTCATGCACTTGTAGGTCATGTAGCAGTCGAGCTTGGCGACCGTTTCATACGGTGCGTGCATCGAGAGCACGGGCACACCCGCGTCGAGCGTGTCGATGTTGCGCTGGGCCATGAACTTGGCGACCGTACCGCCGCCGCCTGCGTCGGTCTTGCCCATCTCGGCCATCTGCCAGAAGACGCCGTTGTCGTTCATCAGCTTGCGTACCTTGCCAACGACCTCAGCGCTTGCGTCGCTCGCGCCGCCCTTGCCGCCGGAGCCGGTATACTTGCACAGCGCCACACCGTAATTGACGAAGGCGGAGTTGCGCTTGTCGTACACGTCGGCAAAGTTCGGGTCGTAGGCCGCCGTCACGTCCGCGCTCAGACAGAAGGAGTTGGCAAAGCAGTCGGCCAGCTCCACGCCCTGCGTGCGGCACATATCGCCCATGAACCACTCAAAGGACTGCGAGAGCATACCGGAAACGCCCTCCGAGCCGATCTCCTCCTTGTCCGCGAAGATGCAGACCGCGGTCTTCTTCGGAGACACAGCGTCAAAAATACCTGCAAGCTCTGCATACGCGCAGACGCGGTCGTCGTGACCGTAGGACGCAATGAAGCTGCGGTCAAAGCCGATGTCGCGCGCCTTGCCGGCGGGGACGACTTCGAGCTCGGCGGAGATGAAGTCCTCCTCCGTAATGCCGTACTGCGCGTTCAAATACTGGAGAACGCCGAGCTTGAAACGGTCGGAGCAGTCCTTATCTTCAAACGGCTTTCCGCCGAGCAGCACGTTCAAGCTCTCGCTCGGGATGGCCTCGTTGAGGGGCTTTTTGCCCTGCTCGCGGCCGAGGTGCGGCAGAAGATCGTTGATGATGAACTGGGGATCGTCCTCCTTGCCGCCGATGTGGACGTCGACCTTCGAACCGTCGCGCAGCACGACGACGCCGTGCAGCTCGAGGGGGATGGTCACCCACTGATACTTGCGGATGCCGCCGTAGTGGTGGGTCTTGAAGTAGGCCATCTCGGCCTCTTCGTAGAGCGGACGGGGCTTTAAGTCAAGGCGCGGAGCGTCGGTGTGCGCCGCGCCGATGTTCGCGCCGTGGCTCAAGTCCTCGCTGCCGATGACGGCGAGCATGATGCCCTTGCCGCGGTTGTTGAAGTAGACCTTGTCACCGGCCTTGAGGGTCATGCCGCCCTCGTAGGCCTTGAAGCCCCTCTTCTCCGCCAGCTCGATGCAGTACTCCACGCAAAGGCGTTCGGTCTTGCCATGGTTGAGGAAGTCCTTGTAATCCTCGCAGTAGGCCTCCATCGCCTTCTCGTCCTCCGCGCTCAGACGGTCATAGCCGTTCTTGGGCGCGTACAGGAGCTTTTCCGCCAGCTTGTTCTTCTCACTCATCTCTCAGTTTCCTCCTTCAAATTTTTGATGATCGTATGGATAAAGTCCGCTGCCGCGGCGGCCGCTTCTTCGGCCGTGGGCAGATCGTTCACAAATTCATAGTCGCAGCGCGCGCGGAAGTACTCCGCGCTCTGCTGCGCGGCAACGCGCGACCTTGCATAGTCCTCCGTGATGCCGTCGCGCGCCATGATGCGCTTCACGCGTACCTCCTCCGGCGCCGTTACGGCGACGGTCGCGTCGCAGATCGCGCCAAGGCCGCACTCCATCAGCTTGATCGCGTCGAGCCCGATGAGCTCGGCGTCTGCCGCCGCCATACGGCGCGCGACCTCGCGCGGCACATATTCCTTCACGAGCGCGTCGAGCGCCGTGAGCTTTTCTCTGTCCTGAAACACGATGAGCCCGATGGCGTGAACGTCCACGCTACCGTCGGCGCGGAAGATCACATCGCCGAACTCGCTTCTCAGCGCGCCCCTCAGTTCCTCGTCCGTTTCGAGCATCCCGTGATAGACCGCGTCGCAGTCGAGCACGCATGCGCCCTTTCTTTCAAGCGCGCGCAGAAGGCTCGTCTTCCCCGCGCCCGTGCCGCCGGTGATGCCGATGACGATCTTGCCGTCGTCCGCGTCCTCCACATGGAATCCGGCGGCCTTTTTGAGACGGTTCCCGATGGCAAGGCCAAGTCCTTTACTGTCCGGACACTGCGCCCAAATTTCGGCAACATCCGTCTCATCGAAGGTCCGCAGCGCGTCGAAGACATGCTGCGCCTGTGCGCGCTTATCGCCGCTCGCGCCGAGGGGGTGAACGATGTGCCCTTCGAAGATGGGCACGAACTCATCAAAGCAGATGATGCCGGCGTTTTCCGCCGCGTGCGTGAGCAGATAGCGCGCGCTCGCTTTCGCTCCGCCGGTCACGACCGTGACGGGGGCCTTCGGCGCATAGTGGCGGTACTTCATGCCGGGGGCGCGCGGCTTTTCGCCGTCCCCCATCTTCTGCGTCACGGCCTTGTCGACCGTCACCTCGCCCAGCGCATCGCGCAGGCTCTCGAGCGGCAGTCCGCCCGGGCGCAACAGCTGCGGCGGCGTGACCGTCAGGTCGATGATTGTCGACTCCACGCCCACCTGACAGGGGCCGCCGTCGACGATACCATCGATCTTGCCCCACATATCCTCTCGCACGTGCTCTGCCGTCGTGCAGCTCGGGCGGCCGGACGTGTTCGCGCTCGGCGCGGCGACCGGCACGCCGGACGCTTCGATGATGGCGCGCGTCACCGCGTGGTCGGGACATCTCATGCCGACGGTCTCGAGCCCGCCCGTCGTGCGCAGCGGCACACAGGGTTTTTTCTTCAGGATCATCGTCAGCGGGCCGGGCCAGAAACGCTCGGCCAGCTTGTAGGCCGCGTCCGGCACGTCCTCACAGTAGCGCGTAAGCCAACTTGCGTCCGGAATGTGCAGGATGAGCGGGTTGTCCTGCGGGCGGCCCTTGGCCTCGAAAATGTGCAGCACGGCGGTCTCGTCCAGGCCGTCCGCGCCGAGGCCGTAGACCGTCTCCGTCGGGATGGCCAGAAGCCCGCCGCGGCGCAGAATGTCCGCCGCCTGCGCGATGCGCTCCGCATCCTCCGCCGTGCGGAGGTCAAACCATTTTGTCTCCAATGTTCTCTCTTCTTTCTTAGCCCTCGGTGCTCTCGCGCAGCTTTTCGGCCTGCTCCTGCATCGTCAGCGCGTCGATGATGGGGTCCAGATCGCCGTTCATCACGGCGTCGATGTTGAAATTCTTGTTCTCGCCCGTCAGGCGGTGGTCAGTCACGCGGTTTTGCGGGAAGTTATAGGTGCGGATGCGCTCGTTGCGCATGCCGCTGCCGACCTGCGCGCGGCGCTCGCTCGTGATCGCACCCTCCACGCGCTCGCGCTCAGCCTCGTAGAGCTTGCTCGCGAGCATCGCCATACACTTGGCGCGGTTCTGGAGCTGGGATCGCTCTTCCTGACAGGATACGACGATGCCCGTCGGCTTGTGGATGAGGCGCACGGCAGAGCTCGTCTTGTTGACGTGCTGGCCACCCGCACCGGAAGCGCGGTAGACCTGCATCTCAATGTCTTCGGGCCGGAGGTCGACGTCGACCTCCTCCATCTCCGGCAGCACCGCGACCGTCGCGGTCGAGGTGTGCACGCGCCCGCCGGACTCGGTCTCCGGCACGCGCTGGACGCGGTGGACGCCGGATTCAAACTTGAAGCGCGAATACGCGCCGTCGCCATTGACCATGAAGTCGGCCTCTTTCACGCCGCCGAGCTCCGTGTCGTTGTAGTTCAAAAGCTCCACGCGGTACCCCCGCTTTTCCGCGTACATCGCGTACATACGGTAGAGGTCGGCGGCAAAAAGCGCGCTCTCCTCCCCGCCCACGCCGCCGCGAATTTCGACGATGACGTTCTTATCGTCGTTCGGGTCGCGCGGCAGCAGCAGGATGCGCAGCTCGTCGAAAAGGCGTTCCTTCTCTGCCTTGGCGGCATTGATCTCCTCCTGCGCCATGTCGTGCAGCTCGGGGTCACCCGTCAGCTCGAGCGCCTGGGCGATATCCTCGTCACACTTCAGATACGCACGGTAGGCCGCGACCACCGCTTCAAGCTCCTTCTGCTCGCGCGTGAGCGCGCGCAGCTTCTTCGGATCTGCGTAAATTTCCGGCACTTCGAGCAGCTCTCCGATCTCATCGTAGCGCTGCGCGAGCTGTTTGAGTTTTTCCCACATTATCCATTCTCCCCCGCCATATAGTCTGCACAGCTCTTGACGAACTGGTCTCTCCAGAAGTGATAGCCCGCCGAATCAGGACAGAGCGAGACCTCCGCCACGTGCGGCGTCTGCAGATAGAGGTCCATCTGGCGGAAGACATCCTTGTAGTCCTGCTCGCTCTTGTGCGTGATGACGTAGGCTGCATTCTGTATCTCATAGCCGCGGCGCTTCAAAAAGCCGCGGATGACGCTCGAACAGCGGCCCGCCCACACGGGCGTACCGAGAATGACGAGCTTATAATCCGAGAGCGGCTTTTTGCATTCCGGACGTGAAACAGCGCTCGTGCGCTTGTGCATCGCATCAAAGCAACAGCGAAGATACCCCATCGCGCCGCTGCGGTCCACCTTGTCATGAATTGCAAGGCATTCGCACTCCAGCGCTCCGGCGATCTCCTCCATGGCTTTTTTCGTGTTTCCCGTGCGGGAATAGTAAAGGCATAAAATGTTATCGTTCATATTCAGTTTCCTCTCAGCAGGAGCCAACCGGTGGCAAAGGCCTCCCGCACATAGTAGTTGAGCTGCAAGGCATCGTAATACGCGCTGCGCGGCAGCGTGGCAGCCACGCCGCAGGCAGCATCCGTCCCGGCGATGCGCCCGGCACGGTAGATATGATAGTCGTTTGTCACATAGGCAAACGTCCCCGTTGTATCAAGGCCGTTTTCCGCCATGACCGCATAGCTGAAATCAAAGTTCTCCTGCGTACTGGTCGATCGGTCCTCGCGGTAGATGCGGCTCTCGTCCACGCCGTGGGCGATGAGCCAGTCGGCCATGCAGTCGGCCTCGGAGATATCCTCCCCCGGCCCCTGCCCGCCGGAGCAGATGATGGGGATATCCGGCTTGTCCGCGATAAAATCGAGCGCCGCCCGCAATCTCGACGAGAGCATCAGCGACGGCTCGGTCCCGTTCACACCCGCACCGAGGATGATGACGCACTGCGCATTTTCCGCCTCCGGGTCGGTGTGCGCATCGCGGATGATGAGCGCTTCAAGCCATACGAACGCAGCGAGTCCGGCGCACACCAGCGCGAGCAGGATGCGCTTTCCCCACTTCGCCCACGTATGCTCCTTGTACTGCTCAAATATCGTAAAGACGATCAAAAGCGCCGTCACACACCAAAAAAGCAGCCCCGCGAAGCGGATGCCGGGCACAGCCCGGCAAGTCGCGCCGAGCACAGCGCAAACCGCTGCCGCCGTCCACAGTCTTTTTTGTTTCTTCATGGTGCGCTCCTTATTCGCCCGCCTGCTCGGCGAGCGTTTCCCACTTTTCCATCAGCTCGCTGAGCTTCTGCTCGGCCGCTTCCTTCTCCTTGTAGATTTCGCTGTAGCGCTCATAGTCGCCGCCGGTCTCTTCAAGCCGCTGCTCGATCTGCGCGATGGCCGCTTCCTGCGCCGAGATTTCCTTTTCGCAGATGGTGAGCTGCCGGCGCGCCTGCTGGGCAGAGCGGTTCGGCTTCGGTTTTTCTGTAACCGTCTTTTCCTTTACAGCCTTTGGCGTGTGGTCGATCTTGTTCTGCGCCTCCAGTGCCTTGACCTGCCGGTAGCGCGCAAAGCCCATCGGATAGTCGGTGATGACGCCGTTTTCAAGCTCCCACACGCGCGTTGCAAAGCGGTTGATGAAATAGCGGTCGTGGCTCACGAACAGGAGCGTCCCGTCGTAGCTCTCCACCGCCTCTTCGATCCACTCGCGCGACGCGATATCGAGGTGGTTCGTCGGCTCGTCGAGGATCAGGAGATTCACTTCCTCATCCATCAGGATGCAGAGCTTGAGGCGCGAAAGCTCGCCGCCCGAGAGCACGCTGACGCTCTTAAAAACGTCCTCGCCCGTGAAGTGGAACGCGGCCAGGCGGTTGCGCGCGCTCTGTGGCGTGATGTTGCGCTTGGAGTAGAGCATCGTGTCGACCAAGTTTCGTTCCGGCACGTCGAATTCGACGATCTGCGGCAGGTACGCGATGCGCACCGACGGGCCGAACTTGATCTTGCCCTCGTCGGGATATTCCTCTTCCATCAGCATCTTGATGAGCGTCGACTTGCCCGTGCCGTTGTCGCCAATGAGCGCGATGCGCTCGCCGCCGCGCACCTGCAAGTCTACGTCGTGGAACAGCACACGGTCGCCGAAGCTCTTTTTGAGCTTTTTGAGCGCGAACACCTCGTCGCCGTAGAACTCCTGCGACTTGAACTGCGCGCTCAGTGCCCGTTCCTTCGTCGGCTTGTCCGTCGTGCGCATACGCTCGATGCGCTTTTCCATCGACAGCGCGCGGCGGTACGTCTTGTCCATGCCCTTGAAGGCAAACATGCGCAGCTGCTCGGCGCTCTTTTCAAGCTGGGCAATCTTGGCCTGCTCCTTTTCGTATTGGCGCATCTTTTCCAAATAGCGGCGCTCTTTTTCCACCGCGTAGAAGCTGTAGTTGCCGCTGTAAAACTCCGCCTTGCCGTCGAGCACCTCGATGACGCGCGTGATGGTACGGTCCAAAAAGTAGCGGTCATGCGAGATGGCGACGACCGTACCCTTGAACGTCGAGAGATACTGCTCCAGCCATTCGATGGCGTGCAGGTCCAAATGGTTCGTCGGCTCGTCGAGAAGTAAAATATCCGTATCCTCCAAAATGAGGCGGCCGAGGTTCACGCGCGTCTTTTCGCCGCCCGAGAGCGTGTCAAACAGGCGCTCGCGCATCTCCGGCGGGATGGAAAGGCCGTTGGCAACCTTGTTGATGGGCGTCTCGGTGTCGTAGCCGCCGAGACCCTCGAACTTTGCAGAAAGCTCGCCGTAGCGGCGCAGCGTTTCCTCGCTCTCGTCGCCGCTTGCCATCTGCTGGGAGAGGGCATTCATCTCGTCCTCCATCCTCTGCATGCGCGAAAACGCACTCTTGAGCACGTCTTCGACCGTGTAGCCCTCGGGATACACGGGGATCTGTGAGATGAGACCGAGCCTGCGGCCCGAGGCGATGCTCACCTCGCCCGCGTCGTAGTCGAGCTCGCCCGTCAGGATGCGGAAGAGCGTCGTCTTGCCCGCGCCGTTTTTGCCGAGAAGACCCACGCGCTCGCCCGTGTCGATCTGAAAGGTGATACCGTCCAGTATTTTCTTTTCGAGGTCAAAGGACTTGACGAGTCCCGTAACACTGAT
This sequence comes from uncultured Eubacteriales bacterium, assembly GCA_900552015.1. GTDB lineage: Bacteria > Bacillota > Clostridia > Oscillospirales > Oscillospiraceae > Hominicoprocola. Next base: position 8,778 of record URXY01000018.1, on the reverse strand, counting down.
GTCGATCATGCCTTGGTCAGCTCTTCCACGATGGTCTCAAAGTGCATGGAGTGCGAGGCCTTGACGAGCATCGCCGTCTCCGCCGTGAACGCCGCCTTGACGGCGCCCATCGCCTCGTCCACGCTCCCGAACCACTGCGCAGAGGGGTTCCCTTCTGTAAAGTATTTTGCCCGTGCGCCGATTGCGATGACAGTGTCGATGCCGAGCTCTTTGGTGAGTTCTCCGATTTCCCTGTGCGCACGCTCAGTGAGCTCGCCGAGCTCCGCCATATCGCCGATGACGGCGGCCTTTTTGCCGCCGCTCGCGCCCAATACGCGCAGCGACGCCGCCATCGACTGCGGACCCGCGTTGTAGCAGTCGTCGAGCAGGCGGCGGTTTTCAGAGAACGTGATGACGTGCATGCGTGAGCCCGCGGGCTCGTAGGCCGCAGCGCCGCGCTCAATCTCCTCTTTGGTCTCGCCAAGGTACTCGCCGATGGCCGCGGCCATCGCCGCGGAGTAGACCATGTGCTTTCCCGGCGCGGGGATGGAGAGCGCGTAACGCTCCTTTGCCGTCGTCACGACGCAGCGGATGCCGTCGATGCCGAGGTCTTCGACCTCGCTGACGCGGACATTGCAGCGTGCAGACAGGCCGCAGCGCAGCGTTTTCTGCGGCAGAGAGACGGTGTTCAAAAGTTCGTCGTCGCCGTTTAAGACGGCGAGGCCGTCTTTTTTGAGGTTTTCAAAGATCTCGCACTTGGCCTTCAGAATGTTCTCGCGCGATCCGAGGTATTCAATGTGCATGTCGCCGACGTTCGTGATGACGGCGATGTCGGGCTTCACCATCTCGCCAAGATACCGGATCTGCCCCGCGCGGTCCATGCCCGTCTCGATCACCGCCGCCTGATGCGCGCGGGAGAGGCCCAGCAACGTCTGCGGCGTGCCGATCTCGTTATTATAGTTGGCCGCGGTCTTGAGCGTATGGAACTTCACGCCCAGTACCGAGGCGATCATTTCCTTTGTTGTCGTCTTGCCGACGCTGCCCGTCACCTGCACAAAGGGAATAGAAAACTGCGCACGGTACCACGCGGCCAAGTCCTTGAGCGCAAGCAGCGTGTCAGGCACCTTGATGTAAAACTTTCCGGGCAGCAGCGTTTCCGGCACGCGGGCGCACAGACAGCCCTCCGCGCCCGCGGAAATCGCCTTTTCGATATAGTCATGCCCGTCGAAGCGCTCGCCGACGAGCGGCAGGAAGACCTCGCCCGCTTTGACCGTGCGGCTGTCGGTATTCATGCCGAGGATCTTCGTCGTCTCCTCGCCCTGCAGCAGCTCGCCGTGCACCGCCGCGAGCAGTTCCTTTACCGTGATAGCCTCCATTTACAGCCCTCTTCTCTGCTTCATCGACTCTTCGACGATCTTCTCGCACAGCTCCTCGTAGCCGATGCCGATCGCCGCCGCCTCCTGCGGAAGGAGGCTCGTCTTCGTCATGCCGGGCAGAGTGTTGATCTCAAGGAAGTACGGCGTGCCGTCGGGTGTAACGATGAAGTCCGCGCGGGAATAAACGCTCAGCCCGATCAGACGGTAGACCGTCTCGGTCGCGGTGCGCACGCGCATCTCCCAGTCCTCGGGGATGGGCGAGGGGCAGATCTCCTCTGCCGCACCGGCCTGATACTTGTTCGCGTAGTCATAAAAGCCTGTCTTCGGGATGATCTCAATAGACGGCAGCGCCTTGCCCGCGATGATGCCGACCTGGATCTCGCGGCCGGAGATGTACTGTTCGAGCACGACCTGCGCGCCGAATTGCAGGCACAATTCGAGCGCCGTCTTCAGCTCCGCGCCCGTATGCGCGATGGAGACGCCGACAGACGAGCCGTTGGCGACCGGCTTGACGACGCAAGGGAGCTTCGTCTCTGACACAAGGCGCGCAATGTCGCCCTCTGTGTAGCGCACGGTGCGCCACTGCGGCGTGATGACATATTCCGACACCAGACGCTTCGTCAGGTCCTTATCCATTGCGATAGCGCTCGAGAGGTAGCCCGCACCGGTGTACGGAATACCGAGCAGATCGAACGCGGCCTGCACGCGGCCATCCTCGCCGCAGGTGCCGTGCAGCGCCAAAAATACGACGTCCGCCTTGGCGCACACGTCGAGCACGCCAGGGCCAAACATGCTGCGGCTCTGATCCTTGCGGCTTGCGCGCACGGCGGCAAGATCCGGCTCCGCTTCGGCGACGGAATAGTCACCGCAGAAGCCGTCCGGCACGTCAAAAATGTCGTCAAGCTTGCCGTCATAGTGCTCAAGGCCCATGAACATATCGATCAGGACGGCCTGATGACCGCGGGAACGCAGTGCGCGGCAGATCTTGTTGCCGCTCGAGAGCGACACATTGCGCTCCATGCTCAGTCCGCCCGCTAAAACAACGATACGCATATCGTTTTCCTCCTTATTTTTGAAAAGGACGTTGCCGTCCTTCGATTATCCATACTATACTAATTTATACTTTACCACAGCTTTTTCCCAAATACAAGCAAAAGAGAGCGGCATGAAAACCGCTCCCTTTTGTTCGCTTTTCTCACTTTTCTCCCTTAACCGAAGATGCCGGAGAGCAGGCCGCCCTTTTCCGCGCGGCCATTCTTGAGCGTCATCGCCGCGCTGAGGATCTCTGCCGCCTGCGCACGTGTCACGCCCGAACGCATCTCCTCGGCGGAAAAACGCCCGCTCTCAATGACGCTGACGGACTGCAAATTCGCCACCGCCTGCGCGCACCAGGCGTTGTCCGCGTCCTGCGCGTCGTAATCCGAAAGGTCGACGTCTGTCACGCGAAGAAGCCGGTTCAGCACGACCGCGGCCTCGCTCAGCGTAATGGCGTCATTTGCGCGGAACGCCACGCCCTCCACCGTGCTGACGCCGGACACAACGCCCGCGTTCAGCGCGCTCACGGCGTAGCCCTTCGCCCAGGTCGGAATGCTCGCATCGTCGCAGAAGCCGGTCATCTGCACGTCCTCCGCGCTCACGTCCATCGCCGCCAGCGCCATCGCGACGAACTCGCCGCGCGAGAGCGTGCGCTCGGGCTCAAAGAAATAGCTGTCCCCGATCTTCGCGCCCACAAACACACCGTGCTCGGCAAGATCGACCGCCGCCGTGTGCGCACGGTCGCCGCCCATGTCGGCGTAGCAGACGCCGCTCGTTGCCTTTTTGATCATGATGCTCACCGTCGCGGGCAGCGAGGTGTTGCCGTAGGCGTCGACTGCCGTGTAGGTGAAGCTGTCGCTGCCCAGCTTGCCGCCCGGCATGTAGACAAAGCCGAGGCCGTCCTCCGTCAGCGCGACCGTGCCCTTTTTCGGCTCCTGTGCGATGGCAAAGGTCACCTCATCGCCCTCGTTGTCCACCGCGCGGAATTCGCCCTCATACGCGACGCCGCGGTAGACGCGGATCTCCATGTTCTCCGCCACCGGCGCGCCGTCGGCGGCCTTTGCTTCCTCCTTGCCCTTGCCGAACATCGCCGATGCGCTCTGCAGCGGCACGAGGGTGAGCAGCAGCATCGCCATCACAAACGGCAGCGCGCGCCACATCTCTTTTCGCTTTTCCATATTGAAACAGTCTCCTTCCAAATAAAACTTGCGGAGTTATTGTTTACCGCGCGGTGAAAAGTATGCAAAATTGCATGTTTTGCAGCACGACAGCGCTGCGGGGGAATTGCAGCGCCGCAAGCGCTGCACGTGATGCGACGCCCGTCCAAAAGAAAGGCGTTTCTCATTGCAGGCGAGCAGCTCGAAGAACTGCAATGCTTGCCGATTGTACTACCATGCGCGCGGCGTTGCCGCGTTAGCATTGCTATACGACTTGCCTCTGCTCCTATTATCCGCTGCCGCTCTGCTGATCTTGTAGGAGTGCAGCCTAATCGCCGTCTACCGATGGTGCGCATATCGCGGCGAGCACAGCAATGCCGCCTTGGCAGGCAAAAACAAAACAGCGAAAATCTGAAGTAGGCGGAAATTGCGTAAGGGTAGCGAATCGCAGGCAAAGCGACAGCGAAGATAGAAGATAGTCAAGTCGTTTAGATACACTGCTTGGCAGGCACTCCCATTCCGGAGGCATAAAGGTCATTCAAGCCCGGGACTGCCAATCAAAAGTCTTTCTCTTGGGGTTCCAAAGGGGATATTCTCTTTTGCGAAAGAGAATATCCCCTTTGACCCGTGCAGCGCCTTTGGCTCTGCTTCCTCGCGGCACACGTGCCGCGACTCACTTTGCACCTGAGCAAAACCGCACAGAGAATTTTCCAAAAACCTATTGACTTTTTCAAAGTCAGAAGTTATACTTGAACAGCCGCTTTGAATGGGCATAAAGTTTCGAAGGCTTTCGAGGCTTTTCGAACGCCCCCGACAGCGAGTCCGTAATTAAGGAAAGAGGTGCAAGCAATGCAAGCGATCATCGTTACCGGCGGTAAGCAGTATGTGGTGAACGAGGGCGACACCCTGTTCATTGAGAAGCTCCCCGTCGAGGCGGGCGACGCTGTGACCTTCGATCAGGTCCTGGCGATCGTCGACGGCGAAAACACCAAGTTCGGCACTCCCGTGGTGGAGGGCGCGAAGGTGGACGCAACTGTCGTTAAGAACGGCAAGGGCAAGAAGGTCCGCGTCTACAAGTACAAGGCCAAGAAGGGCTATCACAAGCGTCAGGGTCATCGTCAGCCTTATACCAAGGTTGAGATCGGCAAGATCTCCGTCTAAGTCATGACCACTGTTACTTTCCTCACCGAAGGAAAACGCATCATCGGTTTTGATGCCAAGGGCCACAGCGGTTACAGCGAAGAAGGCTCCGACATCGTCTGTGCAGCGATCACAAGCGCGGTTCGCCTTGTGGAAAGCACCGTGAACGATGTTTTAGGCCTCGCCGCTTCCGTCAAGGTCCATGAACGCTCCGGCGCTGTGGAATTCAGGCTCCCCGGCGGTCTGTCCGCCACGAACGAGAGCACCTGTCAGGCTCTTTTAACGGGTTTGATGCTGCTCTTTTCCGAGTTGCACAGCGAATATCCGGACAATATCGAAGTCATGGAGGCGTAGGCCCCCTGTTCCGATCATCTTACAGAAAGGATGGCAAATCACCATGCTGAACATCGGTCTTCAGTTTTTCGCCCACAAGAAGGGCGGCGGCTCCACGAAGAACGGCCGCGACTCTAACGCCAAGCGCCTTGGCCCCAAGCGCGCTGACGGTCAGTTCGTTCTCGCCGGCAACATTCTTGTGCGCCAGCGCGGCACCCACATCCATCCGGGCGTCAACGTCGGTATCGGCTCTGACGATACTCTCTACGCCAAGGAGAGCGGCGTGCTCCGTTTCGAGCGTCTCGGCAAGGATCGTAAGCAGGCTTCTGTTTACCCCGCTGAGTAATTGCACAACGATGATCCCCGAGCGAAGGCTCGGGGATCTTTTTTTACCGCTGTAGGAGGTTCTCCCATGCTCAAAGCAGTCCTCATGGACATTGACGATACCCTGCTCGACTTCGGCAAATGTGCCGAGCAGGCCATGCGCATCGGCTTTGCCGAGCGCGGCTTTCCCTTTGACGATTCCACCTATGCGGTGTTCACGCGCATCAACGATGTGCTCTGGCAGCAGATCGAGCGCGGCGAGCTCACCACGCAACAGCTTTTTGAGTTCCGCTGGAACCGCATCTTCGAGGCCCTCGGCATTGACGCCGACGGCGCAGCGTTTGAGCAGCGTTTTCTGGCTCTTCTCTACGAGACCGCCATCCCCGTCGACGGCGCGGACGAGGTCTGCCGCTATCTCAAGGGAAAGTACATCCTCTGCGCGGCGAGCAACGCCTTCCACGACCAGCAGCTCAACCGCCTCTCTATGTCGGGTCTTCTCCCCTACTTTGACCACGTGTTCGTTTCGGAGTCGCTCGGTTACCGCAAGCCCGAGAAAGCGTTTTTCGACGCCTGCCGCGCTCCGCTCCCCGGCGTTGCCGCCGAGGAATGCGTGATGATCGGCGACTCGCTGACCGCCGACATCGCCGGCGGCAAAAACGCAGGCATGAAAACGATCTGGTACAACCACGCACACCGCCCCGTTCCGGAGCATTGCGCAGCCGACCAGATCGTCGATTCGCTTTCTCAAATTAAAGATATTCTCTGACTCAGGAGATCATCTCCGCGCCGACGCTGTATTCCCAGCCGCTCTCTCCGCGGGAGGCCGTGCACTTCGTAAAGTAATATGCGCCGAGCGGCGAGCGCCACTTTCCGGCGCTGAAGCAGACAGACGCGCCGTTGTCCTGCGTCTCCTCCGGCGTGATGGTGAAGAGCAGGCCATTTGCAAACGAATAGGCCGTACTGCCGTCCTCCAGCTTTTCGCCCGTGAGATATCCTTCCTCGCACAGCTCGTCGAAGGTCATCGTCAGGCCCTGCACGCCATGCTTTTGCACAAAGACATAGGCAACGGCCGCCTTTTCGCCCGCGGTCAGTCCACCGGGTGCCTTGCTCAGATCGACGCTCACGATCTCCGCGCCGTCGTTGAGTCCCGCATCCTTGTTCCACAGATCTTCCAGCACCTGCAAGTAAAGACCGCAGAGATCGTACACGCCGCTGTCTGTTTCGCGCGTGAAGGACACGGCCACCACCTGTGAAAACTTCGCGGGATATGTCTCCTGCACACCGCCGGTGTACCAGACCTCGGCGCTCATGCCGCTCTCGATCTCGGAAGCGGACACGCTGCCGCCGTCTAAGTACAGCGTCACGCCTTCGAGCGGCAGGGCGTAGACCTCCGTCTCTCCCGCTAAAATGAGCGTGCCATCTTCGCCGTCGCCTACGACGCGCAGCGTCATCGTGTCCGCGCCCGCGTGCTGCGGCTCTAGATCGACACCATCGTTTTCGTTCTCCCGGCCGTCCTTTGTGCAGGCCAGGAGCGCCGCCGTCATGGCGACAAGCATCATCAGTGCAAGCAGTCTTTTCAAGTGTTCCGCTTCCTTTCCGCTTTGTAATCGTTTCCTTTGACGCAAGCGGAAAGGCAAAAGTTCCCGATTTTTCCCCACATTTTCTTTTTTGTGAAACTCTCCGTTTTTCTTGACGAATCGTCGAAAAACGGGTACACTATTTGTTCAGGAATAACAAGATATCAAGGAGGTGCCAACATGGCAGCATCTTTTATCGATAAGGCACGCATCTTCTGCCGCGCCGGCAAGGGCGGCAACGGCGCGGTGGCGTTCCACCGCGAAAAGTATGTCTCCGCGGGCGGTCCCGACGGCGGAGACGGCGGCAACGGCGGCAACATCGTCCTTGTGGTCGACGACAATATGTCGACGCTGATGGACTTCCGCTACAAGCGCAAATACGTCGCCGACAACGGCATGGACGGTCAGGGCGCGCGCAAGTTCGGCAAGCAGGGCAAGGATCTCACGATCCGCGTGCCCCGCGGCACCGTCGTGCGTGACGCGGAGTCGAACGAGATCATCAAGGATATGTCCGACTCCGAGCCGTACATCCTCTGCCGCGGCGGCAAGGGCGGCTGGGGCAACGCCCACTTCGCAACGCCGACCCGTCAGGCCCCGCGCTTTGCAAAATCCGGCCTTGAGGGTGAAGAGCACGACGTTGTGCTCGAGCTCAAGCTTCTCGCGGACGTTGGGCTCATCGGCTTCCCGAATGTCGGCAAGTCGACGCTTCTTTCCGTTGTGTCGAAGGCGCGCCCCAAGATCGCAAACTATCACTTCACCACCCTCTACCCCAACCTCGGCGTCGTGTACGTCGACGAGGGCGTTTCGTTCGTCATGGCCGACATCCCCGGCATCATTGAGGGCGCAGCCGAGGGCGCGGGCCTTGGTCACGACTTCCTGCGCCATATCGACCGCTGCCGCCTGCTCGTTCATGTCGTCGACGTGTCGGGCAGCGAGGGCCGCGACCCCATCGCAGACTTTGACGCGATCAACGCAGAGCTTTCGCAGTATTCCCCCGAGCTTGCCACCCGCCCGCAGATCGTCGTCGCCAACAAGACCGACATCATGGAGGACGAGAGCCTGCTTGAGGCCCTGCGCGCGCACGTCGAGCCGCTGGGCTACCCTCTCTTCGCCCTTTCCGCTGCATCCCACACCGGCACGCGCGAGCTTGTGCTCAAGATCGCCGAAAAGCTCGCAACGCTGCCGCCCGTCACGGTCTACGAGCCGGAGTATGTCCCCAAGCCCGTCAAGATCGACGCGAGCGAGCCGCTCAAGATCACCGTCGAGGACAACACCTACATCGTCGAGGGCAAGTGGCTTGAACGGCTCATGAGCAACGTCAACTTCGGCGACTACGAGAGCCGCATGTTCTTCGACAAGATGCTGCGCGAAAACGGCGTTTTCCAGCAGCTCGAGGACCTCGGCATCAAGGATGGCGACATCGTCAGCATGTACGAGCTGGAATTCGAATACCAGCACTAAATTCTACCCGCGGGAGATGATCTCATGTCCGTCAGTCTGTGCGAGGACTGCGTTTATTACAGCTACGATGAAGAGTCCGACAGCTACTACTGCGACGAACAGCTCGACGAGGACGAGATGGCGTCGTTCCTGCGCGGCAAGCTGACCGCCTGTCCGTTCTACCATCCGGGCCAAAGCGACTACTACCTCGCGGGAAAGCAGTGACTTCTATCAAAAAAGGAACGCACTCAAATAGACGGGTGTCCGTAAAACAGTTAATCCTCCGTATGGCTTAGACCATGCGGAGGATTTGTTTATGTCTAATCTTCAAACTTGCTGGCGGCAAACGGTTTGTCAAAACCGTTTGCGGACGGCAAGTCCACAAGGGATAGACGCACAAGCGTCGCAAGGGAGTGT
>URXY01000017.1 GCA_900552015.1 uncultured Eubacteriales bacterium | reverse complement strand
TAAATATCAAGTTCATGTTGAGTAGATGCTACACGGCAGGATGACAGGCGCTTTATCGCAAGTGGCGTCCCAAGACCTTTGCCGACGTGGTCGGCCAGGAGCACATCACCGAGACCTTGCAGCGTCAGGTGGCCGAGGGGCGGCTGTCGCACGCCTACCTCTTCACCGGCACGCGCGGTACGGGCAAAACGACCTGCGCGAAGATCCTCGCGCGCGCAGTCAACTGCGAGCATCCGGAAAACGGCAACCCCTGCAACCGCTGCCCGAGCTGCCTTGGCATCGAGAGCGGCAGGTTTTTGGACGTGGTGGAGCTGGACGCGGCGTCGAACAACGGCGTGGACAGCGTGCGCGCGCTGCGCGACGAGGCGATCTATTCCCCCGCGCAGGTGAAAAAGCGCGTGTACATCGTCGACGAAGTGCATATGCTCTCGACGCCCGCGTTCAATGCGCTGCTCAAGATATTGGAAGAGCCGCCCGAGCATCTGATGTTCATTCTGGCGACGACGGAGCTTCATAAGGTCCCCGCGACGATCCTGTCGCGCTGCCAGCGCTTTGCCTTCCGCCGCATCCTGCCGAAGGATATCGTGGCAAGGCTCAATTATATCGCGGGGCAGGAGCACATCGACTTAAAGGAAGACGGCGCGGCGCTGCTTGCCCGCCTTTCCGACGGGGCGCTGCGCGACGCGCTCTCGCTTTTGGACCAGTGCGCGGCCGCGGGCGGCGCGATCGACGCGCCTGCGGTGCTGGACGCGCTGGGCCTCGCCGGAAACGTGCAGACCGCGCAGATGATGGAGCTCATCCTCTCGCGCGATACGCGCGGGGCGCTCGAACTGCTCGGAAAGCTCTACGACGGCGGCAAGGATGTGGGCGCGGTGCTCGGCGAGCTATCGACGCTGTCGCGCGAGCTTCTGATCCGCGCGACGGCGGGGGAGGGCGGCGAGAGCCTGCTCAGCGGCGCGTACGACGCCAATACTCTCGCCGATTTGAGCAGGAAGGGCACGCCTGCGCGCTTCATCCAGCTCTGTACGCTCTTGCAGGAGACGGCGGCGCAGCTCCAGTTCAGCGTCAACCGCCGCACGGACGCGGAGCTCTGCATCCTGAAGCTCTGCGATGAGACGCTCTCGGGCGACCTCGCCGCGCTGAACGCGCGTATCGCGCGTCTGGAAGAGCAGATCGCCGCAGGCGTACAGTTTGCGGCCAAGAACCCTGCGAGCGCTCCTGCGCCCGCCACAGCCCCGGCAAAGCCCCCTGCGCCGCAGGTGGCCCCTCAGGTCGCCTCGGAAGCGCCGCCGAGCTATGATGAGCCGCCCGTGCCCGACGACTACGACGCGCCGCCGCCCTACGGCGAGCCGGTCGCGCCCGCACCGAAGGCAAGCGCGCCGAAGGCCCCCGCTTCCGCTCCTGCGCCGCAGGAGCAGGCAGCGGCAGAGGAGAGCACCGGGGACGACGATACGTTCTACCAGCTCATGGAAAGCTACAAAAACCGCTTGACGCCCGATAAGCGCGCCTTCATCGGCACGGCGCAGGGCGAGGTGAAGGATGGACTTCTGACCGTCTACTGCACGACGGAGGTGCAGAAGGCGATGCTCGACCAGCAGGTCGTCATCGACGTTTTATCGGACGTCACGTCCCGCGCCGTGGGGCAGGAGATCCGCGTGCGCTTCCTCGTGGGGCCGCGCCCGGGCGCCAAAAAGCGCGACCGGATGCAGGATCTCATGCGCATGGGCAGCAAATTCGACAACTTTACAGTAAAATAAAAGGAGACAACAACGATGGCAAAGGGTTACAGTGCACGCCGCGGCTTTTCCAACGGCAGCGGCCAGATGCTCAAGCAGCAGCAGATGCAGCAGCAGATCATGAAGATGCAGGAGGACATGCAGAAGGCGCAGCAGGAGGTCGAGGAAAAGACCTTCAGCGCGAGCGTCGGCGGCGGCGTCGTCAGCGCCGAGGTCAACGGCAAGAAGGAGGTCACGAACATCACCATCAAGCCTGAGGCGGTCGACCCCGAGGACGTGGAGATGCTCCAGGACCTCATTCTCTCGGCGGTGAACGAAGCGCTCCGTCAGGCGGAGGACGCGATGAACGGCAAGATGAACGCGCTCACGAGCGGCTTGGGCCTCGGCGGGCTTGGATTCTGATCCGTTCCATTTCAGGTAAAAACAAAGCCCGCAGCGCGGGCGGGAGTTTTCGTGCTTTGCGGAAACGGGCAAATAGAGGGGGTATTCTCTTTTCGGAGAGGATACCCCTTTTTGGATACTGAAAGCCTTTTATGTGCGCAAAAAAAGAGCCATCCTTTCGGATGACTCTCATTTCTCGCTCGATTTAGCCAATGCTGTTGAGCTTCAGGGTCAGCGCGCTCTTCTTGTGCGCGGCGTTATTCTTGTGAAGAATACCCTTGGCAGCAGCCTTATCGACAGACTTCACTGCGACCTTGTAAGCGCTCTCGGCCTCGGTGCGATTGCCTTCAGCGGCAGCCGCCTCGAACTTCTTGAGTGCGGTCTTCAGTGCGGACTTGTCGGCCTTGTTGCGCTCGTTACGCACACCAGACACGAGAACGCGCTTCTTGGCAGACTTGATATTCGGCAAACCAAACACCTCCTCCGGTTGGAATTCGCTCCGGCAGACAAAAAATCCACCGTGCAGAATGGTATTTTAGCAAAGAATGCAAGAAATTGCAAGCGTTTTTTTGAATTTTTCTGATTTTTTTGAATGACACAAAACTTTGTGGCCAAAATAGAAGGGAAAAACAAGATTTAGTGAAGGAGGGCGATCATTTATGTTGATCCGCCGCACGGACCTTGCGATGGAGGCGCACGAGCTCTGGCGAAGCGGGCAGAAAACACGGCGGCTCGCGGGCGTTGACAGCCGGACTGTTTTCCGCCGCGGCTGCCGCATCACGAGTGTTACCGTCGAGAGCGAGGAGGCGGCCCGCGCCCTAGGGAAGCCTCGCGGGCGGTATGTGACGCTTGACCTCGCCCCGCTTTTCAAAAATGCGGATGACGCGCTCGAGCGCGCGGCGCGCGCCGTGGGCGCAGAGCTCAAGACGCTGCTCGGCGAAAACGCACACAGCGTGCTCGTTGCGGGCCTCGGCAACGCGGCTATGACGCCCGACGCCATCGGGCCGCTCTCGACCGAGCACGTGCTCGTCACGCGGCACCTGGGCGATCTGCCCGTTTTCTCCGCGCTCACCGCTGTCAGCGTGCTCACACCCGGCGTGCTCGGCCGCACGGGTATCGAGGCGCTCGAGATCGTGCGGGGCGCGGTGCGTGCGGTGCAGCCCGATGCGCTCATCGTCATCGACGCGCTGGCCTCGCGCTCGCTCGCGCGTCTTTGCACCACCGTCCAGCTCTCAAATACCGGCATCGTGCCGGGCAGCGGCGTGGGCAATCACCGCTGTGCGCTGGACGAAAAGACGGTTGGCGTGCCGGTTTTTGCCATCGGCGTCCCCACCGTGGTCGATGCGGCGACGCTGACGCTCGACGTGCTCGAAGAGGCCGGGAAGCCAAGTGTCGACCCCGATGCGCTGCGCGGCCACGAGACCGTCATGGTCACCACGCGCGACATCGACGCGCAGATCCGCGAGCTTTCGCGCATCATCGGTTATGGGATCGACCTTGCGCTCCAGCCGCTCTCGTTTGCTGAGGTCACTTCTCTGCTCGGCTGAGAGTGAAGAATTTTCTACAGGCAATTCATAATTTGTTTACAACCGATTCAAACTTTAGCCAAAATCCACTGGTATCTTAATACTTGCAAAGGGGAACTCCCCCCGATGTGATTTTCTCCCTCCTAAAAATACACACACAACACAGCAAAAAGCCCTCGCCGAAAGGCGGGGGCTTTTTGTTTCCCTTCTCTGGGGAAATGCGGCGTGTCAGCGCTGCTGCGGCCAAAAGGCCTGCTCTTTCGCGAAAGAGCAGGCCTTTTTGGATATATTCGAGTTATTCCTCTTCGTGCGCGGTGACGGCGATGTGCAGTTCGTCGAGCTGCTTCTGCATCACTTCGCTGGGCGCGCCCATCATGACGTCCTGGGCGTTCTTGTTCATGGGGAATGGGATGATCTCGCGGATGGAATCCTCACCGGCGAGCAGCATGACCATGCGGTCGACGCCCGGGGCGATACCGGCGTGCGGGGGCGCGCCGTAGCAGAAGGCGTTGTACATGGCGGGGAACTTGGCCTTCACGTCCTTTTCGCCGAGGCGGACGAGCTCGAAGGCCTTGATCATGATCTCAGGGTCGTGGTTACGGACCGCGCCGGAAGAGAGCTCCACGCCGTTGCAGACGAGGTCGTACTGGTCGGCGGTGATGGTGAGCGGGTCGATCTCGCCGCGCTCGGCCTTGAGCAGCACGTCGAGGCCGCCGGCGGGCATGGAGAACGGGTTGTGGCAGAACTCGAGCTCACCGCTCTCGTCGCCGATCTCGTACATCGGGAAGTCGACGATCCAGCAGAACTCGTAGCGCTCCTTGTCCATGTGGCCCTCGCACGCGGGGCCGAAGGTCTTGATCATCACGCCGACGAGCTTGGTGGCCAGCTCGCCGCCTGCGACGAGCACGAGCGTGTTGGGCTCGAGCGGCAGGAGCTTGGAAGCAGCTTCCTTGTCGACAAACTTCGCGATGCCGCCGGCGAGGTCGCCCTTTTCGTCGACCTTGAACCAGTAGCCCTTCGCGCCTGCCTGCACCTCGCAGTCGGTCAGGAGCTTGTCGATCTGCTTGCGCGTGAGCGTGCAGTTGGAGATGGCGACGGCCTTGACGGTCTTGTCCGCGAGGACCTCAAAGCTGCTTCCCTCGAAGAGGGAGGAGACGTTCGTCGCAGTCAGGTCGATACGCAGGTCCGGCTTATCACTGCCGTAAATCTCGAGCGCGTCGAGGTACTTGATGCGGCGGAACGGGGGCTGAGAGGCGATGTCATACGTGCCGAACTTCGCGAAGATCGGGGGCAGGACGTCCTCGCAGACGGCGAAAACGTCTTCCTGAGAGGCGAACGCCATCTCCATATCGAGCTGATAGAACTCGCCGGGGCTGCGGTCGCCGCGCGCGTCCTCATCACGGAAGCACGGCGCGATCTGGAAGTAACGGTCAAAGCCGGAGGTCATCAGCAGCTGCTTGAACTGCTGCGGGGCCTGCGGCAGGGCGTAGAACTTGCCGGGGTGCTTGCGGGCGGGGACGAGGTAGTCACGCGCGCCCTCGGGGGAGGAGGCCGTCAGGATCGGGGTGGTGATCTCGAGGAAGTCGTGCTCCATCATGGCCTTGCGCAGCGCGGCGATGACGTTGCAGCGCAGGATGATGTTCTTCTTGACGGCGGGATTGCGCAGGTCAAGATAGCGGTATTTGAGGCGCTGGGTCTCGTCGGCCTCGCGGCTGCGGTTGATCTCGAAGGGCAGGGAGTTGTAGCGGCAGCGGCCGAGCAGCTCGATCTTCTCGGGTACGACTTCGATATCGCCGGTGGGCTGGTTGGGGTTCTTGCTCGCGCGCTCGCGCACGGTGCCCTCAACGGAGATGGTGCTCTCTTTGTTGTAGCCCTTGATCTGGGCGAGCAGCTCCGGCGTTTCGATGACGATCTGCGTCGTGCCGTAGAAGTCGCGCAGCACTACGAAGGCGAGGCTGCCGCCGACTTCGCGGACGTTCTCCATCCAGCCGACGAGCTTGACGTGCTCGCCAGCCTGCTGCGCGCGAAGCTCGCCGCAGTTGTGTGTACGGGATTGCATCATGGTAAAATCCACTCCTGTTTGTATATTGGTAAATTAAAATTACTGACTGTATTTAAAAATACCCGCTTTTGCCGTTAGGTGGTGAAAGGCTTGGTCTTCGGATTGACGATATCGCGCCAGTCGAGGTCGCCGCGGGAGAGGCCCATGATGAGCATTTCGGCGGTGGCGAGGTTGGTCGCGAAGGGGATATTGTTCTGGTCGCAGAGCTTGGTGATATAGGTCAGGCTCTCGTTGTACTGGGGATTGTTCGGGTCGCAGAAATAGAGGACCATATCGATCTCGTTGTAGGCGATGCGCGCGCCGATCTGTTCCGCGCCGCCGTGGATGCGCGCCATGAAGAGATGGATGGGAAGGCCGCTCGCCTCGCTGACCATCTTGCCGGTGACGCTGGTGGCGCACAGCGTGTGGCGGGACAGGATGCCGGCGTAAGCCGTGCAGAACTGAACCATCAGTTCCTTCTTGTTGTCGTGTGCCATGAGGGCAATGTTCATATTTTGTCACAGTCCTTTCTGGTGTGAAATTTTCTATTTCAGCGGCGTCTCGTCGGTCGGCAAGGGCAAGCAGGCTCTTGGGGCGGGGCTTTGCTGCGGAAAAGCCGTGTTTGCCTTTGCGGGCCGGTGTTACAGCCGCATCAGCCGGACGCGTTCGCCGCAGAGACGGCGGGCGATGTTTTCGCAGGCGCAGATGGCGCCGGAGCGGTATTTGAGCGTGTAGCTGAGCCCGCGGCCCAGCACGGCCGAGACATTTTCATCCTCGGGGATGACGCCGAGCAGCGGCAGGCCCGCCGCGTCGATGGCGTCATCGATGGTGGTGTGAAGAGACTGCAAAAGCCTTCGCCGCACGCGGTTGACGACGAGGTGCAGGTGCCCGCTCGGGAAGCGGTGCAGCTCCATCACGGTGCGCTGCGCGTCGCGCAGGCTCGAAGGGTCGTTCGTGGTGACGACCACGGCGCGGTCGGCGCAGCAGGTGGCGAGCGAGAAGGCTTCGCCGATGCCGGCGGCGGCGTCGATGAGGCAGAAGTCGAAGTAGCGGCGAATTTCGTCGATGAGACGCTGCATCTCGCGCTTGCTTGGGAGCCTCGTGCCGAAGCTGACTGGGGCTGTGAGCAGATACAGGTTCGGGTAGAGCGGGTGGCGCACGACGGCCTGGGCGAGCGTCGTGCGTCCGGCGATCACATCGGTGAAGTCCATGAGCGCGCGGTCGCTCACGCCGAGATAGAGATCGAGGTTGCGAAGACCGATGTCGCAGTCGAGCAGCAGCGTTTTTTTGCCGAGCTGCGCGAGCGCCATGCCGGTGAGCGTGGTGAATGAAGTTTTTCCCGTGCCGCCCTTGCCGGACACGGCGGCGATGACCTGAGACAAGGCTCGTACCTCCTTTTTGTGAATTTGATGCGTTACAGCGGGGCTTTTTTGATCTTGGCGAAGGCGCGCGGGTAGGCACGCGGGGTGGGGGAGACCTTTTCGATGAGGACGAGGCGGTGGACGACGTCGCTCGTCGGGATAGTGTAGTCCTCGACCTTGACGATGTGGCCGCCGAGCATCTTGATGGCGCTCTTCGCCGCCGTGATCTCGTCTTCGGTGTCGACGCTCTTCATCGCGACGAATTGTCCGCCGACCTTGACGAGCGGCAGGCACAGCTCGGATAAGATCGAGAGCTGTGCGACGGCGCGCGAGGTGGCGATGTCGAACTGCTCGCGGTGCTGCATGGCGAATTCCTCTGCCCGCGCATGAACGCATTGGACGCGCTTGAGCTGCAATTCGTCACAGACTTCGGAGAGCCACTTGACGCGCTTGCCGAGCGAGTCGAGAAGCGTGAGGTCAAAGTCATCCTCCAGAATGCGCAGCGGCATACCGGGAAAGCCCGCGCCGGTGCCGACATCGACGACGTTTTTATCCGCCAGATCGACGAATCGCAGCAGCGCCGCGCTGTCGAGCAGGTGGAGCTGCGCGACGGCGTCGGGCTCGGTGATGGCTGTGAGGTTCATCACCTGATTCTTTTCCAGCAGCAGGGAGGAGAAGCGCTCGAGCGTTTCCGCCCGGCTCACATCCAGCCCCAGCTCGCTGAGGCCCTGCAAGAGAAGCTCGTTCATTTGCTCTGCTCCTTCAAAAGGTCGCGGATCTCGGCGAGCAGCAGCTCTTCCTTCGTCGGCTCGGGCTCCTTTTCGGGCTCCGGCTCCGCGGGCCCCGTGAGCTTTTCGTGCATCTTGTTGATGACCTTGACCATGCAGAACACGGCGAACGCGATGATGATGAAGTCGAGGATGACGGCGATCAGGTTGCCGTAGTTGACGGCAATCTCGGGGTCGATGACTTCTTTGCCCTCCATGACCGCCTCCTTGAGCACCCATTTCCAGTTGGAAAACTCGATGCCGCCGGTCAGCATGGAGATGAGCGGCATGATGATATCATTGACGACAGAGTTCGTGATCTTGCCGAACGCGCCGCCGATGACGACGCCGACGGCCATGTCGATGACGTTGCCGCGCATGGCAAAGGCCTTGAACTCTTCAAAAAACTTCTTCATTCAGAAGGCTCCTTTGGGGAAATTTGCGGAAAACATGACAACTAATCGTATAAAATAACGAAAATATTACTATAAGGGATTACTTTTTCGGTGTGAGCACGGTCTTGCCGCCCATGTAGGGCTGGAGGACCTTGGGGATCAGCACGCTGCCGTCGGCCTGCAGATTGTTCTCGAGGAACGCGATGAGCATACGCGGGGGTGCGACGACGGTGTTGTTGAGCGTGTGCGGCAGGTACATCCTGCCGTCCTCGCCCTTGACGCGAATTTTCAGGCGGCGGGCCTGCGCATCGCCGAGGTTGGAGCAGGAGCAGACCTCGAAATACTTCTTCTGGCGCGGGGACCAGGCCTCGATGTCGCAGCTCTTGACCTTGAGGTCGGCGAGGTCGCCGGAGCAGCACTCGAGCTGACGCACGGGGATATCCAGCGAGCGGAACAGCTCAACGCTCCACTTCCACATCTTGTTGTACCAGTCCATGCTCTCCTCGGGCTTGCAGACGACGATCATCTCCTGCTTTTCAAACTGGTGGATGCGGTAAACGCCGCGCTCCTCGATGCCGTGCGAGCCCTTCTCCTTGCGGAAGCAGGGGGAGTAGGACGTGAGCGTCTGGGGGAGGCTGCTTTCGGGCAGGATCTCGCCGATGAAGCGGCCGACCATCGAGTGCTCGCTCGTGCCGATGAGGTAGAGGTCCTCACCCTCGATCTTGTACATCATGGCGTCCATGTCGTTCTGGCTCATGACGCCCTCGACCACGTTGCCGTGGATCATGAACGGTGGGATGCAGAACGTGAAGCCCTTGTCGATCATAAAGTCGCGCGCGTAAGCGAGCACGCCCTCGTGCAGGCGCGCGATGTCGCCGAGCAGGTAGTAGAAGCCCGCGCCGGAGACGCGGCCTGCGGCGTCCATGTCGACGCCGTCAAAGCTCTCCATGATCTGCGTGTGGTAGGGAATTTCAAAATCGGGGACCTTCGGCTCGCCGAAGCGCTCGACTTCGACATTGCAGCTGTCGTCCGGGCCGATGGGGACGCTCGGGTCGATGATGTTCGGGATCAGCAGCATGATCTTGTGGATCTTCTGCTCATACTCCTCTTCGAGCTTTTCAAGCTCGGCCAGGCGGTCGGCGTTCGCCTTGACGGTCGCCTTGATCTTCTCGGCTTCTTCGAGCTTGCTCGGGTCCTTCTTCGCCTGACCCATCAGCATGCCGATCTGCTTCGAGAGGGCGTTGCGGCTGGCGCGCAGCTCGCTCGCCTCGGTGATGGCGGCGCGGTTCTTGGCGTCGAGCTCGATGACCTCGTCGACGAGGGGGAGCTTTTCGTCCTGGAACTTCTTCTTGATGTTTTCCTTGACCAGATCGGGATTTTCCCGCAGGAATTTCATATCCAGCATTTTGGTTTACCTCACTATCCTTGTAAAGTGAGCGGCAGGCTGCCGCGTTTGTTCTCAGTTCACGCCGTTCGGGAAGAGCTCTTCCACGATGGCCTTATAGCGCGCAGCGGGGGAGGGGGCGTCGTCGCCGGTGATACCGGTACGCAGCGGCTCCTTGGGCAGGAATTCCACCGTGCCGGTCTCCTCGAACGAGCGGATGTTGTCTTTCGCAGCGTCGAAATCGCCGGTGTTGTAGGCGTTTTCGATCTCAAGCAGCCAGTCGAGCGCGCGCAGCTGGTTGGACTGAAGGCCGACAGTCTCGTCGAGCGCTTTTTTGTCCTCCTCGCTGTTGGCGAGCTGCTCTTCAAGTTCGGCAATGTGCGCTTCCAGTGAGTCGTTCTGCTGTAAGGTGCTTTGCAGGGCGGTGTTGCCGTCCTTGATTTCGTTGATGCCGCGCTGATTCATAAAAAATGTCCACAAAATCAGCAAAAATGCCACGGTGAAGAGGATCGCAACGTAAGTATATACCTTTTTCATGCGCTCGCGCTCAGTGGTGGGCTTTTCCTCACCGGGCACGGGCGGCTTGTTCGGGTCCTTGGGGCCCTCATGGATAAAATCGGACATGGTCATTCGCCTCCGTTCTTTCTGCGTTTGATGGCGGCGAGCGCTTCGAGCAGGTCGTTCAGATCGTCCATGCCGTAGTAGTCGAGCTCGACGCGCCCCTTTTTCTTGCCGGATACGATGCGGCAGGTGCGGCCGATCTTATCGCTCAGCTCCTGCGCGGCGAGACGGCCGTAGCTTTCGGCCATGAGCTCTTCGTTCGAGCGCTTTTTCTCATCCTTGACGGTGCCGAGCCGCTTGGCGAGCGCCTCCGTCTGGCGGACGCTCAGCCCCTGTGCGGCGATGAGCTTCGCCCCTTCAAGCTGGAGCTCTGCCTTGAGCGGCAGCAGCGCGCGGGCGTGACCGCCGGAAAGCGCGCCGTTTTGCAGCATTTCGCGCACCTCGGGGCAGAGACCGAGCAATCTCAGGCTGTTTGCCACGGCGGAGCGGGACTTGCCCACGCGCTCGGCGGCTTCCTCCTGCGTGAGCTGGTAGCTGTCCATCAGCGTTTTGTAGCCCTCGGCCTCTTCGATAGGGTCGAGGTCCTCGCGCTGCAGGTTCTCGATGAGCGAAAGCTCGGTCATCTTGCGGTCGTCCGCCTCGATGACGATGGCGGGGACTTCGGCGAGGCCTGCGATGCGCGCGGCGCGCCAGCGGCGCTCGCCCGCGATGATCTGATAGTAGCCGGAGGAAAGACGGCGGACCGTCAGCGGCTGGATGATGCCGTGCTCACGGATGGAATCCGCAAGGTCCTGCAGGGCATCCTCGTCAAAATGGCGGCGCGGCTGACCGGCATAGGGTTCGATCTGTGAGACGGGGAGGTAGAGGCTGTCGGATGTGTCGGCGTGCAGGGCGGCGTCGCCCAGCAGCGCGCCCAGACCCTTGCCGAGCCCTCGGTTTGCGTTTGCCATGGGAACATCTCCTTTCTGCGGGGGTGAAAGGGCGGAAAGCGCCCTGTATATTTAATGTATCACTTGTTTTGCTTCAAAAACTCGTTGGCGAGGTTGCTGTACGCCTCTGCGCCGCGCGAAACGCGGTCATAGTAGTTGATGGGCTTGCCGTGGCTCGGTGCCTCGGAAAGGCGCACATTGCGGGGGATGACGGTCGCATACACCTTGCCGGGGAAGTAGCGCTTGACCTCTTCCGCAACTTGGAGGGCGAGATTCGTGCGCCCGTCGAACATCGTGAGAAGCACGCCCTCAAGCTCCAGACCGGGATTTAAGCTGCGGCGCACCATGCGGACCGTGTGCATCAGATCGGACAGGCCCTCGAGCGCGAAGTATTCCCCCTGCACCGGAACGATGAGGGAGTTTGCCGCGCAGAGGGCGTTGACCGTCAGCAGTTCGAGCGAGGGCGGGCAGTCAATGAGGATGAAATCGTAGTTGGGGGAGAGGATGTCGAGCGCCTGCTTGAGCAGGAATTCGCGGTTTTCGCGGTCGATCATCTCGATGCCCGCGCCCGCGAGCGTTTTCGACGACGGCAGCACATCGCCGTAGCGCGTGTGCGACACGCTGGCCGTCACATCCGCGCCGTTGATGAGCACGTCGTATACACTGCGAGCGGTCGTTTTGTCCACGCCCATACCGGAGGTGGAGTTGGCCTGCGGGTCAAAATCGCACAGCAGGACGCGCTTTCCCTTTTCTTTCAATGATGACGTCAGATTCACGCAGGTGGTCGTCTTGCCGACGCCGCCCTTCTGATTGACGATCGCAACGATCTTAGCCAAAAGAACACCTACCTTAGTTCCGGATACAAATAACCATTTTCATTCTTGCTTAGTATAACACAAACCCGTTCGATTTCAACAGAAAACGAGCAATTTTCCGAAATTTGTTTCACGTGAAACATGACAAGGCTCAGCCCTTTACGTCTGCTTTGGGCGGGGATATGGCAGATCACGGGGGAATGGGGGACGGGACGCGAAAACGCCATGGTAAAGGTCAATGCCTTTACCATGGCGTTCAAAACAGTGTTTCACGTGAAACAAGGGCTCAGTTTTCCGGCTCAACGAGCAGTACCGCGCCGTAAGGCTCGAGCGTCAGGCGGAGCAGACCGTCGCCGCAGAAGAAGGATTGGCGCGTGAGCGCGTCCTCCGCGAGGGGAGCATCCCACGGCAGGGTGAGGGCGGCGGACTGCTCGCCCGCGTTGACCGCCGTGATACATTTTTCGCTGTTCGATGCGCGGCGGAAGGCCAGCACGCGCCCCTGCGCCGCGCAGTAGTCGATCGTACCGCGTTGCAAGGCCTCGTGCGCCTTTCGCAGCGCGCCGAGCTGCCGGAAATAGCGCAGGAGCGCCGCGTCCTCGTGTCCCCAAAGGTAAGGGCCGCGGTTGAAGGGGTCTTCAAAGCCCTGCATCCCGGCCTCGTCGCCGTAGTAGAGCATCGGTGAGCCGGGGAAGGTATAGAGGATGAGCGCCGCGAGCTTCAACAGCGCCGTGCCGCGCGCGCGTTCCTCACCGCTCAGGCGGTAGGCCGCGCGCTCGTCGCGCGTGGCGGGCGCGGCGCCCTCGTGCCCGAGAAGCGTCAGAAGACGCGGCGTATCGTGCGTGGAGAGGAAGTTCATCGCGCCGTAATAGGCGGGCGCGGGATAGTGCTCGCGCAATTCCTCCATGCGCTCGCGGAAGACCGCGGCGTCGCCGCCGCGCAGGAAATCGAGCAGGGCTGTGCGGAAGGGATAGTTCATAAGACCGTGCGTTTCGCGGCCCAAAAGGTATCTGCGACGCTGGGAGTAGGAGATCTTCGTCGTGCCGTCCTCCCAGACCTCACCGAGAAGGTAGCCGTCAGGCGTTTCCTCTTCCATGACGCGGCGGATGGCCGCGATGAATCCGTCGGGCAGCTCGTCGGCCACATCCAGCCGCCAGCCCGACGCGCCCGCACGCAGCCAGCGACGGATGATGGCGTCCTTACTCTCAATGATATAGTCAACATAACTCTTTTCCGTTTCATTGACAGCAGGCAGATTTTTGATGCCCCACCACGCGTCGTAATCGTCGGGGAAGGGGTGGAAGCTGTACCACGAGTAGTAGGGGGAATCCGGTCCCTGCGCCGCGCCGAGCGAGGGATAGAAGCCGTCTGCGTTGAAATAGACGCTCTTTCGCCCCGTGTGGTTGAAAACGCCGTCGAGCATCACGCGGATGCCGCGCTTTTTCGCCTCCGCGCAGAGCGTGCGGAAGTCCTCCTCCGTGCCGAGCAGGGGGTCGATGCGCTCGTAGCAGGCCGTGTCGTAGCGGTGGTTGGTGGACGCTTCGAAGATCGGGCAGAGGTAGAGCGTCGTCACGCCGAGAGAGGAGAGATAGTCGAGCTTTTCCGTGATGCCCGCGAGGTCGCCGCCAAAAAAGTCGCTGCACGTGATCTCGCCCTGTGCGTTCGGGCGGTATTCGGGCGCTTCATCCCAGTGCTCGTGCAGTGTGCGTGGCCCGATGAGGCCTGTGATCTCTCGCTTTTTCGCGCGGCAGAAGCGGTCGGGGAAGATCTGATAGGTGAGGCCGCGGCCAAACCATTCGGGCGTTTTGTGCGTGTCATCGTAGACCGTGAGCTGCCACGGATCGACCGCGTCCCACGCGCAGAGGCCAGACTTTCCGTAGCAGCTCGTGCCGCCGTCCGCCCAGAGAAGGCGAAAGTGATACCACACGAGGTCGGCGTCCCGCGGCGCGGTATATTCCCCGCGAAAGACCGTGCGGCCCCGCTCCTGCGCGGGCGGGAGCTCGGTCGCCGTCCATGTGTCGGCAAATTCCGCGTGGGCGAGCAGCTCGCAGCGCGTGACCGCCGCGCCCGCTTCGGGCCGCAGGCAGAGCTGTACGCGTGTGCCGCAGGGAACTGCGCCGAAGGGAGATTTATAGGTCAGATCGCGAGAGTCGAACCAAGAAGTTGACATAATATTCCTTTCCGCCGCCGGAAAGCGGCCCGGAGAAAGGGAAAAGCGCGCCTTGCGGCGCGCTCAACCAAGCAGAGTGTTTTCGCCCGTCACCGTTGTGTTGGCGGAGGCGTTGGAGAAGTAGGCGTTCAGCACCTGTACGGCGGTGGAAGCGAGCGCCGCGCCCGTACCGCCCTTTTCGATGACGATGGCCACGGCGATCTGTGGGTCGTCATAGGGGGCAAAGCAGACGAATGCGCCGTTGTTGTTCTTCGTGTCGCCGGTCTGGATGGTGCCGGTCTTGGCCGCGGCGTCGACGATACAATCCTTAAAATAGGAGGACACCGCACCATCAGTGGCTAAGTCGTGCATACCGGCAAGCACAGCAGAGAGGTTTTCCTCACTCATCTCGATCGTCTGTACGGGGTCCGCGTCGTAAACATATTCGAGCGCGCCCGTGCCGCTCTCACGCACGTTTTTGAGCAGGTGCGTCGCGTAGCGGTCGCCGCCGCCGCAGAGCGTCGCCATATAGTTTGCAAGCTGGATGGGCGTGTAGAGCTGGTTCGCCTGGCCGAAGGCCGCCCACGGGGCAAGGTTCTCGCCCTCGTTCTGCGAGGGGAGCAGGCCCGCGGCGTCGCCGATCTCGATGCCCGTCGGCGAGCCGAGACCGAAGTCCGCATAGTATTTGCGCAGCGTTTCCATGCCCATGCGGTAGCCCATTTCGGCAAAGTAATAGTTGCACGAGTTCGTGATCGCGCCGCGCACGTTGAGAGACCCGTGACCGCTGCGCTTCCAGCAGTAGGTGTAGCTCGCCGAGTAGCCGGGATAGGTCCATTTGCCCGAGTCGTAGAGCTTTTCGCGCACGGTGGTCGCGCCGGATTCAAGCGCGGCAATGGCGGTCAGGGGCTTTAAGGTGGAGCCGGGGGCGTAGGTGCCCTGTGTGGCGCGGTTCCACATCGGCTGCATCGTATCGCTCGTGAGCGCAGCGATATCGCTGCGGAAGGTCGAGAGGGAATAGGTGGGATACGACGCAAGCGCCAGCACATCGCCCGTGCCGACCTGCACGACGGCGACCGCCGCGCCGCGCTCGATGCCGTCTGCTTTGGTCATCGCGCCGACGGTGCGCTCGAGCGATTGCTCCACGTCCTCCTGAAAGTCGATGTCGATGGTCAGTGCCACGGTGGAGCCGGGCTTGGGCTCCACGGAGTAAAGCTCGCCGGTGATCTTGCCGGAGTCGTTGTCGAAGGTCACAAGGCGCTTGCCTGCGTTGCCGTGGAGATATTCTTCAAAGGCGCTCTCCGCGCCCGAGATGCCAACGATGCTCGCGAGCGTGTAGCCGTCCTTGTCCTTATAATCGTCCCAGTCCTGAATACTGCCGGTGTAGCCGAGGACGTGGGCGGCATAGTCGGTTTCGTAGACGCGAACGGACGAGGTGTCCACCTGCACGCCCTGATAATTGCCATCCTTGATGATCGAGATGAGCGCAACGTCCACGTCGCTTGCAAATTCAAAGACCGATGAGCCGTTGAGCTTCGCGACGGCGAGGGAATAGCGCAGTCCCACGAGCGTGCGCGCCGTGGCGGCGGGGAGCGATCCGTCGATACCGTATTCGCTGCGCAGGCGCAGGTAGAGCGAAGGGCCGGTGATGCTTGCGGGCAGGCCACTTTCGTCCACATCGTCCTCGTTCATCCACTTGAGGGAGACGAGGTATTTGACGAGCGCCTTCGCCCCGCCGTCCGTGGTATCGTAGGCAAAGGGCACGCTCTGCGAGAGGGGAATGGTGTCCTTGATCTCAACGCCCTGCGCGTTCATGAGATCGATGAGGCGCAGCAGCGCGTCGTTGAGCTCGTCGGAAGAAACGAGCGAGGTGTCAAAGTTCAGCGTGTAGACCGCGCGGTTCGATACGAGCACCTTGCCGTTGCGGTCGGTGATGACGCCGCGCGTGCCTTTGACGGTCTCGACCTTGGCGTTCGTGCGGATGGATTTGGCGAGGTAATCATCGCCGTTGAGGATCTGCGCGTCGAACATCGTGACGACGAAGACGAGCGCGCACAGGAAAACGACGGCGCCGAGCGCGATGAGGCGGCGGTTGAAGCGTTTGGGATCCATAGCGGCCTCCTTTCCTTGAGGCTTGGGGGAAAATGGGGAAGATCAGTCGGGGAAAATGCGGCGGATGGCGTGCAGCACCGGATAGCTCGGCAGCAGCAGCGCGCAGGAGACGAGCGTTTCGCGCGCAAAAAGATAGAGCATCGCGGGGAGAGCCGCGCCGCGCGTGAGCATCGCGAAGCTTTGGAAAAGGTCCGCGACCGCAAACGTCAGCACGCTCGAAACGAGCGCGCGGGCAAAACCCTGCTGCAAAAGGCTGCTCATCACCGTAGAGGTGAGCAGCGCGGCGAGGGTGAAAGCGAGTGTGTAGAGGCACGGGAAGCTCGCCGGCAACACTAGGTCGCACAGTGCGCCGAACACGATGCCCGAGAGCACCGCGGCCTTCGGCTGTTCAAACGACGCCACCACCGCCAGCAGCACCGGCGGCAGGAAGGGGAGCACGCCCCAAACGGTCACCGAGCCGAGCAGGACCCTTTTGAAAAAGCAGAGAAGCAGCGTCGCGAGCGCGTAAAATGTCCATTTGAGGGCGGCAGTCTGCCTTACGTTCATCTGCAAGCGCCCCCTTATTCGACAATGTCGTGGTCGACGATGACGAACAGCTCCGTCAGCGCGTCAAAATCGACCATGGGCGCGAGGACGGCGTAGCGGGCAAGGCCGTCGTCATCCGTCCGCACCGACTCGACCGAGCCAATGACAAGGCCGCTGGGGTAATACCCGCCGAGACCCGAGGTGACGATCTGGTCGCCGATGAGCACTTCCTCGTCCGCTTTGAGGTAGGAGAGCTTGAGCTTGCCCTCGCCCATGAGGGAAAAGTCGCCCTCCGCCACGGCGATCTCGCCGGTGCGGAAAATGCGCGCGCCAAGCTCGGTGTCCGTGTCGATGACGGTCAGCACCGTCGACCAGTTGAGCCCGACCTCAGACACGACGCCGACGAGATAGCCCTCGGCGCTCACGACACAGTCGCCCACGGCGATGTCGGAATCTGTGCCGTGGCTGAGCGTCAGGGAGGAGGTCCAGTTGCTCTCGCTACCGGCGAGGACCGAGGCGGAGACAAAGGTGAAGTCGCGCCGCTGCTCCTGCAGCTTCAGGAGCTTACGAAACAGCTTATTTTCTTCGCTGTCCGCCTGTGCCTGACGCTGCTGGGCGCGAAGGTCCGCGATCTCTTTTTTGAGCGCCGCGTTCTCCTCCTTGAGGGCGGTCACGTCCTCGTAATACTGCCGTTTGTCGGCCGCCCAATCGCTCACGGCGGTGGCGGCGGCGCGGAACGGCGAGGTCAGCACGCCTGCGATGTTCTCCAGCACCGAGGAGGTGGAGGAGAAATAGGTCAAAAGGCTCAAAGCGACGGCGACCGCCGCCGCGAGGGCCAGAATGCGCAGTCCGTGCTGGCGGAAAAATTCTTTCAAGGATTACCCTCCTTTCAAGTAGTAGGGCAGGGGAGAGGTTTACAGGAGCTTGACGCCAAAGCGCGCGAGCGCAAGGCCGAGCTGCTCGACCGGCAGGCCCATGACGTTGAAAAAGTCGCCGTCGATGCGCTCGACGAAGAGCGCGCCGCGGCTCTGCACGCCGTAGGAACCGGCCTTGTCCATCGGCTCGCCGGTTTTGATGTAGGCGCGGATCTCGTCATCCGTCATGGGACGGAAATAAACGGCGGTGGAGACGGCGAAGGACTCGTAGCGCGCGCCCTGACGCAGGCTCACGCCGGTGCAGACCGTGTGGCGCTCGCCGGAAAGCGCGCGCAGCATCCGAAACGCGTCCTCCTCGTCCTGCGGCTTTCCGAGGCGGTCATTGTCCAAAAAGACCATCGTGTCCGCCGTGATGATGAGGTCGTCGGGCGTGCAGAGCGCCGCGGCCACGTCGGATTTTTTGCCGGCGATATAGCGCACCGTGTCCTCGGGAGAGAGACCGGCGGGATAGCTCTCGTCGATGTCGAGCGAGAGCGTTTTGAAGTCCTCCACGCCGATGCGGGCGAGCAGCTCCTGACGGCGGGGGGACTGGGATGCCAAAACGATTGCCATGATATTGCCTCACTTATGATAATAAAAAGTATAATTCGGATAAATAATTACGGGCAGGATTCATTCTGCGCCGCGGTAGAAGAGGCCGCGCGTGATATTCTCCGGCGCGTCGACGGCCTCGCCCTGATAGGCGCGCAGCATCTGCACGCAGTCATCGGGCGATTCGGTCGTGAAGCGCAGGCAGGCATAGCGCAGGCCAAGGCTCTGCCAGTCGCGCGCTTTGTCCGCGAGGTAGAGAATTTTTCCGTTCTCGATCTCGCTGCGGCAGCCCCACGCGCGCAGCACAGGGAAGTGCTCGCCGCGCCGGTCCGTGAGCTCCGGGGCGCTTGCGCACGCGCCGTCCACCGGGACGGACACGGGCCGCTCCTTGAAGTACCGGCAGCCGGACTCGTTCGCATTCAGGCAGTTTTCCGTGATCATGAGCGGGAGACTGCCGTAGACGATGGCCTCGCAGGGAAGGGACTTTTGTAAGTCGCGCAGCTGTGCATCGCGCAGCTCGAAGGAAAGGCAGGCGCTCGCAAGCCCTTCCTTCTTCCAGAAGGAAAGCGCGGCGGAGTTGTAGATATTGAGCGCCCAGTCGCCGTGGAGCGTTATATCGAGGCTGCGCACGAGCGAGAGGTGGCCGAGGTTGCCAATCGACACGCCCGTGACGCCTTTTTTGGCGGCGTCCTCGAGCAGCGCGCGCAAAATAGGCTCGTCCTGCGTGCGGTAGATGCGCGGCAGCACCGCGAAAAATTCGGTTCTGCCGAGATGTGGCGAAAGGTCAAGCTGCGCCAGCAGTTCGACGGGCACATACACCCGCGCGGGAGTGAGCGCGATCAGTTCCTCACTCAGCTGCTCGGCCCTGTGGAGGGAGACGGTCAAAAGAGGCTTGTCCGCGTCGTTTTTGACCGTTTCGGGCGGGACAAAGTCGAACGTGCGGCGTGCAGGCACAGCGGTGCGCTGCGCTTCCATCAGCGCGAGCGCTTCGCGGCGCAGGGCGTTGAGCGCGCCTGCGCTGACGGCGAGACCGCCGTCGAGTGCGACGGCGCACTGCGCCGCCGAAAACGCCGTGCCGCCGGTTTTCTTGAGGCGCGTTTCGACCTCTTCCGCGGTGACGGCGCGGCTGCGCGCCGCCTCGGGCACTGCGCCGGTGACGGTCACGCGGTGGCCGTCCGCATCTTCCGCCGTCAGGGTCATCGGCTCTCCGGCGCGGATGGTGCATTCCAAGGTGAGCGGCACAAGCCGCAGATTTTCCTTTTCATAGCGCGCGCGAATCTCGCTGAACCAGTCCTCTGGCCATCTTGCATTTTCGGGCCGCGTGCCGAACATCTCACGTCCGCGCACACCGCGATAGTACCCCTCGGTAAAGCCGTCGCGCGAGAAGGCGAGGGCGAGCTTTTTCTGCTCGTCCTTCGTCGGCGCGCGATGCTCGCGCAGAAGGTGCGCGTAGATCTCCGTCACGGCGGCGACGTATTCCGGGCGCTTCATGCGCCCTTCGATCTTGAGGCAGGCAACGCCCGCGTCCTGCATTTCTGGCACGAAGGGCGCAAGACACGCGTCCTTCAAGCTCAGCGGATGGGCGTTCGCCTTGCTGGAAAAACCGTAGGGCAGACGGCAGGGCTGGGCGCAGGCGCCGCGGTTGCCGCTGCGCCGCCCGATGACGGCGGACATCTCGCACTGGCCGCTGTAGCACATACAAAGCGCGCCGTGGACAAAGGTCTCGATCTCGATGGGGCTCTTCTCGCAGATTTCGGCGATCTCCCCGCGCGAAAGCTCGCGCGCGAGCACCGCGCGCGTCATGCCGAGCCTTGCCGCTTCCTGAACGCCTGAGAGCGTGTGCAGGCTCATCTGCGTCGAGACGTGCAGCGGCACGTCGGGGATGATTTTTTGCAGCGTCGCCAGAACGCCCCAATCCTGCACCAGGATCGCGTCCACGCCGCACTCCGACGCGGTGCGCGCCTCCGCGGCAAGCGCGGGGAGCTCGCGGTCGGTGACGAGCGTGTTGAGCGTCAGATAGACCTTCACGCCCCGCAGATGGCAATAAGAGACCGCCGCGCGGAATTCCTCGTCAGAGAAGTTCCTCGCGCTGCGGCGCGCGTTGAACGCGCCAAAGCCCATATACACGGCGTCTGCGCCGCTCTGCACGGCGGCAACAAGCGCCTCCTGCCCGCCCGCGGGCGCTAACAGCTCCGTCGTCAAGGTTTTACTTTTTCTGCTGCTGGAGCTTGAAGATCTCGCGCTTGAGTTCGCTGACCTCGTTTTTGGCCTGACTCGCCTCGTCGAGATACTGCTTGAGCTGGCGGCGCAGGGCATCGCCCGCTTCGCGCTCCTTAAAAAGCTCGTCGGTGATGTTCACGGCGGTCAGCACGGCGGCGTCGGTGCGGCCGACCTTGGCAGAGGCGAGCAGCTCGCTCATCTTGTCGTTCACGTAGGAGCCGACCTTCTGCATATAAGAGGGGGCCTCCTCGGCTACAAACGTGTATTCTTCCTCGCAAATGGAGATGGTGATACGGTTTTCCATCGTTCTGTGTGCTCCTTTCTTTTTCGCTGTTGCACAGAAAAGGGCAATTTCCACCCATATAGTCCCTAATAGTATAACACGAGAGTGAAAGAGTGAAAAGGGGGAAGCAAAAAAATTCATGTTTACGAATGGGAAAATTTCATGTAGAATAGAAAGATCGAAATGCGGCGAAAGGAGGGTGGACATATGGCAGGCTATGTGCTGCATCTGAAAGAGGAAGAGAGCGTGACGCTCTCGGCGGCGACGCTCAAGCGGCTCATCGGCGGCGGCAACGGCGACGCGGCGCTGCTGTATCTCGCCATCCTTCATTCGCACGGCGCGGCGGAGGCGGAAAAGCTCGCCGCGATGCTCAAATGGGACGAAGCGCGCGTGCGCGCGGCGGAGCAGGCGCTCTGCGAGATGCAGCTCGTCGGCGCGCCGGAGAAGAAGGCCGCGCCCCTCCCGCCGGAGCCGCCGCAGGCGCAGGAAACGCCCGACTACACGCGCGAGGACATCATGCGCAAGCTGGAAGGCGACGGGCGCTTTGCCTGCCTTTTGCGCGAGGTGGAGCACAAGCTCGGCCCGCTGTCCATCCCGTCGGTCAAAAAGCTTTTGGGCCTCTATGAAAACCTCGGCCTCCCGGCGGACGTTGTCTACACGCTGGTGAACTACTGCATCACGAAAAAGGCGCAGCAGTTCGGCGAGGGGCGGCTCCCCAATATGCGCGAGATCGAAAAAGAGGGCTTTGTCTGGGCGCGCAAGGAGCTCTTCTCCATTGAAAAGGCGGGGGAGTACATGAAGCGCGAACAGACCATGCGCTCAAAATACCCCGAGTACATGGCGGCGGTGCAGATGGCGGGCCGCGCGAGCGCGCCGAGCGAGGAAAAATACCTCTCCGCGTGGGCAGAGATGGGCTTCCCGGCGGAAACGGTGGCCGAGGCATACGACCGCACGGTGCTGCACTGCCACGAATTCCGCTGGCCGTACTGCAACGGCATTTTGAAGCGCTGGCACGAAAAGGGCCTGCACACGCTCGAAGAGGTGCGCGCCGAGAATGCGAAGGAAAAGCTGAAGAAGGAACCGTCCGGCGGCAACGCCTGGATGAAGGAATACCTGAACCAGTAAACGAAAGCGGGGGAGAATGATGGCTTACGACGGCCGCCTGATGCGCCGTGCGCTGGCGCGCTTCGATGAGGACAAGCAGCGGCGTGCGGAAAATTTCCGCGCGCGTGAGCGCGCGGTCTACACCAAATGCCCGCGCATCGAGGAGATCGACCGCGAGCTGTCGCACACGATGGCGAAGATCATCGCCTCGGGCCTGCGCCGCGGCACGGACCCGCGCCCTGCCATCGACGCGCTGCGGGAAGAGAATTTGAACCTGCAGCAGGAAAAACGTCAGCTGCTCACTCAGATGGGATTGCCGGGCGATTATCTGGAGGAAAAGCCCGCCTGCCCGCGCTGCAACGACACAGGCTTTCTTGGCAGCGAGGTCTGCTCATGCCTGCGTTCGTACTACGTGCGCGAGCAGAACAAGGAGCTCTCGGGCCTTCTGGACCTCGGCTCACAGAGCTTTGAGACCTTTGATTTTGACTACTATTCACCGCTTCCCGACAGCGAGCTCGGCATTTCGCCGCGCGCGAACATGGAGCGCGTGTACGATGTGTGTCAGGATTATGCGCACGAGTTTTCGCCCAAGAGCGGCAACCTGCTGCTCTCGGGCGGCACGGGACTGGGGAAGACCTTCCTCTCGGCGTCCATTGCGCGCGTCGTGAGCGCAAGCGGCCACAGTGTGGTCTACGACACGGCGGGGCATATCTTCTCGCTCTTCGAGGCGCAGAAGTTCGGCCGTGAGACGGATGAGGAGACCGATGGCGCCGTGAGCCGCGCGCTCGGCTGTGACCTGCTGATCCTCGACGACCTCGGCACGGAGCTGATGACGAGCTTCGTCCAGAGCGCCATCTATCAGATCGTCAACACCCGCCTCATCACGGGCAAGAAGACCATCATCTCCACGAACCTGCGGCCCGATGAGATCGGACGGCGCTACGGCGCACCGGTGCTCTCGCGCCTGCAGGGCGAGTATCAGTTGCTGCTCTTTTTCGGCGAGGATATCCGCCGCCGCAAAA
Source organism: uncultured Eubacteriales bacterium (assembly GCA_900552015.1). Taxonomy (GTDB): domain Bacteria; phylum Bacillota; class Clostridia; order Oscillospirales; family Oscillospiraceae; genus Hominicoprocola. Next base: position 10,852 of record URXY01000017.1, on the reverse strand, counting down.
AGAAATAGGGCGAAGATACGGCGGAATTTTTTCCAACATCATCAAAAAATACGTTTTCAACAGGCAAAAGCGCTCCAGATCGGACTGGAGCGCTTCTTTTTTGCCCCGGTGGACAAAAAAGTGCTTGCAATCGGCGGTGAGAAGGGTATATAGTTTCTTTATAAAGATACCGCAAAGAAACAACGACTTTCCGTTAAGGAGCGAGCCATGGAACGCATTTTCACGTTCATCGCGCTGCTGAGCCTTTTGAGTCTTCTGTCCGTGCCCGCGTGGGCGGCGGAAAAAGCGGATGCCATATCCTCTGAACCCCTCGCCGAAACGGAGGAGCTGGAGGAGAAAAGCAATGAGAACACCACCAAGATACGCAAGATCTGGGCGGTCGCGGGCCTGATGGGCATTGCGTGCTGCGGTGGTGCGCTGGGCATGGCGCACGCCGTCGCCAAGGCGGCGGTCGATATCGCCGAGCAGCCTGAGGCGGGAGGCGGCATCCGCACGTCGATGATGATGAGCCTTGTCTTCATCGAGACGGTCATCATTTACGCACTCATCGTGGCCATTCTCCTCATTTTCGTGCTGTAGTGCGAAAACGAAAATATGAATAAACGCGTGGTTTTTTGATAGCGGCCGTACGGCGGGGAAGGGATCGGCATCCCTCCTCCGCCGTATGCCGTTTTCAGCGATTTGTTAAGATGGCGAAAAGAAACAAAGCGTTTTGACGCGAGACTTGCATTATTGGCGGCCAAGTGATATAAGTGGATCTTATGAGAATAGGTCTCGCTCCCGGCAAAAGAGGGAGCGGGCATGAGAGAAAAGGGGGTAGGAGAGCGTGGAAAAAAAGAAGCGGACGCGGCAGTTGATCGTGTTCGCAGTCATCGTGCTGGCGCTGTTCGCCGGAGCGCTCCTTTGTCCGGGAGGCGGCGAAAGCGAGTCGATCCAGGAAGTGATGCGCGACGCGGTCCTGCACGAGCATTTGAAGGTGAGCCTCTTTGGACTCATCGATGTGAATCCGGGGCTCATCTCGGCCTATGTCGTCACCGCGGTGCTGATCGTGTTTGCGCTGGTGTGCAGGATATTCGTCATCCCGAAATTCACCCTTGTGCCGGGAAAGTTCCAACTGCTGCTCGAGCAGCTCGTCGGAATGTTCGACGGCCTGGCCGAGGGCAGCAGCCCCCACCGCAACAAGTTTTTGAGCGCCTACATCTTCGCTGCCGGCGTTTATATCTTTGCCGGCACGGTATTTGAGCTCTTCGGCATCCAGGCGGGCACGACCGCGGGAACGGCCATCAGCCTGCCCGCGCCGCTCTCAGATATCAACGGCGCGATCGCCATGGGCTGCATGAGCTACGGCGTCATCCTCTTCGGCGGCCTCATCGCCGCGGGACCGGGCGGCTTTCTGCACGCGCTCAAGGATTTCTCGCTGCCGGTGTCGATGAGCTTCCGACTGTTCGGCGCGCTGCTTTCCGGTGCGCTCGTCACGGAGCTCGTGTACTACTACGCGGCGCTTTCCTATGTGCTGCCGGTCATCGTCGGCGTGATGTTCACGCTGCTGCACGCGCTCATTCAGGCCTATGTGCTCACGATGCTGGTGTCGACCTTCTACGGGGAATCGACGGAAAGGCACGAGAAAAAGCCCAAGGCAAAGAAAACAAAAAAAGCCCGCAGCGAAACGGCTGCTTGAAGAAAGAGGTAAAAGCCATGAAAAATATGAAGAGATTCGCAGCGCTGATGCTGCTGCTCTGCGCAATGATGATCTGCACCGTTCCGGCCCTCGCCGCGGGAGAAAATGACGGAGACGTTTCCGCCGATACCGTGACCGTAACGGCCGGCAGCAATGAAAACGACGTCACCTCCGCCAAAGCGCTCGGCTCCGGCGTGATGATCGGCCTTGCCTGTCTCGGCGGCGCGATCGCCATGGGCATTGCCGCGGGCAAGTCGACCGAGGCCATCGCCCGCCAGCCCGAAGCCACCGGCCAGATCCGCACCTCGATGATGATGGGCCTTGTTTTTATCGAAACGGTCATCATTTACGCGTTGATCGTCGCGATCCTCATCATCTTCGTGCTTTGATGCCGAAATCTCCGGAAAAGGGGGAGACCTGAATGCCGCTTAACATCAATTTGCAGCAGATCCTGCTGCACGCGCTGAATTTTGTCATCCTGTTTGGCGCGATGTATTTCCTGCTCTACAAGCCCGTGAAGGACTACATGGAGAGCCGCAAGGCCCACTATGTCAAGATGGACGAGGACGCGAAGGCCGCTCTGGCCGAGGCCGAGCAGACCAAGGCGCAGTATGCCGAACAGCTCAAGGCCGCGGACGAGGAGATCGCCCGGGTGCGTGCACAGGCGGACGAGGCGCTGCGCAAGGAAGCCGACGAGCAGCGCGCACAGGCACAGCAGCAGGCCGACGATATCCTGAAAAAGGCGCGCACCGCCGCTGCGAGCGAACATGAGCGCGTGATGGAACAGGCGAAGGGCGAGATCTCCGAGCTGATGAACGCCGCCGCGGAAAAGCTGGTGCTCAAGAGCACCTCGGACGCGTTCGATCAGTTTCTGGACACGGCGGAGGAGCGCAAGGACAATGGCTGAGCGCACCGACCGTCTGAAAGCGAGGCTCCTTTCCTCCGTCCGCCCGAATGCGGAGCAGGAAAAGCGCTTTCTCGCTTTTTTAGAAAAGAAATACGGCCCCGGGGTGGGCCTTTCCTGGCAGCAGAGCGACGCATACCCAAACGGCTTTCGTCTGGAGGTCGGCGCAGAGGTCTATGACTGGAGCGCTGAGGGCCGCCTGGACCAGTTCAAGAGCGCGCTTGAAAAGCTTGCCGTCATGCAGGGCGATGTCATCCCGCTTTTAAAAGAGAACGTCCTTTCGTGGACGCCGCAGCCCCTTGCGCAGGAGATCGGCACGGTGCTGACCGTCGGCGACGGCATTGCCCGTGTCGACGGTCTGGAGGGCGCCGCCTATGGCGAGGTGCTGCTCTTCGACGGCGGCGTGCGCGGCATGGTGCAGGACCTCTCAGAGGAGAGCGTCGGCTGCATCCTCTTTGACGACGATGCGAGCGTCTGCGCGGGCAGCACGGTGCGCCGCACCGGACGCACGGCGGGCGTTCCCGTGGGCGAGGGATTCCTTGGCCGCGTGGTGAACGCGCTCGGCGTGCCCATTGACGGGGAGGGAGACATCCGCGCCGACGGCTACCGCCCTGTGGAGAGCCCCGCCCCCGGCATCATCGACCGCCAGAGTGTCGATACGCCGCTGGAGACGGGCATTTTGTGCATCGATTCGATGTTCCCCATCGGCCGCGGCCAGCGCGAGCTCATCATCGGCGACCGCCAGACCGGCAAGACCGCCATCGCGCTCGATACCATTGTCAACCAGAAGGGCAAGAACGTCATCTGCATCTATGTTGCCATTGGGCAGAAGGCGAGCTCCGTTGCCCAGCTCAAGCGCACGCTCGAGGTGCACGGCGCGATGGATCACACCATCATCGTCAACGCGCCCGCGAGCGACCCCGCGCCGTTGCAGTACATCGCGCCCTACGCGGGCTGCGCTATGGGCGAATATTTTATGCACAAAGGCCGCGATGTGCTCATCGTGTACGACGACCTTTCCAAGCACGCCATCGCGTACCGTGCGATGAGTCTGCTTTTGGAGCGTTCGCCTGGCCGCGAAGCCTATCCCGGCGACGTATTCTACCTGCACTCCCGTCTTTTAGAGCGCGCGGCGCATTTGAGCGACGAGAAAGGCGGCGGCAGCATCACGGCGCTGCCCATCATCGAGACGCAGGGCGGCGACGTATCCGCCTATATCCCGACGAACGTCATCTCCATCACCGATGGTCAGCTCATTCTGGAAACGAAGCTCTTCTTCGCGGGCCAGCGTCCGGCGGTGAATGTGGGTCTCTCCGTTTCCCGTGTGGGCGGCGACGCGCAGACCAAGGCGATGAAAAAGGCGGCCAAGACCATCCGCCTTGACCTCTCGCAGTACCGCGAGATGGAGACCTTTACCCAGTTTGCAAGCGATCTGGACGAATCGACCGCGAAGCTCCTGGCCTACGGGCAGGGCGTGACGCGGATGCTGCGTCAGAAGCAGTACCACCCCTACGAGCAGTACGAGCAGGTCATCCTGCTCGTCGCGGGCCTGGGCCACGCGTTCCAGGAGGTGCCCGCTGAACAGCTCGATGACTTTTTGCCGAAGCTCCTGCAATATGTCCGCGAGGCGCAGGGCGCGCTGTGCCGCGCCATCCAGCAGTCCGGGCAGCTCAGCGATGAGCAGCAGTCGCTCATCCTTGCGTGCGCGAAGGACTTCGTGCATCAGACCTTCGGCGTGTAAGAAGTGAGGTGAAGCCGCCATGTCAGGCATGAAGGAGATCCGCGAGCATATCGAGAGCGTCAAGAGCACGCAGAAGGTGACGAACGCGATGTACCTCATCGCCTCGACCAAGATGCGGCGGGCGAAGGAGGACCTTGCCAAAACGCGCCCGTTTTTCGACGCGCTCTCCGGCGAGATCGAGCACATCTTCCAGCATGCGGGTGCGATCGAGAGCCCGTATTTCTACAATGGCAACGCTGACGATCTCCGCCAGCCGGGCACATACGCCTACCTTATCATCACGGCGGACCGCGGTCTTGCGGGCGCCTATAACCAGAATGTCATTCAGGAGACGCTCCGGCGTCTTGAAAAGCATCCCGACAGCCGCCTTTTTGTCGTGGGCGGCAACGGGCGTCATTTTTTCTCCGCCCACGGTGTATCGGTGGAGGAGAGTTTCCATTACAGCGCGCAGAGCCCCACGCTGCAGCGTGCGCGTGAGATCACGGCAAGGCTTTTAGACCTCTTTGACCGAAAGGAGATCACGAAGCTCTTCATGATCTACACGGACTTCAGCGGCGTGGAGATGAGCGTGCGCACGGCAAGGCTGCTGCCGCTCGAAAATGAGCAGTTTGCCGCGGCGGGGCAAGGGACCTACCGCGAGATGCGTTATGATCCCTCTCCCGCGGAGGTGCTGGCAAAGGTCGTTCCCGCATATCTGACGGGCTTCCTCTATTCGGCGATGGTCGACAGTTTCTGTGCCGAGCAGAATGCCCGCGCCGAGGCGATGGATGCCGCCAACCAGAACGAAGAGGACCTGCTGCGCGATCTTCAATTGGAATACAACCACGAGCGACAGGGCGCGATCACCGGCGAGATCACCGAGGTCTCCGCGGGCGCGCGCAGCAAGAAACACCATTCCGGAAAGGGGGCGCAGCATCATGCGCACGGGTAAGATCATTCAGGTGGCCGGCAGCGTGGTGGACGTGCGTTTCCCGCACGGCAGCCTGCCGCGCATCCGCGAGGCGCTGACCGTCGACCTTGGCGGCAAGCGCTGCGTGATGGAGGTCGCTCAGCATTTGAGCGACGAAACGGTGCGCTGCATCATGCTCACCGGAAGCGAGGGCCTGAGCCGCGGCATGGACGTTGTAAGCGAAGGCAGCGGCCTGCGCGTGCCGGTCGGCAAGTGCACGCTCGGCAGGCTCTTCAACGTCTTCGGCGATACCATTGATGGCGGCGCGCCCATCGGCGACGCAGAGCCGCGCCGCAGCATCCACAGAAAGCCTCCCGCCTTCGACGAGCAGGACCCCAGCGTCGACATTTTGGAGACCGGCATCAAGGTCGTCGACCTTCTGGAGCCCTATCCGCGCGGCGGCAAGATCGGCCTCTTCGGCGGCGCGGGCGTCGGCAAGACGGTGCTCATTCAGGAGCTCATCCACAACATCGCCGTCGAGCACGGTGGCTACTCTATCTTTACCGGTGTCGGCGAGCGCAGCCGCGAGGGCAACGACCTCTGGCGCGAGATGCACGAGAGCGGCGTCATCGACAAGACCGCGCTCGTCTTCGGCCAGATGAACGAAGCACCGGGCGTGCGTATGCGCGTGGCGCTCACGGGACTGACGATGGCCGAATACTTCCGCGACGAGGAGCGGCGCGATGTGCTGCTCTTTATCGACAATATCTTCCGCTTCGTGCAGGCGGGCAGCGAGGTCTCGACCCTTCTTGGCCGTATGCCCTCCGCTGTCGGCTATCAGCCGACGCTCGCCAACGAGATGGGCGAGCTGCAGGAGCGCATCACCTCCACCAAGAGCGGCTCGATCACGTCCGTGCAGGCGGTCTACGTCCCGGCGGACGATCTGACCGACCCCGCCCCGGCCACGACCTTCTCCCACCTCGACGCGACGACGGTCCTGAGCCGTAAGATCGCCGAGCAGGGCCTTTATCCCGCCGTCGACCCGCTGGAATCGACCTCCCGCATCTTAGAGGAGGACATCGTGGGCGAGCGGCACTACCGTATCGCGCGCGGCGTGCAGGCGACCTTACAGAAATACCGCGAATTGCAGGATATCATCGCCATCCTCGGCATGGAGGAGCTGAGCGACACGGACAAGCGCACAGTCAACCGAGCGCGCAAGCTCCAGCGCTTTTTGGCGCAGCCGACGTTCGTGGCGGAAAAGTTCACGGGCCTTCCGGGCGTGTATGTCCCGCTCGAGGAGACGCTGCGCGGCTTTGAAGCCATCCTGAACGGCGAGATGGACCGCTATCCCGAAATGGCGTTCTACAATGTCGGCACGCTCGACGACGCGCTCGCCAAGGCGAAGAAGATGGAAAGCGGGGAAGTGTGATGAAGACGTTCCGCCTTCGCATCCTTGGCGCCGAGCGCACGTTTTACGACGGGCCGTGCCAGTCGCTCACTGTGCCGACCATCGATGGGCGCTATGGCCTGATGGCCCAGCATGAAAACGTCGTGATCGCCATCATCCCCGGCGAGCTGACGCTTTACACCGAGAGCGGCGAGGAGCAGATCGCCGCCGTGTCTGAGGGAATGCTCAAAATGGAGGACAACGAGGCCCTCGTGCTGGTCGATACCATCGAGCGGCCCGAGGAGATCGACCTCCACCGCGCTGAGCAGATCGCCGCGGAGGCGGAGGCCGCGCTGCGCGAAAAGCACAGCGAGCAGGAGCGCGCGCTCGTCATGGCCCGCATGGCCCGCGCCATGAGCCGCATGCACGTCAAGCGCCGCGGAAAATAAAATGGGCATTAAGAAGATCGCGTCCGTGTGGAAAACGGACGTGATTTTTATATTTCCCGCCAGGATTCGCCGCGTTTTGCACGCCGGAGTGATTAAAATGGGGAAAAAGGAGGGGAAATCCATGGAAATGTCCGAGAGAAAGCCGCTGCTGTCCTATCGTGTTCTGTACCTTCCCACCGATGCCCTGCATCCCAACCCCCACCAGCCCCGCCGTGACTTTGACGAGGGCGCGCTGCGCGAGCTGAGCGAGAGCATCCGCCGCTACGGCATTTTGCAGCCTCTCACGGTCCGCCGCACGGAAAACGGTTACGAGCTCATCGCAGGAGAGCGGAGATTGCGCGCGGCAAAGCTTGCAGGGCTGCGCGAGGTGCCGTGCCTGCTCGCCCGCTCGAGCGAGGAGGAGAGCGCGCTGCTCGCGCTCATCGAAAATCTCCAGCGCCGCGACCTGCACTACCTTGAAGAGGCCGCGGCCATTGCGCAGCTCATCGCGGCCTACGGCCTCTCGCAGGAGCAGGCGGCGGAAAAGCTGGGAAAATCGCAGTCCGCCGTCGCAAATAAGCTGCGGCTGCTGCGCCTGTCGCCCGCGTGTACACGCCTTCTACGCGAGAACGGGCTTTCCGAGCGCCACGCCCGCGCGCTGCTGCGCCTTACGGATGAGGAGGACCGCGTTAAGGCACTCGGGACCATCGCTGCGCGCGGTTACAACGTCGCCCAGAGTGAGAGCTACATCGAGCAGTTTCTGAAGGTGAAGCAGAAGACCCCGCCGCCGCGCCTGCCGACCTACATCATCAAGGACGTGCGCATCTTCCTGAATACCATTCGCCGCTCGGTCGACGTGATGCAGCGCGCGGGTGTGAAGGCCGATGTGCAGCGCGAGGACACGGAGGACGGCATCCTTCTGACCATCCGCATCCCGAAACGTGCAAAAGAAGCTGGATAAAGCCGCAAATTTGTCACCAATTTGAGATTCTTTTTCTCTTGTTCTGTGATATACTGAAACGACCGGCAGGGAAGTTCCTGCCGGGAAGATCGGAAGAAGCAGGGAGGAGCCAGCCATGGAAGAGATGAACGGCGCCTTTGAGGAAAAGAAGAACCGGAAGGGCGGCAAGCGCCTGATGCAGCCGGAAAAGGCGCCCAAGGCGCCCCACGCGGAGAGGGGACCGCGCGTTCCACGTGAAACATCGGGCAAGACGGGGAAGATCGTCGGCATCGTCATTGCGGTGCTGGTTGTCGCCTATCTGGGCCTTGGCACGTGGGTGTCGGCCGGCCACAAAATTTACCCCAATGTAATGATGGGCGATACCAACTACGGCGGCATGACGCAGCAGCAGGTGGCGGAGCAGCTCAAAGCGAGCGTCGCGCAGGCGAAGGGCGCGGGCGTCGACTTCGTCCTGCCCGACGGCACGGAGGTCGCGCACGTATCGCTCGACGAGATGCCGGAGTATGTCGACTTCGACGGACTTGCCAAGCATATCTACAACGTCTACGGCTGCAACGACAGCTTTCTGACCGCGGGCGCGAAGTATCTGCGCGCGCTCTTCAAGCCGCAGGACGCCGCACAGGTGGTCGACGCGGCCTATTCGCCAGACTTGATGGAGAATCTTGTCGACACGGTGTGCGACAGCATCAACTGCGACCCCGTGGAGTTTGCCATCAACGTGACAGAGGATGGCAAGGTCAGCGTGACGAAGCCGCAGGACGGCCGCGCGACGACTGATACCGCAAAAGACCAGATCGGCGTATACTTAAACGGCGCGTATTTGAGCGGCGGCGACCCGTCCGAGATCGTGCTCCAGCCCGCGAGCGAGGGCGGCGTTTACGACGTCATCCCCGCGCAGGAGGTTGACCTGAGCGCGCAGCGCGAGGCCGTCGTGGGGCAGAAGGTCAACGCCTCCTACGATAAGGTGAACGGCACGGTCCTGCCCGGCCACGCGGGCGTGGAATTTACGCTTTCTGACCTCGAATCCGCTTACAACGCCGCGGCGGCGGGGGAGACGGTCGATTTGCCCAACGCCACGGTCGAGACGCCGGACGTCACGGCAGAGCAGCTCCAAAAGGTCCTCTTCCGCGATGTGCTGAGCACCTACACCACGAAAGTCGGCGGCGCGTCCGGCCGCCGCGCCAACGTCAAGCTGACGGCCTCGCGCATCACCGGCTACATATTGAACTCCGGCGAAACGATGAAATACGGCCCGCTCGTCACGCCCTTCACCGCGGCCAACGGCTACAGCCCCGCGCCCGGTTACTTGCAGGGCAAGACCGTCGACATGGTCGGCGGCGGCGCGTGTCAGGCAAGCTCCACGCTCTACGCCGCGGCGCTCTACGCCAACCTTGAGATCGTGCAGCGCACGAACCACGGCTTTGCGTCCGACTATATCGGACTCGGCCTCGACGCGACGGTCGCGCAGGGCGGGCCCGAGTTCGAGTTCCGCAACAACACGAATTATCCCATCAAGGTCGTCGCCGAGTACTATGCGAGCGGCGGCAAGAACTACCTGAAGGTGTCTCTCCTCGGCACCAAGGTGGACGATACCTATGTGAAGATCAAGACCGATGTGCTCGAGACCATCCCGTTCTCCGAGCAGATCGTCGAGACCGACGAGCTCGCGCCCGGCGAGCGCAAGGTCGAGCAGACCGCCTACACCGGCTACAAGGTCAAGACGTACCGCAACGTCTACTCCGGCGACGGCACGCTCATCTCTTCGACCTTTGAGGCCAGCAGCAATTATAAAGCGCGCGACCGCATCGTACTCGTCGGCAAGTCCACGGCCACGACGCCCACAGACCCCGGTACGACGCCCGTCGATCCCGGGACCACCACGCCGACCGACCCCGGCGATACCGGAACGGTCGACCCCGGCAGCACCACCGACCCGGGGACCACGACCGATCCCGGTACTGTGACGGACCCCGGCACGGCGACCGAGCCGCCCGTAGAGCAGGAAAAGCCGGAATGGCTGGACCCGCACCGGTAGGCGGAAAAGAACAATAAAAACGGAGAGGCATTGCCTCTCCGTTTTTTACGCCTTGTGAAGTTACTCGTCGTCCGAGTCGATGTAGATATCCTCTGCCTTCTGCTGTGCGGCGATGAGGAGTTCGCAGGCTTCGCCATAGTTCTGCTCATCCATTTTCTCCAGCGCGTCTGTGATCGCGTTGAAGAGGAGCAGGTACATTGCCTTGTAATCTGTCATTTCGATCACCCATGGAAAAAGATATAACATTTTGTTATATAGCGCAATATAACATTTCGTTTTACGTATACTTCTTTACAGAATCTAAACGGATTCTGGATGGAGGAAGGTAAAATGTATCGACGCATCCGGGACCTGCGGGAGGACAGCGACCTGACGCAAAAAAGCCTGGCAGACTATCTGAGCTGCTCGCAGGTCTGCTATTCCAACTACGAGACCGGAAAAAGGGACGTCCCGAGCGACGTGCTCATCCGCCTCGCGCGGTTTTACCACACGAGCGTGGATTATCTCGTAGGGCTTACGGAAGAGCGGGCGCCTTACCCGCAGAAGAGGCGTACATAGTACCGCACAGAAGGGCAGCACTGGATGCTGCTGCCAGTCAAAAGGGGTATTCTCTTTCCGAAGAGAATACCCCTTTTGAAATCCCCAGAGAAAGGCTTTGACATTGCGAGCAAGCAGCTCGAAGAACTGCAATGCTTGCCGACTGCACTTCCCATAGCGCGGCGTTGCCGCGTTTGGGGTTGCTAGACGATTTGACTTTCTCCTATTATCCGCTGCCGCTCTGCCCATCTTGTAGGAGTACAGCCTAATTTCCGTCTACCGAGGAACC
>URXY01000016.1 GCA_900552015.1 uncultured Eubacteriales bacterium | reverse complement strand
AAAAGGCGTCCGGCCAGTGGCCGGACGCCTTTTTGTTGTCGGTATACTGTTTTACATCTTCTCCGGTGCGGAGCAGCCGATAACGCCAAGGCCGTTGGCGAGCACCTGACGGGTCGCGCTCGCGAGCTTGAGGCGCGCGTCGATGACAGCCTCGTCCTCGCCCTTGATGCGGCAGGCATTGTAGAACTTGTGGAACGCCGCGGCAAGGCGCATGAGATAGCGGTTGATATAGCTCGGGTCGTAGTCGCGCGCCGCCATGCGAATTTCCTCAGCAAAGGAGGACAGTTCCTTGATGAGCGCGCGCTCGGCGTCGCTCGAGAGGATGGACATATCCACCGCGCCGGGCTTGACGCTGTGGCCTTCCTCTTCCAGCGCCTTTAAGAGGCTGCAAATACGCGCGTGCGCATACTGGATATAGTAGATGGGGTTCTCGCTGTCCTCGCGCACGGCGAGGCCGAGGTCGAATTCCATCTGCGTGTCGGGCTTGGCGTTGAAGAAGTAACGGCAGGCATCGACGGGAATCTCATCGAGCAGGTCAGAGAGCGAAATGGTCTTGCCCGTGCGCTTGGACATACGCACGACCTCGCCGTCGCGCACGAGCTTAACGAGCTGCATCAGCACGATGTCGAGGCGGTTGGTCCCATCGAGGCCCAGTGCGTCCATCGCGCCCTTCATACGTGCCACATGGCCGTGGTGGTCGGCGCCCCAGATGTTGATGACCTTGTCGAAATGACGCACGGCGAACTTGTTGCGGTGATAGGCGATATCGCCGGCGAAGTAGGTGTAGAAGCCGTTGGCGCGGCGCAGCACGTCGTCCTTCAAGTCGAGTTTGTCGATGTCGGCATCCTTCTTGCCCTGCTTGCGGTACTGCTCGCGCATGATGTCGGCGGTCTTGAGCCAGAGCGCGCCTTCCTTCTCATACGTCCAGCCGAGCTTGTGCAACTCCTCGACGGTGTCCTTGACATAACCGCTGTTGTGCAGCGAGGACTCAAAAAACCACTCGTCGAACTTGATGCCGTAGCGCTCAAGGTCGCTCTTCATCTTCGGGATGTTGCGCTCCAGACCAAAGCGTGCCATGTCAGCATGGCGCTCCTCGACGGATTTATCAAGGTAGCTCTCGCCGTGAACATCGTAGAAGGCCTTGGCAAGCTCGCGGATATCGTCGCCGTGGTAGCCGTCCTCGGGGAACTCGACGGCATCCTCGCCGCGGATGAGCTGGATATAGCGCGCCTCGATGCTCTTGGCGAACTTTTCGATCTGGTTGCCGAAGTCGTTGACGTAGAACTCACGCCAGACCTTCGCGCCCGACCAATCGAGCACCTCGGCCAGCGTATCGCCCAGCACGCCGCCGCGGGCGTTGCCCATGTGCATGGGGCCCGTGGGGTTCGCGGAGACGAACTCGACCATGTACTTCTTGCCGCCCAGCCAATTGTCGCGGCCGTAGTCGCCCTTCTCCTCCTCAACGGCGGTCAGAACGTCGGCGTACCACTTGTCGCCGAGGCGGAAGTTCAAAAAGCCGGGGCCCGCGATCTCGACGCTCGTAAAGTACGTGTTGCTCAGGTCCATGTGCTCGGTCAGAATTTTTGCGACCTCGCGGGGATTCTTGCGCATGGCCTTGGACGCGGCCAGGCAGAACGTCGTCGTATAGTCGCCGTTGGCGGTATCCTTGGGGATCTCCACGGCGGGGATGGTCTGCACGCCCTCGGGCAGCAACCCCTCCTGCACAGCCGCGCGATAAGCCGCCGCCGTCAGCTCGGCGATCTGGTTCTTTGCGCTGCGGATCATATTCATAGCAATTTCTCCTCTATCCTTTGCGGTTTTACCCAAACGGCGCGGCACATTCGCCCGAAATCGCCCCATGGGGATACTTTTTTGCAATTATACTATATTTATCCGCAGAAAACAAGGGAAAGTGCAAGAAAACTGCTCACACAGCCTTCTCGCCGCGCAGCACTTCCCTGACCGCACCGCGATGACGAAAGACCGTCATCCAGCAGGAGAGCAGCGTCAGCGCGGCGCAGAGGCTGACGCAGCGCCGGTAGTCCATCACCTCGCCGAGCGCCCCCACCGCGAGCGAGAGCACAGCGCTCGCAGCCGTGATGAGCATACTCTCATAGGCGTTGATGCGGGCGCGCAGAGGGTCGGGAAGATAGCGCTGCACCGCCGCTTGGCGGATCGTTGCGCTGTTGATGCCGAGAAAGCCACAGAAAGCGCGATTTGCGAGCATCAGCGGATACGGCAGCCACAAAAGCAGCACGTCCATCATCTCATAGACCTGATAGACAGCAAAGATGAAGGGAAAGCGTTTCTTTTCCGGCAGGCTATAGCGGTAGCGCACCACGCCGCCGAGTGAGCGCCCGGCAAACTCCGCCACGGAGAAAAAGGAGTACATCGCCGCCGTAAAGCCGGGCGCTGTGCGGAAAAAGGCGATGAGCAGCGGCGAATAACCCGCCGCCATGCCGTTGGTCACCGCCATATAATCATACAGCGCGCGCAAGCCCTTTTCCCGCTTGAGATAGGCCGCCGCCTCGCGGAGATCTCCCCACCAGAGGCGCAGAGAAAAGCGCTCGCCGCCGCGCGGCGTTTCTGCGACCGTGATCTTATTTTCGATGAGCGCAGAGATGAGCGACAGCGCCGACTGCATGAGCAGCAGCCGCGCCACGCCCAGCGTATCGAAGAGCACGGCGGCCACGGGCATCATCAGCACCTTGAGCACGGGATAGAGCATCGAGGAAACCGTGTAGCCCTTTTCCTCCATGCCCTCCGGCAGGATGAGCGGGTAAAAGCTGCTGTAGGCCAGCTCGTCAAAGGCGCTCAGGCACGCGAGCAGCAGCGAAAAGCCGAGATACACCGTGTAAGAGAACTCACAGCGCAGCAGGTAGACGCCCGCGAGCGCATAGAGCAGCGCGTTCACCGTATCGCCGCCGACAAGGAAGGGCTTTCGCGGATAGCGGTCCATCAGCGGCGCGATCAGAAGCGGCAGCACCGCCCCCGGCAGCAATTGGATCGCCACCACGAGCGCCGAGGCCAGCGTGCTGCCCGTTTCGTCGAAGACGAGAAACGACAGCGCAAAGCTGCTGAGAATACCGCCTGCCGCGCCGAGCGAGGTCGCGAGCGTGATGCGGATAAAATCCTTTGTCCAGAGTGTTTTTGTCATAGTTCTCACCTCGCCATTATTATGGCATGGCGCGTGAATGAAAAAAAGACGGTATCTGTGGGAAACTTTCTCCCGCCAGATACCGTTTAATATCTCTTTTTTATTTTTCCGCAGGAAAGTCCTCCAGCAGCGCGCAGGCCTCGCGGTAGCGGCGGTTCGCCTTGTACCATTCGAGCATCCACTTGAGGTGGAAGCGCGCGTAGCCCGCGCCGCGCTCGCGCCGCAGCAGGGCAAAGCAGTCTGTCAGGAGCGTTCCGTAGCGCTCGTCGCGCAGATAGTCCGGCGTTTCCACTCGATAGCGCACAAGCGCGAGCATCTGCCGCTCGGGTGCGTGCGCTTCGCCCTCGGGGAGCATCGCCTCCGCCCGCGCAAGCGCGGCGAGCGCCTCGTCCCGCCGCCCCAGCGCCTCGCAGCAGACGGCGAGCTTGTGCAGTGACATCGCATCCGGTTCTTCCAGCGCGGCAAAGTAGGCATACGCCGCCGCAAAGTCACCGCACTCGATCCTTGTTGCCGCTTCGTTGTAGCGGATCGTCGATAGGATATCCTGATCGCCGAGCGCCAGGGCGAGCCGCTGCGCGACCGCGTAGTGCTTGCGCATCCGCTCTGCGTCGCCCGAATCGGAGCAACAGTTGCCGAGATACACGCGGCAGTTCATCATGATGTGGGCATAGCCCTCCGCGGCGGCGGCGTCATAGGCGGCGCGCAGCGCCTCGGTCGCGGCGGCATAGCGCCCGCGCGCGTAGAGATGCGCGCCCTGCCACAGGCGGATCACCGCGGCGGGATAGAGAAGCGCCGCCTCCTCGTGCCGCCCCTCCAGCACGCGCTGGAGCGCGAGCTGGCGCTGGTCCAGAAACGGAACAAATTCCGTGTCCAGTGGATGCCGCTCCCCGTCCTTTTTGCAGGAAAAGGCGCGCAGAAGAAGGTAATCCGCCGCGCAGGGACTGCAAAGGAGCGTACTCTCCTGCGCGCGCAGGCGGGCGAACGCGGCGTCGAACGTCGAGGCGTCCCCGGAAAAGAGCGCCTCCATGCACGCTTCCGTCCTCGCGCGCAGCGCACCGTCTTCGTCATTTGTCCACGAAAGTCCCAGCCGTGCAAGCAGCAGCGCGAGAATTTCCTCCGATGCCGCCGCTTTTCCCTGCTCGATCTTGGAAAGATACGACGTGCCGCAGATCCCGCGGCACAATCCCTCCTGACTCCAGGCGCGCGCAAGGCGCTCGCGCCGGATCAGAAGCCCCGCAATGCTCATCGCCCTTCCCCCTTTTTTCTTTCAGTATAGCATATCTCGCCGGAGCGGAACAGACTTATTTTTCCCGTCTGCCGCCGCACGCGCCGCAGTCCAGTTTGCTTTTTCCTCCGCAGTCCAGTACTCCGCGTGCGAACGCGCAAAAGCTGAAAATCCATTGCTTTTTTAACCAAGAATGATATAATCATCATAGCATTATTTGGATGCTTTATATGAGAGATTTGAGAAATACCAAAAAGGAGGATCACCCACATGCCCGTTAATCTGAAAGGCCGTTCGTTCCTGACGCTGAAGGACTTCACCCCCGATGAGATCCGCTATATGCTGAACCTTGCCGCCGACTTAAAGGCGAAAAAGCGCGCCGGTATCCGCGGCGACCTGCTCGCCGGCAAAAACATTGTCCTGCTCTTTGAAAAGACCTCCACCCGCACCCGCTGCGCCTTCGAGGTCGCCGCGCACGACGAGGGCGCGAGCGTCACCTTCCTCGATTCCAAGTCTTCCCAGATGGGCAAGAAGGAAACAATGGTCGACACCGCCAAGGTCCTCGGCCGCTTCTATGACGGCATCGAGTATCGCGGCTACGACCAGAAGGTCGTCGAGGGTCTCTCCGCCAACGCGGGCGTTCCCGTGTGGAACGGCCTGACCGACGTTGACCACCCCACCCAGGCGCTCGCCGACATTCTCACCCTCATGGAAAACACCAAGAAGCCGCTGAGCAAATGCAAGCTCGTCTTCTGCGGCGACACGCGCAACAATGTCGCCTACTGCCTCATGTACATCTGCGCCAAGCTCGGCATCCACTATGTCGGCTGGGGCCCGAAGGAGCTTGCTCCCGCCGCTGACGTTGTGGCCTACTGCCGCGAGGTCGGCAAAGAGACCGGCGCCGTCGTCGAGTATGGCGAGGACAAGGAACTGCTCAAGGGCGCTGACGCGCTCTACACCGACATTTGGGCCTCCATGGGCGAAGAGGACAAGATTCCCGAGCGCGTCAAGCTGCTCACGCCTTACAAGGTCACGGGCGAGGTCATGAAGGCCACCGAGAACCCCGACTGCATCTTCCTGCACTGCCTGCCCTCCTTCCACGATTTCGATACCACCATGGCCGCCTCTCAGAAGGAGCTCGGCTATGATATCCGCGAGGTCACGGACGAGGTCTTCCTCTCCCCCAACTCCAAGGTCTTCGACGAGGCCGAGAACCGTATGCACACCATCAAGGCCGTCATGGTCGCGACGATCGGCAACGTGTGATCACTGCAAAAACGATAAAAAGAATGGGAACGCTGAGCGTTCCCATTCTTTTTTCATTTTTATTTCTCGAGCTGGGACCCGTCGCGGGTCTCGCGCAGCTCGGTCCACTTTTCATACTGGGAGTTCGTCTTGAACTCGTAGTAGTGGCTGTTCGTCGCTTCCTGAACGGCGAGGTAATACCAGGCCTTGGGGTTCGCGTTGTCCGTCCAGACCGTCATGTTCGGGAGCAGATCGTCCTCGGTCTCGGGCTGGCGGTCCAGCACGCGGTTGACGAGCGTCATGGTCTCGGCACGGGTGATGTCGCGCTGGGGGCCGAAGGTGCCGTTGGGATAGCCGGTGATCCAGCCGTTGTTGTAGGCGATGCTGATCTCGTCCTTGGCCCAGTGGTTCGCGATGTCGCTGAACTTCGCAGCGGTCTTGTCGCCGTTCGAGTCGAAGCGGGCGGCGATGGCGGCGAACTCAGCGCGGGTGATGGCGGCGTTCGGGCGGAACGTGCCATCGGGATAACCCGTGATGATGCCCATGGAGCTCAGGGTCGAGACCGCAGTGTTGTACCAGGAGGTGGCGGCCACGTCGGAGTAGCGGTTGGTCTTGGTCAGGTTCTCGTCGCGGACGTCGTCGGTCAGCAGGCGGAAGAAGATGGTCGCGACCTCGGCGCGGGTGATGTTGTTCTGCGGGCGGACCTCGCCGTTGCCATAACCGACGATATAGGCGAAGTGGTCCTCCGTGTTCAGGCCGAGCGCGTCGTCATCGGGAATCTCCACCTTGGGCTGCTCCGGCTGGGTGGGATAGCCGGGCATGTGGTTCTTGGCAAATGCAGCGTGGATCGTGTGGTCGGCCACCACCTCTTTAAACGTGTACGTGCTCACCGCGCCGACGCTCTTGCCGTCCACCAGCACGTCCTTGATGTAATAGCCGGGATCGGGCGTGATGGTAAAGGTCTTGCTTTCGCCCTTGGGTACGGTGATCGTGCCCGCGGGGTCGATCTTGCCGTGCTCGTCGGCGGTTGCGTCAATGGTGGCAACTTCCACCCAATGTGCAGTAAACACCAGTCTACCCGTTGTGCCGACCGGAATCGTCACCGCCAGCTTCGGTTCCGTTTCACCGTCAGACGTCCAGCCGGTAAACGCATACCCCTGCTTGGTGGGAGCCTTGAGGGGAAACGTATCTTCTACGGTATAGGTTTCAGGGTTGTTGGGCGAATTGCTTCCGCCGTCCAGATAATACGTAATACCATACGAAATCGGCGTATATACGGCGTGTACATCCGTATTCTCCTCTACGCGGAAGCCGGGGGTCTTGTCCCAAGTGCTGGTATAGTTCAGCTTAGTCGGCAGTTCCGGATAATCCGTCTGCGCTACCGTATTGCCCTTTTTCACAAGGCTCGACTTGAGAACGTTCTCGCCGTTCATAAATCTCACGGCGAACGGATTCTGGAATTCGATCGCTTTGGAACGCACAAAGTCTTCCGGAATCGTCCACTTATCATAATCCGGCGCCTTTTCCAGCTCTGCCGTCCATGTCAGAGAGTTGACCGCACCGGGTTCAGTAGAATACTCCGTACCCTCCGTCTCCGCCCAGGAAACCGGAATGCCTCTCAGGGTGTTTACGGCGAATTCATCCTCACCGTAGGTCATTACATAATTCTTAAGGTAGTCACTGATCAATTCACCCGAAGAATAGATTTCAGTCAGATCTCGGTCAATGGCATATCCCTGATACCGATCATCGTCCCATGTATAGCTCTCCAGCCAATCGAGTTTGGTTTCCCAAGTCATGCGGACATGCAGCTTTGCGGTGACAGTGTCTAAACATTCCCTTAACTCTCCCGTCGTAGTAGACACTTCATAAGCTTTCACAGTAAGCGTATAATAATCGCCTTCACCGGGTGTACCGTTGTTCAGTCGCTCATCAGAAAGATCATCTATGATGATCTTATTGGCTGTATTCCAATTTCCTGCGTTTGCAGCGCTATAATCTTTTTCTCCTGCGTTAAAGGGAGAACCTGCTCCGCTTACCGGTGCATTGTTCTTGTAATCACCATATTCAAATGTATAGCATATGGAACCCCATTGGGGATTGGTAGGAGCCTTAAACTCTCTCCCATCCACTTTGATATAAGGTCGGATATAGACATTGGTATAAATGTTCGGGTCTACGTCAAGCGTATCCGTATCATTACAAACCTTATCTATCTGTGCACCGCTCTTTGGGTTCATTCGCACCTTGAAGCCGACCGTCAGCCCCGAAACACCCGCAGAGGTCGCTTCGCCCTCGTCGTCTGCCGCCAGCATTCCGACGGGAAGCAAGGTCAGCACCATGGTGGCTGCCAGCAGCCATGTCAAAAACAACCTGCCGAACTTCTTCTCTCTCATAAAAAAATCCTCCCTCTTGTCCCTGTGGATCCGAGGAAGGAGGTTTCTCCGTCTTAGGTAGCCCGGCTGCCGTGCGGCGTTTCCGCCGGGTAGGCCCGTGGCTTTGCGAGACCGGCTTTCGCCGGCTGTGCCTTTGTCTATACGCTTTGCCCCACTTTCGCGAGCCGCACAGATCATCCGATTGATAACTTTATTATAGCACTCAAAAAATGATCTTCAAGCGGGATCCCGTCGAATTTTGTCGGCAGTAAAACTTTTAATACCTGTTGAGTTTTGTCGCGTTTTAGAAATACCTTGCGGTTTAATTGGTTTTATGGTGGAGCAGGAAGGGCGGATCGCTCCGCCCCCTGTCCTCTCTCAATCTCGTCTCTCTCGTTCACTTGCAATACTGGCGCAGCTCGCCGCACAGGCGCTCGGCCTCCTGCTCGCCGCGGGCAACGATCGCCACGGCATCGTTGCCGGAGATGCAGCCGAGCATATCGGGCAGCTTCATCGCGTCGATGGCCGCGCCCGCCGCGTCGGCAAGGCCGGGCAGCGTTTTGAGCAGCACCACGATGCCTGCGCAGTCCACACCGACGCTGCATTCATTCAAAATGAGCTGTAAGCGCTTGGCGTTGTCGATATGGTCGGCCTTGCCCGAGACGGCATAGCGGCTGCGGCCGCCGCCAAGGGGCTCTTTATAAAGGTAAAGCTCCTTGATATCGCGCGAGACAGTCGTCTGCTTGCTCTGGATGCCGCACTCGGCCAGACGCGCAATGAGCTCCTCCTGCGTTTCAATGTCGTACTTTTCGATCAATTCCAGGATCTTCTCCTGTCGCTTGCTCTTCAATTCTCTCCCTCCTATCCCTGTATCTGCGCGCGGCGCAGGGCGGCGGACCGACTATCCGCCACAGGAAGATGATCTTTTCCGGTAAATCACAGGTCGTCGCGGTTGACGGGGCAGGACATGCAGCGCGGGCCGCCGCGGCCGCGCGACAGCTCGGCAGACGGCACAGTCAGCACGTCGAGGCCGTGCTTTGCGAGCAAGTCGTTCGTCACATAGTTGCGCTCATAGGTGATGACGCGGCCCGGCGCGATACACAGCGTGTTCGAGCCGTCGTTCCACTGCTCGCGCTGCGCGGCCATCAGGTCGCCGCCGCCGCAGCGGATGAGGTCGACTGCGGGCAGCTTGAGCTCGAGGGCCAGAATGTCCTTGAGTTCTTCCTTCAGCGCGCCGAACTTGAGTTCGCCGTGCTCGTCGAGCATCATTTCGTAAACGCTGAGCGGGCCCTCGATCTCAGGATGGATGGTGAACTTGTCATAGTCGACCATCGTAAAGACGGTGTCGAGGTGCATGAACGCGCGGGTCTCAGGAATGTCGAAGGCGAGGACCTTCTTAAAGTCCGAATTTTGCAGCAGGTTGCGCGCGAACGTCTCCGCGCCGGAGACCGTCGTGCGCTGCGAAAGACCGATGGCCACGATGTCCTTCGACAGCACGAGCACGTCGCCGCCCTCGATGGAGTAACTGTCGGACAGGTCGTACCACATCTTGTTGTCCAGCGTGGCAAAGTCTCTGTTGTAGAGGTACATGTACTTTAAGAGCAGGCTTTCGCGTTTGCGCGCGGGGGTGTGCATACGGTGGATGTTGATGCCCTCGCCGACGCAGGCGCCGGGGTCGCGGGTAAAGTACAGGTTCGGCATAGGGTCGGAGACGAACGGATAGTCGTCGTCGACAAGGTCCATCAGCGACGTTGCTTCCTTCGTCGCGACCTCGCTGCGCTTGATGCCGGCGATGAGCTTGGTGACCATCTTCTTCGGCGGCATATCGAGCAGGAAGCTCGTCATGCTGGCGCGCAGGCCCTTGGCGTGGATCTTGCTGATGTTGAGGAAGTCGTTCACGAGCTGGATCTGGCGCGCGGGGTCGGCGATGGCCTTGGCCACCTCGTCGACATAGTAGATGACCTCGACGCCGTTTTCACGCAGGACCTCGGCAAAGCGGTCGTGCTCCTCCTGTGCGACCTTTAAATACGGGATGTCATCGAACAGCAGGCGCTCGAGCGTCGCAGGCGTCAGCGATTCCAGCTCCTCGCCGGGGCGGTGCAGCAGCACCTTGTTGAGCTTTCCGATCTCGGAAAAGTTGTGGATGCCTGGATACATGATATGCTCCCTTTCCGGAGCGCCGGCGGCTCTCTCATCGACCGCCCAAACGCCCCCGTCATGATCTGTTCCGTGCGCTGCTGCCGCGTGCAGCTCAGGCGCACCGTAGGTCCGTTCTCTAAATTCTGTTCCAAGTATATCCTTTTCCTATTTGCTTGTGATGTATCAGCATTGTTGGCATTTTGTGTGCCAGTCACTCGTCCAGTTCTTCTTTTAGCGCTTTGCGCAATACGTCCATTCCCTGCACCAGACGCTCCTCCGATTCGTAGGAATAATTGATGCGGATGTGGTCGCGTCCGCCGTTTTTATAGGGGTAAAAGACGTGGCCGGGGATGAGCGTGACGCCCATATTGTAGGCCCGGCTGATGAAGTGCTTGCTGTCCACTCCGTCGGGCAGCCTGCACCAGATGTAAACGCCGCCCTGCGGCTTATCGTACTGTACGCCGAGCGGCGCGAGCTCGTCAAGCTTGCGGCACACAAGGTCGCGCTTGCGGCGGTAATTTTCGCGGAAGGCTGTGAGCGAGGCGTAGTAGCTGCCGTCGTCCAGATACATGCCGAGGAGCTTTTGCGTCAGCCAGTCCGAGGCCATCAGCCGCACGGAGACGAGGTAGCTCAGCGCGCGGATGAAGTCGCGGTTGCCCGTGACGAAGGCAAGGCTCAGTCCCGGCACGAACGTGAGCGAGAAGGAATAGATGTAAATGACGTTGCCCATCGTGTCGAAAGCCTTGATGGGCGGGAGCTTTTCGCCCTCGTAGGCGAGCTCGCTCGCCGCATCCTCCTCCACGACGGGGATGCGGTAGCGGTTCGAGAGCTCGACGATCTTCTTGCGCCGCTCGAGCGACAAAATGTTTCCCGTCGGGTCGTGATAGCTCGAATTGACGAAGATAAGGCGCGGCTTTGTATGTGTGAGCAGATTTTCGAGCACCGCGCAGTCCATGCCGTTCTCATCGACCGGCACGGCGAGGATCTTCGCCCCCGCAAGTTCCATCACGCGGTACATATCCGGGTGCACAGGCTCCTCCATCACGACGCTGTCGCCGGGGTTTATCAAAAGCGTCACGATAAAGTCGAGTGCCTGGTTCGTCTCGGCCAACACCTGTATCTCGCCCGACGAGGCCTTCACGCCCTTGGTCGCAAGGAAGGATACGAGCTTCTGCCGCAGGAAGCGGTCGCCCTTATAGGGGCTGAAAAAATACTGGCACGGGCCGCTGCCCGTGACGAGCGAAGCAATGTCGTGCGCCACGCGCTGGGATGAGAACACCTCGCGCGAGGCGATGCCACTGCCGAGGGAATAGTGGCTCTCGTCCGTGAAGCGCTGGAAAAGATCGTCGAAGGTCTTCTCCATGTCAAGATATTTGTCCGCCACCGCGCCGATCCAGTTCACGCGGCCCGCGCGCTCGCCCGGTTTTTCCTCTCCGCCGTCCGGCGCAGCGTCCGCCTCTGTCACGACATAGCCCACGCCCTGGCGCGACTCGATCCACGCGTCGCTCTTGAGCTCACTGTAGGCCTTGACCACCGTGTTGCGGTGCACATCCAATATCTGCGCGAGGGCGCGCTCGCTCGGCAGCGTGCTGGCTCTCGGCAGCGCGCCGCTGATGATCTGTGCTTTGATCTGCTCGGCGATCTGCAGATACACTGGCACCTTCGCGTCCTTATCGATCTTGATCGTCATGGGGTCTCTTCTCCCTTTCTGCGGCAGAGCACGATGCACTCTCCGCAGTTCTCTCATACTCTTTTTGCATTTTACCATAACTTTTCACTATTTGTACAGACATTTTTGTGCATCTGCGCTAAAGTCCTAAAAATATAAGGCGAAGGGCGTCCTTTCGGACGCCCTTCGCCCTTTCGGTTGGGGACTATGGGCAGAACGGGATGTTCCTTTCAGCTCTTAAAACAGCAGGTGTGCGATGGGGCAGACGATCAGCAGGCTGATGATGGTGCGCTCCAGGAAGATGACGAACAGCTCCCAGATGTTGAGAGGAAGCTTGGAGCCGAGGATCAGACCGCCGACCTCGGAGAGGTAAAGCACCTGCGTAACGGAGACGACTGCGACGATGAACTTGGCCATCTCGCTCGTGGACTCTGCGATCAGGATGGCGGGGGTGAGCATATCGGTGAAGCCGACGATCATCGTGGAGGCGACTGCATTCGCTTCGGGCACCTGAAGAAGCTGGAGCAGGGGGCGGAACGGGATGCCGAGCCACTCAAAGATCGGCGTGTAGTTGGCAAGGATCAGAGCGACAGTACCAATGGCCATGACGGAGGGCAGAACGCCGAACCACATGCTGCAGGCGTTCTTGGCGCCGCTCTTGAAGAATTCACCGATGCCCTTGTGCTCGGCAACGCGCTTCATGGCGAGGTCCATGCCGTACTCAACGTTGCTCTTGTAGCCCTCGGGGAGGGTGTCGGGAGCGGCCTTGCCTTCGACTAAGTACGTGTTGGGCTTTTTGCGCAGGGGGTAGAGGTAGGGACACACGATCGCGCAGACGATACCGACGAAGCAGACGATCAGGTAGTAGATGCCGAAGTAATCGAGCAGGTTCACCGTCTCGAGAACGACGAGGGTAAACGTGATGGAAACAGCGGAGAACAGCGTGGCGATGATGCTCGCTTCCTTGGCGGAGTAATAGCCGCCTTCATACTGGTTGCAGGTGAGCATAACGCCCAGCGTACCGTCGCCGATCCAGGAGGTGATGCAGTCGACCGCCGCGCGGCCGGGGACCTTGAAGAGGGGACGCATGACCTTGGTGAGCAGCGCGCCGACGAATTCGAGCAGGCCGAAGTCGAGCAGCAGCGGCAGCAGCAGCGCCGCGATGACGAAGATGATAACGAGCGTGGTGAGCAGGTCATAGAGGACGAAGCCGCCCTGACCGCCGCCGGTGATCATACCGATGAGACCCTCACCTTCCTCGCCAACACCGAGATAGGTGAGCCACACGAAGATGACCGCGAGCACACGGATCACGACCCAGATGGGCTTGCAGGCGAAGCATTCCTTCATAATGTCGCTATTCATAATGAATTTAGGCTTTGCCAGTGCAACGACCGACAGCACCGCCGAAACGGTGAGGATCAGCACGCACAGCAGCGGCAGGAAGCCGCCGATGTAGCCCGAGATGATGTCGGCAAGGATCTTGACCACAACGGTCCAATCGCCGTCAGCATTCTTCACCGGGATCATAAACAGGATGACGCCAACGATCGACGGGATGATGAACAGGGCTTTCAGTTTCGCGTTGCTTTTGGTTTCCATTCTCTCTCCTCCTTCATATTTCGAGTCTGCCCGACGGGTGGTCTCTCTCATAACCGCCGCCGGATAGATGGCTCTTAACACATACTTTAACCGATTTCATGCACAACGCAAGTACCAGCCAGGCGTTTGATTTGTATACCAGCGATAAATTTCTCCATTTTGTCATTTGATTTTTTGTAGAAATTTACCCTTCATTATTCTTTTTGCCTGTCCCACTCTAAAAAGCACGGTGAAAAAACGCCAAAAAAGCGGGACGGGGACACGCGAGCGCGTCATCCGCCCCTTGTTGCCTTATTGCAAGTTTTCAAGCTCCGACTTGCTCAGCTTCATCTCTTTCCACTGTTCAGGAAGGCCCGGCGCGATCATCGGAAACAGGTTTTCCGTGTCCGACGTCGGCTGGATGTTGTAGGTGCCGTACTTGTTGATGAGGTCGGCGCAGTCGTCGGGCTGGCCGAAGCGTGCCTTGAGCATCGGCGTCATGTCGCGCGGCAGCCCCGGGTCTTTTCGCTGCATTTCACATTCACCTCCGGGCTTAGTATGTCCGGAGGTGAAGAAAATTTTCTTTTTGTCCTGCTCACGCGCGCAGCGTTTTTGGATACACGCCCGCGTCGTGCAGCTTCTTAAGCTCGCGCTGCACCATTTCCTTATCCTCGTGATAGGTCATGCCGAACCAGCGCGCGTTCGAGCGCAGAACGGACACGCTAAGCTCGCCGCGGTCGATGAGCTCGCCGATGAGGCTCGGCAGCAGACACTCGGCTTTGAGTTCGCCGTCCGGCAGCGCGCGGAGGAAGTCCTTAAAGTAGGTGTCCAGCTTTTCAAAGAGCCACGGCGTAAAGCCCCAGAAGTTCATCGACACCGGCGTTTCCGGCGCGTAGACGGGACCGTCGCCGTTCTCCTGAATGTCGCGGATCCTGCCGTCGTCACAGGGCTTTAAGTGGAACGTCTCCACCACGCGGTCGAGCTTTCCCTGTTCGTTCACGTGGCACACGCCGCGCGTGACCGTTCCGTGCTCGCTCACGGTGTTGCAGAGGTCGTAGCCGACCATCGTCCCCTCGCCGCTCGCGGCGAGCTTTGAGAGCTCTGCGTAGATGGTCCTGAACGCGTCCACACCGTAATAGTCGTCGGCGTTGATGACGACAAAGGGCTCTTTCACGCACTCCTTCGCGCACAGCAACGCGTGCACCGTGCCGAAGGGCTTGACGCGCTCCTCGGGCACCTTATAGAATGCGGGCACGCTCGAAAAATCCTGATACGTGTAGCATATCTCGACATTCTCCCCGTCCGCCGTCTTGCGCCCGGCAAGGTATTTGCCGACCATGTTCTCCATCAAGTCGCGCATATCGGGCTTGATGATGAAGACCACCTTCGTAAAGCCCGCGCGCAGCGCGTCGAAAATGGAGTATTCCATCAATATCTCGCCGTTCGGGCCGATGCCGTCCACCTGCTTGTTGCCGCCGTAGCGCGAGCCCATGCCCGCCGCCATAATGACCAGCGCTGCTTTCATAAAACAAAACTCCTCTCAAAGTTCTCGATACATTTTTAAACTGCACACCGCGTGTTCAGTCTTCGCTCATCATAGCGTATCCGAAGCGGCATTGCAACTGTCTTTTCCCCTCTTGTCTTTTGCCACAAAGCTGATATACTGAGAGATACTTCCCGCTTCGAGGTGTATTTTTATGGAGTCGTTCCTTCACGCCGTCGCGTCCGTCACCATCATCCTGCTGCTGACGGCCACGGGCTACTTCTGCGCGCGCATGGGCTGGATGAGCCCGCAGGCCAAGCGCTTTATCAGCAAGTTCACGATGTCTGTCGCCATCCCCTGTATGTGCGTCTACGGACTGACGAACAACTTGACGCATGACCTGCTCGCGGGCTCGCTGGGTTTTCTGCTCGTGCCGTTTCTCTCCACGATCGGCGCGTTTCTGCTGTCGCTGCTCGTCGGCAAGCTCTTAAAGCTGCCACGCAAAAAGCTCGGCGTCTTTATGATGATGTGCTCGGTGTCGAACGCCATTTTCATCGGCCTTCCGATGTGCACCGAGCTCTTCGGCGAGACCTGCACCCCCTATGTCATGCTCTATTACATCGTCAACACGAGCTTTGTCCAGCTCGTAGGCCTCTCGCTCGTGCGCTGGGCGGGTGAAGGCGGTGGCTTTGACAAGCGGATGATAAAAAAGTTTTTGACCACGCCCGCCGTCATCGGTGTTCTCGTGAGCTTCGTGCTCGTCTTCACGGGCATAAAGCTGCCGTCGCTCGTGATGAGCTACTGCAAGTATATGAACAACCTCGTCACGCCGCTCGCGCTGCTGCTCACGGGCTATATCATCTATGAGATCGGGCTCAAAAATCTGAAGCTCGACCGCGACCTTGCCCTCGTGATGCTCTTCCGCTTTTTGCTCGTGCCGGGCGTGTCGTTCGCGCTGTGTGAGCTCTTCAGCGTCGCGGGTCTCGGGCGCAGCGTGCTCCTCGTCGAAACAGCGATGCCGGTCGTCACGCAGACGGTCGTCGCCGCCGCGGACTACGGCGCGGACGAACGATTCGCCGCGCAGGGCGCCGCGCTCTCCACGCTCGCGTGCTTTGTCGTCATCCCCGCACTGATGCTGATCCTATAAAATATCCCCGCGCTCGGCGCGGGAATTTTTTATCTTCAATTACCGAGCAGCGCGGACAAACCGCCGGTCCGGAGCTCGTCTTTGTAGTAGTTGAGCTCATCGCCGATGAGCTCGTCGAGCACGCGCATACCCAGCACCTCGACCGGAGCCTTGTCGTCCGTCAGGATGCAGTTGCCGCCCTCATAGGGCGTTAGCTTTCCGTATACCGTGCGCATCATGTCGGCGTAGCCGCTGTCCTTGAGGTTCGCGATGCTGCGCAGGAACGTCTCCTCCCAATCGCCTGAGTTCGTGCAGAAGACCTCGGTGTTCGTGTTGCCCTTCACAGGCGCGGTGACGGTGTATTTAAAAACACTCGCCATCGTGTCGCAGAGGTATTCGTTGATGGAGCCGTTCTCCGCGGACGTCATATTGAGGTTCACGACCATCACGCCGTTCGGCTTCAAATGTGCCTGCACTTCATTGAAAAACTCGACGCTCGAGAGCTGGAACGGGATGGTGATATCCTGATAGGCGTCCACCATGATGACGTCAAACTTCTCCTTCGACGCGGCAAGGTACGCGCGCCCGTCCTCGACCGCGACGGTCACGCTGTCAGGAAGTCCGAAGTAGTCCGTCGCGATGTCGGCAATTTCTTTGTCGATCTCCGCGCCCTGCACGCTCGCGCCGGGGAAATAGCGCGTGCAATAGCTCGCATACGTGCCAGAGCCCATACCGAGGATCATGACGCTGCGGCCCTCGTTGTCTGTGCCGTCCATGCCCGCCATGCAGGGTGCGGCGAGCGCGTAGTCATAATACATCCCCGTCAGCGCGTTGCCCTTGACCTGCACGCTCTGCACGCCGAAGAGCACGTTCGTCGAGAGCGTCGTGCGTTTCGCGTCGTCCTGCACCTGCAAATAGTTGTAGATGGACTCATCCTCGAGCGCGAGGTCGTTCTCCCAGAAGGCAAAGCTGTAGCCCGGCAGTGCGAAGCACAGTCCAGCGATCAAAAGGACGGAGACGATCCCCAGCACGCTCTTTTTCTTCTCGAACACGAAGTACGCGATGCCGATGGCCGCGAGCACGCCGGAGAAGATCAAAAACGTCGCCGCTGTGCCGACGGCAGGGATGGTCACGAACGTCGGCACGAAGGTTCCGATGATGCTGCCGATGGTGTTGAGCGCGTTGAGCCTGCCCACGGTCTTGCCCGTGTCGTCGAGGTTGTCGACCGTAAAGCGGGTGAGCGACGGCGTGACCGTGCCGAGCAGCACGCAGGGGAACGCGAAGATCACAAGGCACGCTGCGAGCGCCGCCCAGACGAGGAAGTTCTTCGTCACAAAGAGCGCCAGCAGCAGCGAGATGCCCGCGATGAGATACCGTCCCACAAACGGGATGAGCGCGATCCAGATGGCCGCGATGATAAGCCTGCGGTAGAGCTTGTCGGGCGTCGCGCTCTTGTCGGCGAGTTTGCCGCCCCAGACATTGCCGATCGCCATTGCGATCATGATGACGCCGATGATGACCGTCCACACGATCTGCGAGGAGCTGAAGTACGGGGCCATGAGCCTGCTCGCGCCGAGCTCGACCGCCATGACGGACATACCGGCAAAAAATTCGGTCAGGTATAAAAAACATTTGCTGCGGATGAGTTTATTTTCCATGCAGGGCCTCCCTGTCGTTTCGTTCACACCGTTTTCGGCGCGTTTGGAATGATTATAACATACCTTGACCGCTTTGCAAAATGTTTTGCTGCGTATTCCTTGTGAGCGCTCATATTCCCCTTCTGCACGCATATAGATGGAGCAACACGAGTCAGGAGTGTGCTTATGAAGGGAAATATGGAAGAGCGAGCCCGCACGCTGGCGGCTTACATCATCGAGAACCGCGCCACCGTGCGCGCCGCGGCGAAAAAGTACGGCGTGAGCAAATCCACCGTGCACAAGGATCTGCAGGACCGTCTGCCCCAATTCGACCGCTGTCTCTACCTGCAAGTCAAGGAGGTACTGGACGAAAACAAGGCCCAGCGGCACATCCGCGGCGGCATGGCCACGCGAAAAAAATACAAGGGATGCTGAAACTTTTTTCGTATCTTTTCGTCTAAGATAAAGGTACCCTGCCCGCGCGGTAAAATTTCTCTTGCATGATGCCGCCGCGCAGGGTACAATACCGTTATTGTAAACCGAAAGAAAAAAGAACGGAGCAACAAGATGAGAAAACAGGACTATTACGAGCCAAGCATCGGCCGCGAAAGTGAGCCGCGCCGCAGGCCGAAGAAAAAGAAGAAACGCGCAAATCGCGGTGAGCGCGCGGCGGTCACGCTGCTCTCGCTGCTCTTTTTGACCGTCGCGGTCGTGGCGGCGGTCAAGTATGTCGTGCGCGCGCCCGAGCCGGCCGCGGACGACCTCGACCAGCAGACCGAGCAGGACGGCACGCAGCAGGAAGACAGCGGCGCCATCGAGACGATCGCTAACGGCAAAGAGCGCAAAAAATACTGCTATACGATCCTCGCCTACGGTGTGGACAACGACGCCGGCGGCAGCGACACGAACATGCTCGTGCGCTTTGACGCGGAGAACAAGAAGATCGACGTCGTCAGCCTGCCGCGCGACACGCTGATGAGCAACGGCCGCAAGCTCAATTCCTCCTACAATAACGGCGGCACGGAAAAGCTGCGCAGCAACATTGAAGATATGCTCGGCGTCCCCGTGGACTTCTACGTCTCCGTCGACCTGAAGGGGTTCATCGCGCTCATCGACCAGATCGGCGGTGTCGACTTCGACGTGCCCGAGGATATGGACTACGACGACCCCTATCAGGATCTGCACATTCACTTCAAAAAGGGATTGCAGCACCTCGACGGCCAGCAGTCTATGGAGGTCGTGCGCTTCCGCCACAACTCCGACAAGGATAACCCTGGCTACGGCGGGCGGCAGGATATCGGCCGCATCGGCACGCAGCAGGCGTTTTTGAAGACCGTGGCGCAGAAGCTGATGAAGATTGAAAACGTCCCCGCGATGGCGGAAACGTTCTTAAAATATGTCAAGACCGACCTGACGCTCGGCAACCTCGTGTGGCTCGCCAACCAGGCGCTCTCCATGGGCGGGACGGACGCCATCAGCTTTGCCACGCTCCCCGGCGACGGCGCGGGCTGGTACAATGGCAAGTCCTTCTACACGCTCTATCCCGAGCAGGTGCTCGAGATGACGAATTCGATGCTCAACCCCTATGTCGCCGACATCACCGCAGACGAACAGAACATCTTAGTCCCGTGAGCTGCCGCATCCCAGAGAATATGAGAAAGAGAGAGAAGACGCCATGAAGTTCCGCTTTGCGCTGCTCATCGCGGCGCTCGCGCTCCTGCTGACCGTTCCCGTCCTTGCAAACGACAGCCCCACGGGGACGGAAACGCTGAGTTTTTCTATTCAAGTCGGACCCACCGACGCTGACGGCGCCGCATCTTCGGATACGGAGACTGGCGCCGCTGAAGACGACGCCCCGTTCGTGCTTCTTCGCGTCTACGAGGGCCAGTTTGCCGACGTGAAAGACGGCGACTGGTTCGCCCCCTCGGTCGTCTCGGCCTATGAATACGGCTTACTCAACGGCCGCGGCGAGAGTTCCTTTGCGCCGAACGGCAATGTGACGATCGCCGAGCTTTTGACCATCGCCGCGCGGCTGCGCGCCATCTACACGACCGGCAGCGACGCGGTCATCCCCACAGCGAAGGAGAATGAGGCGTGGTACGCGCCGTATGTCTCGTACTTGAAGAGCCAGAATTTGCTCGACAACAGCTTTGAGGGCTTCTACCTCTTGCCCGCCTCGCGCGCGCAGATGGCTGGCATCTTTGCCTTTGCCCTGCCCTCGGAGTGGTATGAGGAGCCGAACGCCGAGCTTGTCACCTCCGCCTACGCAAGCGGCGATTATATCACCGACGTGACGCTCAAAACGCCTTACCGCAGCGAGATCCTGCTGATGTACCGCCGGGGCCTGCTCTCCGGCACGGACGATACGGGCAGCTTCTGCCCCGATCGCAGCGTCAGCCGCGCGGAGGTCGCGGCGCTTTTGACGCGCGTGGTCAAGCCCGAAACGCGCCTGACGCTCACGTGGACGGTCGCGCCCTACCACTCGGCCAAGGGCGCGACACTTGCAGGTCTCGTTGAGGCCCCGCAGGAGACCGCGCTCCCCTCGTCCGCGAAGGACACCGCCGCCATCGACGCGCTCGTGCGCGATATGCTCGCGCGCGGCGAGCACACCATCACGCTCCAATATTCCAAAGCGCTCACCTCCTCCGCCGCAACGGCGCTGACGCAGGCCTTCACCTCCTGCGTGAAGACTTACTGCGAGCAGATGTACAACGCTGTCTCCTGCAAGTCGTACTCCACGGGCAAAGTCTCTCTCGCCTTCTCCTCCACCGCCTGCACGGACACGCAGCTCGAGACCTACCGTACCAAGGCGCTCGCCGCGGCCGTCAAGGTACACGATGCTCTTTGGGAGAGCGGCGAGCTGAGCTACGGCATGAGCCAATATGAGATCGCGCAGGTCTACTATCAGTGGCTGTGTGAGCACTGCCGCTACGATGACGGCGCGGGGGATGATTCGCTCAGCCACCTCGCCTACGGCGCGCTCGTGAACGGTCTCGCCGTCTGCGACGGCTACACGGGCGCGTA
This sequence comes from uncultured Eubacteriales bacterium, assembly GCA_900552015.1. Taxonomy (GTDB): domain Bacteria; phylum Bacillota; class Clostridia; order Oscillospirales; family Oscillospiraceae; genus Hominicoprocola. The sequence goes on along the minus strand of URXY01000016.1, from coordinate 13,702 downwards.
CAACCTCCTTTTGAAGCTCGAGGGCATCGACTGCACCGCCCTTTTCAACGACAGCCACATCTGGACCGTCGCCAAGCTCGACGGCCGCAGCTATCACATCGACGTCACCTGGGGCGACCAGTACGGCCGCATGGATCTGCGCTACTTCGGCATGACCGCCGAGCAGTCGCGCAAATACCACCCATGGACGGAGAAAAAGTAAAATAACGCTCTCCCCGCAGCTTCAAACGGCGTGACGACGGTCACGCCGTTTTTTTATCCGCCTGCTGCCCATAAAAGCGGCTGTGCAGGGGAGAAAATTAGGGAATATCGTCAGAAAACTGTAAATAGCGCACTTTTTTATAAATGCCTATTGACACAGTAGGAATCGCGCGTTACAATCCCTATCTGCAAGGTAGGCATTTACAAGCAAGGAGGCATACACGCATGATGATCTCATCCAGAGGGCGCTACGCGTTGCGGGCCATGCTGGATATGGCGGAGCACGGCGGCGGAGAATGGCTTCGTCTCAGTGATATCGCGCAGCGCCAGCAGCTCTCCAAAAAATATCTGGAAAGCATCATGGCAGCCCTGAGCCGGGCCGATCTGGTCGAGAGCGCCGTGGGCAAGTCCGGCGGCTACCGCCTGACCCGCTCGCCTGAGGAATACCCGGTGGGCGAGATCTTGCGGGCGGTGGAGGGCGACCTTTCGCCGATCTCGTGCCAGTCCGAAGAAAGGTCAGGCTGCGGCCAGTCCTGCGACTGCGACGCGCGCCTTTTCTGGCAGGGGCTGGAGGACCAGATCAACAGCTATGTCGACAACCATACGCTATCGCAGTTCATGCGAGTCAATGAAAAAACACCGGCCGCCCCAAGCGGTACGGAAAGAAGATAAGGTGGTTCAATATGAGTAAGGCACTTTTGGATATCCGTGACCTGCACGTACGGGTCGAGGAAAAGGAAATTCTTCACGGCGTAGACCTGACCGTGGGACAGGACGAGACCCATGTCCTCATGGGGCCGAACGGCACCGGCAAGTCGACGCTCGGCTACGCCATCACCGGCAACCCGGCCTACAGCGTGACCGAGGGCTCCATCATCTTTAACGGCGAGGACATCACAGATCTTCCCGTCAACGAGCGGGCGAAAAAGGGCATTTTCCTGTCCTTCCAAAACCCGCTGGAGGTCCCCGGCGTGACGCTGAGCGCATTCATCCGCAGCGCGCTGGAGCAGAAGACCGGCGACCGACTGCGCCTGTGGGACTTCAAGAAAAAGCTCAAGGAGACCATGGCTCTTTTGCATATGGACGAGAGCTATGCCGAGCGCGACCTGAACGTGGGCTTTTCCGGCGGCGAGAAGAAAAAAGCCGAAATTCTGCAGATGCTGATGCTCGAGCCCAAGCTCGCGATTCTCGATGAGACCGACTCCGGCCTCGATGTCGACGCGGTGCGCACCGTCAGCGAGGGCGTGCGGCTCTTCCGCGAGCGGACGCACGGTTCGCTTCTCATCATCACCCACTCCACCCGCATTTTAGAAGCGCTCCATGTGGACGCGGCCCACGTGATGGAGGAGGGCGTCATCGTCCGCAACGGCGGCGCCGAGCTGGTGGACGAGATCAACGAAAAGGGCTTCGGCAGCCTGAAGGAAGACTGAAGCAGGAGGCTCCCGACATGGCAGATTTGAAAGAAAAGACCTACGTGGAGGACGTGGACCGCAGCGTCTACGACATTCGGGACGAAGAGAACGACGCCTACCGCATGGAGTCCGGCCTGACGCCGGAGATCGTCGAAAAGCTCTCCAAGGAAAAGGACGACCCCGTATGGATGCAGCAGTTCCGCCTCGAATCCCTCCAGATCTACAATGAAATGAAGATCCCCAACTGGGGCCCGTCGATTGAGGGCCTCGATATGGATCATATCGCGACCTACGTCCGTCCAAACACTAAGATGCGTAACGACTGGAAGGACGTGCCGGAGGACATCAAGGAGACCTTCGAGCGCCTTGGCATCCCACAGGCGGAGAGAAAGTCCCTCGCCGGTGTGGGTGCGCAGTACGACTCCGAGCTTGTCTATCACAACGTCAAGGATTCCGTGGCGGCCGAGGGCGTTGTTTACACCGACATGGAGAGCGCCATGAAGGGCGAATACGCCGACATGGTGCGCAAATATTTCATGAAGCTCGTGACGCCCCACGACCACAAGTTTGCGGCGCTCCACGGCGCAGTGTGGTCCGGCGGCTCGTTCGTGTACGTGCCCAAGGGCGTGCACCTCTCCATCCCCCTGCAATCCTACTTCCGCCTGAACGCCAAGGGCGCCGGTCAGTTTGAGCACACGCTCATCATCGTGGATGAGGGCGCGAGCCTGCACTTTATCGAGGGCTGCTCCGCGCCGAAGTACAACGTGGCGAACCTCCATGCCGGATGCGTGGAGCTGTACGTCAAGAAGGGGGCCAAGCTCCGCTACTCAACGATCGAAAACTGGTCGAAGAACATGTACAACCTGAACACCAAGCGCGCGCTGGTGGAAGAGGGCGGCACGATCGAATGGATCTCCGGCTCGTTCGGCTCCCATGTGGGCTGCCTGTACCCCATGAGCATTTTGAAGGGCGACAACTCCCGCATGGAGTTCACCGGCGTCACGTTCGCCGGTGCGGGGCAGAACTTAGATACCGGTGCGAAGGTCGTCCACGTGGGCAAGAATACGAGCTCCTATATGAACACGCGCTCGATCAGCAAGAGCGGCGGCATCAGCACGTTCCGCTCAAGCGTCGTTGTAGAAAAGGGTGCCAAGGGCGCCAAGTCCGCCGTGTCGTGCCAGTCGCTGATGCTGGACTCCGAATCCCGTTCCGACACCATCCCCGCAATGGACATCCGCACGAAGGACGCGGCCATCGGCCATGAGGCCAAGATCGGCGCGATCAGCAACGAAGCCGTCTTTTATCTGATGAGCCGCGGCATGAGCGAGGAAGACGCGCGCGCGATGATCGTCAGCGGCTTTGCCGACAATGTCTCCAAGGAGCTGCCGGTGGAGTACGCGGTGGAAATGAACAACCTCATCCGGCTCGAGATGAAGGGCAGCATTGGCTGAAAGGAGTTTGGATATGAACGATACGATTTTGATCAACCGGCTCCCGACCCGCACTTGGAACCGGCTGGGCGTGAACGAAACGGCCATCGCCTGGGGGCAGGCCGACGATTTAGGGACGGAAAGGATCACCGCCGCCGGTCAGACCGAGCGGCTTAAGATTTCGGGTACCGGCGAGCGCGGCGAGAAGACGGTCGACATCCACGCGCCCGCGGGCCAGACCGTCACGGTGTTTGAAACGCTGAGAGCGGAAAAGGGCCTGCTCGTGCGCACGGCGCTTCACGTTGAAAAGGATGCGAAGGTGCGGCTCGTGCAGATCCAGAACGCGGCGCAGGGCTCGCTTCTTCGTCTGGAGACGAGCGGCGAGTGCGCGGAAAACGGTCAGGTGGAGCTGATACAGGTCCTGCTGGGCCGCGGCAACGTGTACAGCGACGGCCAGTTTGAGCTGAATGGCAATGGCGCGGGCTTTACGGCGGGCATCGGGTATCTGGGTCAGAAGCAGCAGACCGTGGATATGAACCTTGTGGTGAACCACTGGGGCCAGAAGACCACGAGCGAGATCAATGCTGCCGGTGCCTTGAAGGACGACGCGCAGAAAATTTTCCGCGGGACCATCGACTTCAAGAAGGGCTCTGCGGGCTCCGTCGGCAGCGAGCAGGAGACGGTTTTGATGCTGGGCGACGGCGTCGCCAACAAAACGGTGCCGCTCATCCTCTGCGCCGAGGAAAATGTTGTCGGCAACCACGGCGCGACCATCGGCGAGCTGGACGAGGACACGCTCTTCTACTTTGAGAGCCGCGGCATCTCCGCGGCGGAGGCGGAAAACATCATGGCCCGCGCCGCCATCGAGCGGCTGGCCCGCACGATCGAGGATGAAACAGCGCAAGCCGCCATCCTCGCCGAGCTCGAGGAGGTGCTGTAAGATGGCGCATATGTATCGGGACGATTTCCCCCTGCTCAAAAGCCAGGACGTCGCCTACCTCGACAACGCCGCGACGGCGCAGCGCCCGCAGTGCGTGCTGGACGCCGTGGCGGAGTTTTATAAAAGTCAGAACGCCAACCCGCTCCGCGGCCTCTATCCACTGAGCATCGCCGCGACGGAGGCTTACGAAAACGCGCGCGAAGCCGTTCGCGCTTTTCTGAACGCGAAAAGCAGCCGCGAGATCATCTTCACCCGCAACACCACCGAGAGCATCAATTTAGTGGCTTACAGCTACGGCCTCTCCCACGTGAAGGCTGGGGACGAGGTGCTCGTGTCCATCATGGAGCACCACAGCGATCTGCTGCCTTGGCAGATGGTGTGCCGCCAGACCGGCGCGACGCTCAAATTCATGGAATGCGAGATGGACGGCACGCTGGACTTAAATAAGGTCGAAGCCCTCATCACGCCGAAAACGAAGATCGTCGCCTGCACACACGTTTCGAACGTCTTAGGCCGCGTGAATCCCATCCGCGAGCTCGCGGCGCTGGCGCACCGCGCCGGCGCGGTGATGGTCGTCGACGGCGCGCAGAGCACGCCGCACCTTCCGGTGGACGTGCAGGCGCTGGACGCGGACTTCTTCGCCTTCTCCGGCCACAAGGTCTACGGCCCCATGGGCATCGGCGTTCTCTACGGACGTGAAGAATTGCTGAACGCCATGCCGCCGTTCCTCACAGGCGGCGAGATGATCGAATCCGTCACCCGTGAGGGTGCGGTCTTCGCCGAGCTCCCGCACAAGTTCGAGGCCGGCACGGTCAACGCGGCAGACGCCGTGGGCCTGCATGCGGCCATCGACTACGTGAAAAGCATCGGCTTTGCGCAGATGCACGAGCGCGAGGTCGCGCTGACCCGCCGCGCGATGGACGCGATCGGCGAGATACCGTATGTCCATGTGCTGGGCTCTGAGGACCCCGAGGAACACTGCGGCATCATCACCTTTACGGTGGACGGCGTTCACCCGCATGACATCAGCGAAATTCTCGCGAGCGACGGCGTCGCCATCCGCGCGGGCCATCACTGCGCGCAGCCGCTGCTGGCATACCTGAAGCATCCGTCCACCGCGCGAGCAAGCCTCGCGTTTTACAACACGGAATCCGAGGTCGACCGGCTGCTTGACAGCATTTCCACGCTAAGGGAGCGAATGGGTTATGGAAAATAGAAATTTTTACAATGAAATTCTCACCGAGCACAATCTGCATCCGGAGTTCAAGCACGACCTGCCGGACGCGAATATCGTGCTCGAGGGCGTGAACCCGAGCTGCGGCGACGACATCTTCCTCAAGCTGAAATTAGACGGTGATGTGATCGCGGACGGCGCGTTCGTCGGCGACGGCTGCGCCATCTCGCAGGCGTCAGCAGACATCATGCTCGGTATGATCGTCGGCAAGAAGAAGGAGGACGCGCTGAAGCTGGGCGAAATTTTTCTGAAAATGATCCAGGGCGAGGCGTCGGAAGACGAGATCGACAGCCTGGAAGAGGCCTCGGCTCTCCGTGATATCGCCCATATGCCCGCGCGCGTCAAATGCGCGGTGCTCGGCTGGCGCACGCTGAAAGAGGCCCTGCTGGACGGACCTGAGCAGGAGCAAGACTGATCATCGAGCCAATATCACAGGAACAAAAAGAGGTATTTGCCGCGGCGTTCGGCAAATACCTCTTTTTTCAGGACAGCAGGCCCGTGATTTATCGCAGGCAGAGATAATGGGTATCCGGCAAAAGCCGGATACCCATTATCTCTTTCAAATCTCAAATGTCTCGTCGTCGTGCGTGATGTGCGCGACGATATCCTTTTCGTCCAGATGCGCGGCGACGTAGCGGTCGATGACCTCGAACTTTTTCCACATGTGCATCGGGAAGACGTGCCGCACCGACACGTTCTTCAAAAGATACTCAATGCCGAGGCCCTCGCTGCCTTCACCAAGGCGCGGGTCAAGCGGCGCCATCGCCGCCGTGATCTCGGGCGCGATAGCATTGTCCGTCGCCTCGTTTTCAACCGCCGAGGCGAGCTTTTCGATCGCCGCGCGGTAATGGGCGGCCATATTATTGCAATACGCCTCGCCCTCGCTCTTCCAGTCCCACCAGTTGAGGTCGCCCCCGTGGTAGACCATCTTCCCCTCGCAGCGCAGGAGATATGCGTTGCCGATGTCGGTCGACTTGATGGCGCGGATGCTTAAGTCCTCGCCCGCGACATCGGTGAGCAAAATGCTGTCGGGCCGCAGAACGGTCGTGCGGGCAAAGGCTTCGTCGGAGATGTTCAGCCATTGCCGCTTGCGCTCGGTGAGGCGCGTATCGCGCGAGACGAAAAAGCGCGCGTCGGGGTACTTTTCCAAAAGTGTGAACACCTTGGCGTCGAAGTGGTCCTCGTGGCTGTGGCTCGCGAAGACGAGCAGCGGCTTGTCTGGGTTCAGCTCCGGCAGCGCGCCGGTATAATCCGGCTCGTAGGTATAGTCAAACAGCGTGTAGAACTTGTCCCACTCGACAAGAAATGCGCTGTGGGCGATGAAGGTGACGTTCATGTGCTTCTCCTTTCGCGCGCGGGATATGGCTTTGCGCGTAGGATTATAACAGACGCGCGCTCGCAACGCAAGGGAAAGGCTTTTCAAACGCGCGCGGTTGTGGTAAAATATTTGCAATTTTAACAGCGAATGTTCTATCTTCACGAAAGGAGCCGCGCGATGCTGAAAAAAGCCTATGTCGAGATCACAAACCGCTGCAACCTCGCCTGCTCCTTCTGCCCCAAGACGCGGCGTGTGCCGCGCACGATGAGCACCGAAGAATTCGATCTCGTTCTCTCCCGGCTCGAAGGGTATGTGCAGTACGTCTATCTGCACGTGATGGGCGAGCCGCTGCTGCACCCGGAGCTTTCCTCGTTTTTCGCCCTCGCCGGCGCGCGCGGCATGAAGGTGTGCATCACGACGAATGGCACGCTCCTTGAAAATCGCGCGGATGAGCTGCTGAATGCCGGGAGCCTTCACAAGATCAGCGTTTCGCTCCACAGCTTTGAGGGCAACGACGGCGCAGACGAGCAGGAGCTTTCTTACCTGACACAGGTCTGGGACTTTGCGGAAAAGGCCGCGAAAAAGGGCATCATCGTCGCGCTGCGCCTCTGGAACGATGGCGGCGCGGACGAGCGCAACGGCGAAATTCTCGACTTTCTGCGCTCCCGCACAGGCGATAACTGGCCCGAGATGCGAAACGGCAGCTTTCTTCTGCGCGACCACCTGTATTTGGAGCGCGCGGGCAAGTTCGACTGGCCCGACCTGAGCGCCAACGAATCCGGTGCGCAGTTCTGCTACGGTCTGCGCGACCAGCTCGGTGTCCTTGTCGACGGCACCGTCGTCCCCTGCTGCCTCGATCACGAGGGCGATGTGGCGCTGGGGAACCTCTTCACTCAGCCGCTTGACGAAATTCTGAACTCCCCGCGCGCGTGTGCTCTGCGCGAGGGCTTCTCCCGGCGGAAGCCCGCCGAAGAACTCTGCCGCCGCTGCGGCTTCGCCGCGCGCTTCAACAAATGATATGATGACAGAACATTGGGAAAACTTAAATGCCCTGACCGCGCCGCTGCTCACGTGGTATGACTTAAACGGCCGCACGCTGCCATGGCGCAGCGTCGTCACGCCGTACCGCACGTGGGTCTCGGAGATCATGCTCCAGCAGACGCGCGTGAGCGCCGTCATTCCGTACTTCGAGCGCTTCATGGCAGAGCTGCCCGACGCCGCGGCGTTAGCCACCGTGCCGGAGGAACGGCTCTTGAAGCTCTGGGAGGGGCTCGGCTACTACTCGCGGGCGCGGAATCTGCAAAAGGCGGCAAAGGTCATCGTCTCGGACTTTGGCGGCGAGTTGCCGCGCACTTGTGCAAGTCTCAAAACGCTCCCCGGCATCGGCGACTACACCGCCGCCGCCATCGCCTCGATCAACTTCGGCGAGCCGGTCGCCGCGGTGGATGGAAATCTGCTGCGCGTCGCCGCGCGCGTCAGCGGCTGCGCCGACGACATCATGGACGCGAAGGTACGAAAGCAATTCACCGCACATCTCAACGACGCCATCGACTTAGCCCGCCCCGGCGCGTACAATCAGGCGATGATGGACCTCGGCGCAACGGTGTGCCTGCCGAACGGCGCGCCGAAGTGCGAGATCTGCCCCGCGCGAATGATGTGCGAGGCGTATAAAAACGGTCTCACGGAAATTTTACCCGTGCGCGCGAAGAAAAAGGCGCGCAAGATTGAAGAGCGCACGGTGCTGCTGCTCTTCCAAAACGGCAAGGCCGCGCTGCGAAAGCGCGCAGACACGGGACTTCTCGCCTCACTCTGGGAATTCCCGAGCGTTTTGGGGAACCTCGACGAGGCGGGCGTTTCGCTTGCGCTTGCGCAGATGGGGCTTTCGGCGCAAACTGTCGAACCCGCGGGCAGCGCGAAGCACATCTTCACCCATATCGAATGGGACATGAAGGGATATTTCGCCGACGTGACGGGCGAAAACGACGATCTATTCTGGGCGGACGCCGCGGCGTTCGACGCCGCCGCCATCCCCACCGCATTCAAGAAATTTGCCGCGCTCGTTCGCGCGCGGCTGCAATAAGAGAGGGAGAACAACGACCATGGCACAGCTTTACTTCAAATACGGCGCGATGGGCTCGAGCAAGACGGCCAACGCGCTGATGGCGCGCTTCAACTACGAAGAGCGCGGGCAGAAGACGCTCCTCTGCAAGCCCCAGCTCGACACGCGCGACGGCGACCACATGGTGCACTCGCGCATCGGCCTCGAATATCCCTGCGTCTACTTCCACGAGATGCGGCAGATGGACGAGGAGGAGCTCAAGAAAAACGCCTGCATCATCGTCGACGAGGCGCAGTTTTTGACAAAGGAGGAGGTCTTATACCTCGTCCATCTCGTCGACGACTGCGGCATCCCCGTCCTCTGCTACGGGCTGCGCGCCGACTTCAAGGGCGACCTCTTCCCCGGCAGCTATGAGCTGCTTGTCATGGCCGACAAGTTAGAAGAGGTCAAGACCATCTGCTGGTGCGGCAAGAAGGCCGCCTTCAACGCCCGCTTTGATGAAAACGGCCGCGTCGTCAAGCAGGGCGCGCAGGTCGTCATCGGCGCGAACGACCAGTACATCGGCCTGTGCCGCAAGCACTGGATGCTCGGCGACCTCGGCCCCGACTTCAACGGTCAGGGCACGGGCGACTGATGCGCTGCGAGATCTGCCCCCGCCGCTGCGGCGCGGAGCGCACGGGGGAATTATCGGGCGGCGTGTGCCGGATGCCCGCGGGGATCGTTGTCGCGCGCGCCATGCTGCACCTCTGGGAAGAGCCGGTGTTCAGCGGTAAAAACGGCGCGGGCTGCATCTTCTTTTCGGGCTGCAATTTGGGCTGCGTGTTCTGCCAGAACGGGCGCATCAGCCACGAGAATTTCGGCAAGGTCATTACGCCGGCACATCTGCGCGAGATTATGGAAGACCTCGTTTCGCAGGGCGCGCACTGCATCGATCTTGTCACGCCCACGCACTTCACCCCCTGGGTGCTCGAAGCGCTGCGTAAGCCGCTTCCCGTCCCCGTTGTGTGGAACAGCGGCGGCTACGAGCGCGTGGAAACGCTCAGAACGCTTGAGGGTAAGGTGCAGATCTACCTGCCCGACTTAAAATACGCCATGGAACGCCCCGCGCGCGAGCTTTCCGCTGCGCCGGACTACTTTGAAGTTGCCGCCGCGGCCATCGACGAGATGGTGCGTCAGGTCGGGGCATACAAAATCGGGGACGACGGGCTGATGCGCTCCGGCGTCATATTGCGCCACCTCGTCCTGCCGGGGCAGATGGAGAACACCAAGCGTGTCATCGACTATGTCTCGTCCCACTTCCCGCCAAAGACCGTGCTCTTTTCGCTCATGAGCCAGTATACGCCGCAGTCCGGCGCGACCGGCGCGCTCGCGCGGCGCCTCAATGAGCGCGAGTACCGCACGGCGGTGCAGTACATGCGCGACTGCGGCCTGACCGACGGCTTTTGTCAGGAGCTCTCGAGCGCCAAAGAGGAATACACACCCGTTTTCGACCTACAGGGGGTATAGGATGGCGAATCAACTCAACTGCCTGCGCTGCGGCGCGGGGATGCGCTTTATCAAGCGTGAAAAATTCCAACTCGGCCAGACCGGCTGGGTGCTCGGCGATCTGCCGAATCTCTTCGCGGGCGCGATGGAAATTGAAATTTACGCCTGCCCCAAGTGCGGAAAGCTCGAATTCTTCCAGCCCGGCAGCGACAAATTCGCGGGCACGGCGGACGAGGCAAAGACTGGCTCCGGCTATCTCCCGCCCGACGCGCCGGGCGGCCTGCCGCGCAAAAAGTGCCCCGTCTGCGGCGCGGTGCTCGACTTTGACTACGGCCGCTGCCCGTACTGCGAGCACGAATTCTGATAGCAAATTGTAATATTCTTTCTCATCAATACAAGGAGGACTCGATATGGAGCGTGTCAGCAAGCGGAATTACTACTTAGACATCGCGCAGACGGTGCTTGAGCGCGCGACGTGCCTGCGCCGCGTCTACGGCGCGATCATCGTCAAAAACGACGAGATCATCTCCACCGGCTACAACGGCGCGCCGCGCGGACGCAAAAACTGCGTCGACCTCGGCTACTGCACGCGCGAGCAGCTCAAAGTCCCGCGCGGCGAACGCTACGAGCTCTGCCGCAGCGTCCACGCCGAGGCGAACGCCATCATCTCCGCCCAGCGGCGCGACATGGTCGGCGCGACGATCTACTTAGTCGGCCGCGACGCGCGCAGCGGCGAGCTGCTGCACGACGCGACGAGCTGCCCCATGTGCCGCCGCATGATCATCAATGCCGGCATCGACGAGGTCGTCATCCGCCGCACGGAAACCGAATTCGACATCGTTCCCGTGCAGAAATGGATCGACGAGGACGACTCGCTATAACTTCAAAAAAGCGGCAAAGCCGTTTTTTGAGGGAGTTTCGCCGCGCTTTCTTCTTTTGGGGAAATATTCTGTAAAACCTTGCAAATACCGCCCTTTCGGTGGTAGACTGTAAATAATTACGCCCCGCTTTCATTCGGCGCGGGCAGAAAAGAGGAAAACACCAATGGACAAGAAGAAATTCTATATCACGACCCCCATCTACTACCCCTCCGACAAGCTCCACATCGGCCACACCTACTGCACCGTAGCGACCGACGCGATGGCGCGCTACAAGCGCCTGACAGGCTATGACGTCATGTTCCTGACCGGCACCGACGAGCACGGCCAGAAGATCGAAGATAAGGCCAAGGCCGCGGGCGTGACCCCGCAGCAGTTCGTCGACAACATCGTCTGCGGCGAAAAGGGCATCCTCGATCTGTGGAAGCTCATGAATATTTCGAACGACCGCTTCATCCGCACGACGGACGACTATCACGTTGCGGCCGTCCAGAATATCTTCAAGAAGATGCACGACAACGGCGACATCTACAAGGGCACCTACAAGGGCAAGTACTGCAAGCCCTGCGAGAGCTTCTGGACCGAGAGCCAGCTCGTTGACGGCAAGTGCCCCGACTGCGGCCGCGACGTGGAGGACGCCGAGGAGGAGGCCTACTTCTTCAAGCTCAGCAAGTACGCCGACCGCGTGCAGCACCTGCTTGAGGACACCGACTTTCTCCAGCCCGCCTCTCGCGTCAATGAGATGGTCAACAACTTCATCAAGCCGGGCCTTGAAGACCTCTGCGTCTCCCGCACGAGCTTCACCTGGGGCATCCCCGTGGACTTTGACCCGGGTCACGTCGTTTACGTCTGGGTCGATGCGCTCTTTAACTACTGCACGGCGCTTGGCTTTATGAACGAGAAGTACGACGATTACGACAAGTTCTGGCCCGCCGACGTGCACTTTGTCGGCAAGGAGATCGTCCGCTTCCACTCCATCATCTGGCCCGCGATGCTCATGAGTATGGGCATGCCGCTCCCCAAGCACGTCTACGGCCACGGCTGGCTCGTCATGGACGGCGGCAAGATGAGTAAGTCCAAGGGCAACGTCGTTGACCCGTATGTGCTCGCCGAGCGCTTCGGCGTGGACGCGCTGCGCTTCTTCCTGCTACGCACGTTCCCGTTCGGCTCGGACGGCAACTTCTCGAATGAGCTGCTCATCAACACCATCAATGTCGACCTCGCCAACGACCTCGGCAACCTCGTCTCCCGCACGACGGCCATGGTCGAAAAATATTTCGGCGGCACGCTGCCGGAAAGCCGTCAGGCCGATGCGCTCGACGACGAGCTCATCTCTCAGCTCTCCGCGCTGCGCGGCAAGTATGAAGCCGAGATGGAAAAGTTCCAGTTCCAGAACGCGCTTGAGCTCATCTTCAAGTGCATCCAGCGCGCCAACAAGTATATCGACGAGACCGCACCCTGGGCGCTCGCCAAGGATGAGGCGAACAAGCCCCGCCTTGCCTCCGTCATGTATAACCTGCTCGAGAGCATCCGCATCTGCACCGTGCTGCTCACGCCGTTCATCCCCGATTCCTGCGAGAAGATCTTCGCGCAGATCGGCGCGTGCGCGTGCTGCCGCGATTGGGACAGCGCCGCGAAGTGGGGCAGCCTGAATCCCACTGTCACCGTCCGCAAGGGCGAGGCCATCTTCCCGCGCGTCGACGCGCAGAAGGCGCTCGAAGAGCTGGAGGCCATTCAGGAGGCGCAGAAGAAGGCTGCCCTCCCCGCGATGGAGTTTGAGCCGATGGCGGAGGAAAAGGTCGATTTCGACACGTTCTGCAAGTCCGACTTCCGCGCCGTCAAGGTCAAGGCCTGCGAGGCCGTGAAGAAGAGCGAAAAGCTCCTGCGCTTCACGCTCGACGACGGCACCGGCACCGACCGCCAGATCCTCTCCGGCATCCACAAGTGGTACAAGCCCGAAGAGCTCGTCGGCAAGACGCTCGTCGCCATCGTCAACCTGCCCCCGCGCAAGATGATGGGGCTTGAGAGCTGCGGCATGCTGCTCTCTGCTGTCCACACCGAGAAGGGTGAGGAGGTCCTCAACCTTATTATGGTGGATGATAAAATTCCTGCTGGCGCGAAACTCTGCTAAACAAAAAGGGAGCCGGTTCCCGGCTCCCTTTTTACTCCGCGCAGGCGCGGAGGGAACGCAGCGCCAAAGGCGCTGCACGAATACGACCCCCATTTTCTTTCCCGAGAAAGAAAATGGGCGTCGCCCGTCCAAAAGAAAGGCGTTTAGATTGGCAGTCTCAATCTTGAATGGCCTTTATGCCTCCGGAATGGAAGTACCTGCGCGCGGCGTTGCCGCGTTGGGTGTTGCTATACGATTTGGCGTGCTTCTACTATCCGCTGTTGCGCAGCCGTTGGCGGCTCTGCTGCCTTACGGATGCGGCACACCCCTTGCGGGTGCCGCTCTGCCTATCTTGTAGGAGTGCAGCCTAATTTCCGTTTACCGCCAGTCTCCACAATGCGGCGAGCGTCAGCAATGCCGCATTCGGTAGGCAGTCTGCCGCCAAGCAAACGTCACTCGCGTCTCACGATAGTAAGGCGCGGTTGAGAGCGGTAACGACTCGCAGGGATTCATGGCGAAGCCATGTACACCGCACCTGATTCCGCAGGCCGAGCAGCTCTTCAAGCCCCAGACCTGCAATGTCGGGGGTCGAGGGGGGCTCCCCTCGTCCTTTCTCTTGGGGGTGTAAGGGGGGT
>URXY01000015.1 GCA_900552015.1 uncultured Eubacteriales bacterium | reverse complement strand
ACAAAGATAGAAGCAGGAAATTCTCTGTCCGCATGAGGATATTATATCATCGCTCTTGAGAGCGTTGATACCGGTTTTGAAGGTGCTTTGTGGGGTGATATCCCCGTTCGAAAATATAACAGGGATAAAGGGCATCAGGGCGTGGAGCATCTCGCCGAAAAAGCCCGCATACTTGAACCAGCCGAGAAGCCCGAGCCCCAGCACGGCGGCGAGCGTCACGCCCGCCCTGCGGACGGCGGGACGGTGCTTTGGCCCCGCGAGAAGGCCGCAGCAGTAGTTGATGGCGATGGAGAGGAGCATGAGCAGCAGAAACCTTGGCCCGCCGCAGGCATAGAAGGCGAGACTGAAGGCGAGCAGGATGAAATTGCGCGCCCCGCGGTACCGGTGCGGTACGATAAAATAGAGAACGAGTAGGCAGGGGAGAAAGAAAACAAGAAAGCTGACACTGCTGAAGACCATGGCAAAATAAGCTCCCGTGAAAGTAATAGTTTATGAAGAGGTGTGCAAAGTTCTCTCACTGTAGCACCTTTTTTCAAAAATTGCAAGAGAGGGGCGTTTGACGGCGTTTTTGGGCGTTTTCGGGGAAATGTCACTTGACAAAACGTCCAAATGTGCTACAATACTTTTCAGCGAAAGCACCAAGTGAATACTTCATCAAGAGTGGTTGAGGGAACGGCCCGATGACGCCACGACAACCTGCCCAAAGAGGCAAGGTGCCAAATCCGACGAACGAATCGAAAGATGAGGAAGAGCAGAAAACGCGATACCCTGTCGATTCGACAGGGTATTTTTTGTTTTTCCCAACAATGAGAAAGGAAGAAATGCAACCATGGCAAAACGCTTATTTACCTCCGAATCCGTCACTGAAGGGCATCCCGACAAGATCTGCGACCAGATCTCCGACGCGGTGCTCGACGCCATCCTTGAAAAAGACCCCAACGGCCGCGTGGCCTGCGAGACGACCGTCTCCACCGGTCTTGTCCACATCATGGGTGAGATCACGACCAATTGCTACGTCGATATCCCGAAGATCGCGCGCGGTGTCATCCGCGACATCGGCTATGACCGCGCGAAGTACGGCTTCGACTGCGACACCTGCGGTGTCATCACGAATATCGACGAGCAGAGCAGCGATATCGCGATGGGCGTGGACAACTCCTTTGAAAACAAGGAGAGCGGTGCGAGCGAGCTCGACAACGGCGCGGGCGACCAGGGCATGATGTTCGGCTACGCCTGCACCGAGACGCCTGAGCTGATGCCGCTCGCCATCTCTCTTTCCCATAAGATGGCAAAGAAGCTGACCGACGTGCGCAAGCAGGGCCTTGTCGACTATCTCCGCCCCGACGGCAAGACGCAGGTGACGGTCGAGTACGATGAAAACGGCAAGCCCTCCCGCGTCGACACCGTCGTCCTCTCCACCCAGCACGCGCCCGAGGTCTCGCTTGAGACCATCCGTAAGGACATGATCGAGTTGGTCATCAAGCCGACCGTTCCCGCAGAGCTGATGGATGAGAATACGAAAATTTATGTCAATCCGACCGGCCGCTTTGTCATCGGCGGCCCGCAGGGAGACAGCGGTCTGACCGGCCGCAAGATCATCGTTGATACCTATGGTGGCAGCGCCCCGCACGGCGGCGGCGCGTTCTCCGGCAAGGACCCGACGAAGGTCGACCGCTCCGCTGCTTACGCCGCGCGTTATGTGGCAAAGAACATCGTGGCTGCCGGCCTTGCCGACAAGTGCCAGGTCCAGCTCGCCTACGCCATCGGCGTTGCCCATCCCGTGAGCGTGCTCGTTGAGACGTTTGGCACCGGCAAGGTCGACGACGGCAGGCTCGAAGAGGCTGTTGAGAAGGTCTTCGACCTGCGCCCGACCGCCATCATCCGCGACCTCGACCTGCGCCGCCCCATCTACCGCCAGCTCGCCGCTTATGGCCACATGGGCCGCGAGGACCTCGGCGTTGCCTGGGAGAAGACCGACCGCGTGGATGCCCTGCTCGCGGCAGTCAAGTAAAAAAATTCGAAGACGTGGCAAAGGCCGCTGGATATCCAGTCGGCGGCCTTTCTGTCAAAGGAACCGAGCCGGTCTGCGAAAGCAGACCGGCTCGGTTCCTTTGTATGTATGGGAAGGTAACATGAAAGCAATTTAGTCGTGGTGCTCCTCGTCCCAGAGTTTTTCGGCCTCGGGACGCCAGCAGGCGGCGTAGGACTCGCACTTGTTGCACAGGTGCTCCACGCTCTCGGGCGCTTCCAGGTCGGTCGAATGCGCGCCGGAGCGCGCGACCATCTGGGGCAGAAATTCGGGATTTTCCAGCATCGGGCAGGGGCGCAGGTGGTTATCGTTGAACGGCTGGCCCTTGCGGTACTCCTTAAAAAGCGGCTGCTGGAGACATTCGAGGAAGCTCTTTTCGCGGATGTTCGCACCCGAGTAATGGATGAACACGCAGGGCTCGACGTCGCCCGCGGCGTTGATGTGGCAGTAGAGCTTGCCGCCGGCGATGCAACCGCCTGTGAACTCGCCGTCGTTCTGAAAGTCGATGGCGAAGATATCCTTGCCGCCGGTGAGACCGCGGATCTCGCGCACGCGGTCTTTCATATAGGCGCGCTGCTCGGGATTAAGCAGCAGGTCGGTCGTCGCGCCCATGCCGACGGGCATGTAGTGGAAGTACCAGGCGAAGAAGCAGCCCTTGGAGATGAGCAGGTCGAGGAACTCGTCACTCGTGACGACCTTGTAGTTCTTGCTCGTGTAGCAGATGGATACGCCAAACGGGATATGGTTTTTGTGCATGAGGTCCATCGCGGTGAGCGCCTTTTCAAAATGTCCCGCGCCGCGGCGGCCGTCATTGGCGTCCTCAAAGCCCTCGATGCTGACCGAGACGATGAAGTTGCCCACGCGCTTGAGCTCGTCGCAGAATGCCTGATCGATGAGCGTGCCGTTGGTGAAGGCGTGGAAGGCGATATCGCGGTGCTTTTCGCACAGGCGGAAAATGTCTGCCTTGCGCATGAGCGGCTCGCCGCCGGTGAAGAGGCAGGCGTGGGTGCCGAGTTCTGCGCCTTCGGTCAGCACGCGGTCCATCTCCTCGAAGGTGAGGTTCTGCTTGTGGCCGTACTCTGCCGCCCAGCAGCCCGCGCAGCGCATATTGCAGGCGCTCGTCGGGTCCATGAGGACGATCCACGGGATGTTGCAGTCATACTTCTCGGAGTTTGCCCGCGCCTGCTGAAAGCCGCGAAAGCCGCCCTCGTAGGCGGCGGCCGTCAGAAAGGTCCTGAGAAGGTAGGGGTCGCACTCGCGCAGCAGGCGCTCGGCGTAGTGCGCCCACTTGCTATTGGGGTCGTTTGCGATCTGGTGCAGCATCTCGAAGGTCTCCGGTGTCCAGACGCTGGAGTGGATATTTTGGACCATGTTGACAAAGTCGTTTGCGACGGTGCAGACGTCCTTCGTCTGGCTTTTTTTGATGAGGGAGTCGAGCATGGCCTCAAAGGCCTTGCGCTCTGCTGCATGGGCGATTTTCTCTGCTGCGTTCATAGTGTCACGATTCCTTTCCCTGCCCGCGGTGCGGGCATCCTAAAAATTCAGGAGGAAAGGGCGCGATCCTTTCCCTCCGTTGCCTGTGCTGCGATTTTCTGGAGCTTTTCCATGCGCGCATCGAGCTGTGCGCTGATCTCGGCGCACTCATAGAGCTCGCGCTCCACGTATTCCATTTCGGGGAGATTTTTCTTGTAGCGGATCTTATGCTCAAGGCTGGCCCACCAATCCATCGAGATCGTGCGGAACTGCACCTCGACTTTCATGAGCCGCTTCTGGTCGTGAAGGAAGATAGGGGTTTCGACGATGAGATGGAGGCTGCGGTAGCCGTTGGGCTTAGGGTTTGCGATGTAGTCCTTGCGCTCTAAGAGTGTGATGTCGTCCTGGCGCAAAAATGCCTCGGAGAGTTTGTAGATGTCGGCAGGGTGCGAGCAGATCACGCGCACACCGGCGATGTCGTTCAAATTCTTTTCGATGCTCTCCACCGTGAGCGGATATCCGCGGCGGCTGAGCTTTTCCATGATGCTCTCGGGGGACTTGAGGCGGGTCTTGATCGTCTCGATGGGGTTGCGGTCGTATTGCAGCGAGAGCTCCTCGTTGAGCACATTGAACTTCGTCTCGACCTCCATGATCGCGCAGCGGTAATAGCTCATCAGCTCACGGTAGGGCTGGAAGTATTTCTGGACCCACTGCTGTACCTCACCGTGGGAAAAACGGGAGAGCAGCACCTGTTCAAGATAAGTGCGATCGACAAGCGGACGGATCGGCACTGTCATCAGCTCCTTTGTACTTAGCATTTCTTGTCCCGCACGGAAAAATGCGGGCTTGCAGGAAAAGCATAGCAAAGAAGCGCCGCGCTTTCAATGGGCAGGGTGTAAACTTTTTTGTTCACGGCGCGAGAAGGGGACGCTCCCCTCGTTAACACCAACTTAACAAAGGAAACTGTCGAAAACTATGGACAAAAGGAGCCGCGTATCAGATTTTCAGACAGTGGCACGCAAATGTCACAGAAGACAAAATATAAGAAAACGTCCTTTCCCGGTGGAAAGGACGTTTAAATAGACGATATTTAGAAGAAAAATACGCTTACGCGCCGATCACATACGCCGTCATCATCTGCCAGAGGATGGAGAGCTGCTGTGTGGAGATGAGCACATAGGCCAGAATGAAGACGAACCAGAGCTTCTGCATATCCTCAGCATCCTTGGAGAGGAAGAAGCAGTAGCAGAGGTAGGCCACGGCGTCGACGATGAGGACGATGGTGAACATGGCGAGAAAGCCCTCTCCGCTCTGCTCAGCCATGCCGGTATAGAGGGAGAGAATAGAGTAATATAAAAAGGTCACGGTGAAGGGCCATTTGAGCTTGTGCCAGTCGTGGACGCGGTTTTTCTTCTGCATGGGAGGCTCCTTTTCTGCTTTTTTCACAGTATACCCTGCGGCGGAGGAAATCGCAAGAGGGAAATGACCTTGCAAAGCGGGCATTGGGATGATAGACTGCGGGAAAGAGGTGATCGGTATGCTGGATACGCTGATACGGAATGCAAGGGTGGTCGACGGCACGGGGCGCGCGGTGTTCACGGCGGACGTGGGGCTGCGCGACGGGTTGATCGAGGCTGTGGGCGCGCTCGGCGGCGCGCAGGCCTTTGAGATCATCGAGGCCGATGGCCGGGTGCTGACGCCGGGGTTTATCGATATCCACCGCCACGCGGACGCGGCGGTGTTTCGTGACTCCTTCGGACGGGCGGAGCTTTCTCAGGGGCTCACGACGCTCGTGAACGGCAACTGCGGCATGTCGCTCGCGCCGCTTTTCGGAACGCACGCGGACGAATGCGCAAAATACCTCGCACCCATCACGGGGGATATCCCGCTGGAGCTGCGATTCGAGTCGATCGGGGGCTATTTTAAGGCAGCACAGGAGCGGGGACTGCCGCTCTCGTGCGCGGAGCTCATCGGCATGGGCACGCTGCGCACGCTCGCCGCGGGCTTTGGGACGGGCGACCTTTCGCCGTTCGAGCTGCGGGACCTGCACTATCACATGGAAAAGGCGCTTGCCGACGGCGCGTGCGGCGTGTCGCTCGGCCTTGGATACGCGCCGGAGATATTTTACTCGACCGACGGGCTCATCCGCGCGCTCGCGCCGCTGCACCGGAGCGGCGTGCCCATCTGCGTCCATATGCGTCAGGAGGGCGACGGCGTGGTCGATGCGCTGCGCGAGATGCTCGAGGTCGTCCGCGCGCTGCAAACGCCGCTGGAGGTGAGCCACCTGAAGGCCATCGGCACGCGCAACGCGCGAAAAGCGGTCCCCAAAATGCTGAAGCTCATCGAACGGGCACGGGAGGACGGGCTCGACGTGATGTGCGACGTGTACCCCTACACGGCAGGCTCGACGCAGCTCATCCACGTGCTGCCGCCGGAATTCCAGGAGGGCGGCACAGAGGCACTGACCAAGCGCCTGCTCGACGGCGCCGCGCGAAAGGAAATGCGCGCGCGGATGGAGACGGGCAGCGACTTTGAAAACATCACGCTGCTCGTGGGCTTTGACAATGTGGTGGCCATCGGACTCAAAACGGACGAATACCGGCGCTTTGAGGGAAAGAGCATCGCCGAGATCGCGCTCTCGCTCGGCAAGGACCCCTTCGATGCGCTCTTTGACCTGCTGGCGGCGGAGGCGTGCGAGACGGGAATGATCGACTTCATCGCCGATGAGGAGGATGTGCGCGATATCCTGCGCGCGCCGTTCTCGGGCGTCATTTCGGACGCGACGTACCCCAGCGGCGGGCGCGTGCACCCGCGCGTGTACGGGACCTTTGCGCGGCTCATCGAAAAGTACGTCGTGCGGGAAAAGGTCCTCACGCTCGAGCAGGCTGTGCACAAGGTGACGAGGCAGGCAGCGGAGCGCTTTGCGCTCACAGGCAAAGGGAAGATCGAAGCGGGCGCAGACGCGGATCTGCTGCTCTTCTCACCCGAGAATATCCGCGAAAACGGGACGTATGCGCAGCCGGATGTGTGCGCTTCGGGCTTCGACGAGGTATTCGTGCTGGGACAGCACGTCATCGAAAACGGTGGATATCGCGAAGGAAAGAGCGGCGAAATGCTGGGTATGCGGATGGGGTGCTAAAATCTTAAAAAAGATTTCAGGCGCATTTTTGCCGCCGTGTGATATGCTGTAAAGCAGATAACAGGCGTGGAGGTCTGAGTACGTGGAACATTTTTGGGATACGATCGAAACGATCGGAGAGGGATACGGCTTTTCGCTCTTCGGAGCGAGGCATCTTGTGACGCTCGCACTGTTCGTGCTGACGGCGGTGCTGTGCTGCAGGGGATATGCCCGCGCGGATGCGGAACGGCGCGCAAAGATGCGCAGGGTATTTGCCATCCTGCTGCTTCTGGACGAGGTGTTCAAGCAGATCGGTCTGCAGATCGGCGGAAATTTCGATGCGTCATATCTGCCGCTGCACTTGTGCTCGATCAACATTTTCCTCATTGCTGTCCACGCCTGGCGCAGGAGCGAGGTGCTCGACAACTTCCTATATTATATTTGTATCCCAGCGGCAACGGCGGCGCTGCTGTTTCCGACGTGGACGTCGCTCCCGGTGATGAACTTCATGTTCCTGCATTCGACGAGCGTGCATATTCTGCTCGCGGTGTATCCGATGATGCTCTTTGCCGCGGGAGATATCCGGCCGAGCGCGAAGGGAATGGGAAAGAGCCTGCTCCTGCTGCTCGTGATGGCGATACCGATCTACGGGGTGAACCTGCTGCTGGATACGAACTATATGTTCCTGATGTACGCGCCGGACGGCAATCCGCTTGCGTGGTTCCAGAACCGGTTCGGCAGCCATTGGGTGGGATTTCCTGTGCTGCTTGCGGCGGTCGGCGGGCTCATGTATCTGCCGGTGCTGCGGAGAAGAAAACGTGAAACGGCGGCCAAAGAAGTGCTCGCTCGATGAAAAAGGATGGCGCGGCAGACCCGATTTCGGGGTCTGCCGCGCTTTTTCGCGCGTTTTACCTTGACGAAAGAGCGGGATTCTGCTACTTTTAAGCGTGAATGATTTTGTCCGGGACATTTCCCGGCTGTGAAATAAAGGAGGCGGGAGCATGGGCGAGATGAATTTGCTGCGCGCGATCCCGAAAGTGGATGAATTACTGCGCAGGCCGGAGCTTTCTGCATTGGAAATGCCCGCGAGCACACTGCGCGAAGCGGTGCGCGCGGAGCTTTCCGCGCTGCGTGAGGCCGTGCTGAGCGGCGAAATGAAGGAGCTGCCGGACGCGGGCGAGATCTGTGCGAACATCCGCGCGCGCGCAGAGGAGGCGGAGCTTCCCTCACTGCGCGGCGTGATCAACGCGACGGGCGTGGTGCTGCACACGAACCTTGGCCGCGCGTGCCTGAGCGCGCGCGCGGTGCGCGCCGTCGAGGACGTGGCGCGCGGGTATTCGACGCTTGAATACGACGTGGCGAACGGCTGCCGCGGCTCGCGCCACAGCCATGTGGAGGAGCTTCTCTGCCGCCTGACGGGCGCGGAGAGCGCGATGGTCGTGAACAACAACGCGGCGGCGGTGCTGCTCATCCTCTCGGAGCTTGGCTGCGGCGGCGAGGTGATCGCCTCGCGCGGTGAGCTCGTCGAGATCGGCGGCTCGTTCCGCATCCCGGAGATCATGATGCAGTGCGGCTGCACGCTGCGCGAGGTGGGCGCGACGAACAAGACCCACCTGCACGACTATGAGCGTGCCATCGGTGAGCAGACGCGCGCGCTTTTGAAGGTCCACACGAGCAACTACCGCATCGTGGGCTTTTCCGAGGCAGTGCCGCTCGAGGATATGGTGGCGCTCGGCAAAAAGTATGCGCTGCCGGTCATTCAGGATATCGGCAGCGGTTCGCTCGTGGACCTCGAACAGTTCGGCATCCACGATGAGCCGACGGTGCAGAAGAGCATCCGCGCGGGCGTGGATGTGGTCTCGTTCTCGGGCGACAAGCTGCTCGGCGGCCCGCAGGCGGGCATCATCATCGGCAAAAAGGAATACATCGACCGTTTCAAGAGCCATCCGCTGGCACGCGCGATGCGCGTGGACAAGATGACCCTCGCGGCCCTGCGCGCGACGCTGCACACCTATCTTGATCCTGCGGAGGCGGTGCGTGAGATCCCGACGCTCTCGATGCTGGCGGCGGACGCGGACGCGCTGCACGCCAAGGCGGCGCTGCTGCAGAAGGTGCTCGCCGACGCGGGCGTTTCCTCCGAGCTCGTGGAGGCGGACGACCAGGTGGGCGGCGGCAGCGTGCCGACGCAATTGCTCGCGACCTGGGCGGTCGCGGTGGACACGGGAGAAAAGAGCGTGGACGCCTTCGAGCGCGCGATGCGCTGCCGGGTCCGGCCGATCATCGGACGCATCAGCAAAGAGCAGTATCTGCTCGACGCGCGCACGCTCTGGCAGGAGGACTTTGAGGAGATCGCCCGGGCGGCGCGGGAGGCCTTGAAATGAAGCATGTCATCATCGGCACCGCGGGCCATGTGGATCACGGCAAGACGTTGCTCGTCAAGGCCCTGACGGGTATCGACACCGACCGCCTGGTCGAGGAGAAGAAACGCGGCATCACTATCGAGCTGGGCTTTGCCCATCTCGACTTTGACGACGGCACACAGGCGGGCATCGTCGATGTGCCGGGACACGAAAAATTCATCAAGAATATGCTCGCCGGTGCGGGCGGCATCGACCTTGCGATGCTCGTTGTGGCGGCGGACGAGGGCTTTATGCCGCAGACGGTGGAACATCTCGGCATTTTGCAGTTGCTGGGCATTCAGGAGGGCCTCGTCGTCATCACAAAGACCGATATGGTGGACGCCGAATGGGTCGAGATGGTGAAAGAGGATGTCAAGGAGCAGGTAAAGGGCACGTTCCTGGAAGGAAAACCCATCTATCCGGTCTCCGCCTACACGGGCGAGGGCATCGCGGAGCTGCGCGAAGCGCTCAGAAAGCTCGTGGCGCAGGCGCAGGAGAAGAGTCTGCGCACGCCCTACCGCCTGCCCATCGACCGCGTGTTTTCGGTCGACGGATTCGGTACGGTGGTGACAGGTACGCTCATCGAGGGCGCCGTGACCGTTGGCGACGACGCAGCCATCATGCCGGACGGACTTGAATGCCGCGTGCGCAACCTGCAGGTGCACGGCAGCGACGTGAAGACCGCTTATGCGGGCCAGCGCGTGGCGATGAACCTTGCGGGTATCAAAAAATCGGATATCACGCGCGGCGATACCATCGCAAAGCCCGGCTCGATGCGCGTCTCGCTGATGCTGGACGTGCGGCTGCAAAACCTCAAAAATTCGCAGAGGACGATCGTGAACGGCTCGCAGGTGCACCTGTACCACGGCAGCGCCGTACGCCTTTCCAAGGTCGTGCTGCTCGACCGGGACGCTCTACAGCCCGGCGAGAGCGCTTATGCACAGCTGCGGCTGACCGAGGAGATCGCGACACGGCAGGGCGACCGCTTCGTCGTCCGCTTCTATTCACCGCTCGAGACGATTGGTGGCGGCGTCATTCTGGATGACCACCCCTACCGTCATAAGCGCAACGACGCGCAGGTGCTGCAGATGCTCGCGGTGAAGGAGAGCGGCTCGGACTCGGACAAGCTCGTACAGGCTGTGGCGGAGTACGGCACGGAACTCGTGCCGCTGCAGAAGCTCGCCGACCGGCTGAGCATGGACGCCGGTGAGCTCGAAGGCTCGCTCGAGGACCTGTGCGGCAGCGGTAAGCTCATCGAGCCGCTCGAAAAGCGCTACATGGCGTCCTCCGAATTCGACAAGGTCTGGGCAAGCTGCGAGAGCCTGCTTGCCAAGTATCACAAGGATAATCCGCTGCACGGCGGCATGAAGGTCGCCGAGCTTCGCCAGAAGCTCCTCAAGGGCGCGGACCGCCAGCGCGCGGACGCTATCCTCGCCTGCCTTGCCCGCGAGGGAAAGATCAAGGCCGTGGCCGACCGCTATGCGCTCGCGGACTTTGAGGTGCACCTGACAAAGAAGCAGAACGCGCTGAAGACGAAGCTGCTGCAAATTTATCATAAGATGGGCCTTGAAGTCGAAAATCTCGACGACGTGTACGTTCAGTTTGAACGCAATGAGCTCGCGGACTGCAAGCAGGTGCTCGAGAGCCTTGTCAGCGGCGGCGAGCTCGTGATGCTGACGCCGCAGCTTTGCATCGAGCGCCGCATTTACGAAGACATCTGGGAAAAGACGAAGCAGCACTTCGCTGAGCACGAGGAGCTGACGCTCGCGGAGTTCCGTGATATGCTCGGTACCTCGCGCAAGTATGCGCTGGCAGTGCTCGAATACTATGATAAGAACAAGATCCTCAAAAAGGACGGTGATGTGCGCCGTCCGGGACCGGAGTTCTGAGTTTTCAGGGGAAATTTCGATAACAGCGAAAAAAATACCGAATTCGGTTGCAATCGTCGGAATTGTGTGTTATGATGGCGCCCGCACCTGGGAGTAGATGGGTGCTGGTGTGCCCCCTGGTCTTCAAAACCAGTGATAGGGGTGAGGAGCCTCTTAGGTGGGTTCGATTCCCACATATTCCCGCCAATCGTCCCGCAGCAGGAGTGCTGCGGGACACTTTTTTCGCAGGAGCGGCGAGAGTGGATAAAAAGCCTGTTTTCCGGCAGGAGATAGGGGGTTTTTCATTCATCGATTTTTATCTCTGTGGCTTATAAATGCTTTCAATAAATAGAAACGCTGTTTGTAATAGGTAAAGCTCTTTACAAATAGGGGCATCTGTTATATATTAGCATCAGAAATTTGCCGATGGCTGAATAATGCTATCGAAATTTCGCATAATAAGCCGGATGAGGCTTTTCGGGAAATCCGCATGGGGCGGAGCCGAAGGAATAAGGGGAAGGACAGCCTACAACTTCTCCGAATATCTCAGGCAAACAGACCGGAAGCGGACGGCACTCTGGAGAGCGAAAGCGCCGACGGAGCAACCTGCTTTTTTTAAAGCAGGGAATCTCTCAGGTTAGGAAACAGAGCAGACCGGTGGCGGCGCCTCGGTTTTGCTCTATTTTTTTGTGACTGAAACGGAAGGGAAGTGACCACAATGGGAATGATCGGCAATCCGCACGATTTTCTGATCTTGACGAACAACCCGCTCGTGGTCGACTGTCTGAACGGGCGCGGGGATTACACCATCGAATATCATCCCGAGCTCGACCACCGCGCGATCCTCGTCAAGGCGCGTGACCTCATCCACAAGGGACACATCCTGTATACGCATCCGCTGGCTGGGAGCGTCAAGCCCAACGAAACGCCGTACAAATCCCTGATTGTTTCGCTCGAGTCCCACGGCATGGAGAGCGAACACGAGATCATGATCGGCAACGCCATCGCCGTCTACGACAAGTTCTGCAAGATCGACTGGTCGGACAACGAACAGGCGCTGCGCGATTTCCAACTAATCGACTATACCTTGCTCTGCGGCGCGATCGGCTATGACGCTGCGGCAGGTCTTAGTAATAAAAATCATTGAGAGAAGGAGGTGCTTTACTTTGAAATTGGAACTTGGTTTTATCCAGATCAGCAATATCCAGATTTCAAAGGAGTGCAAGGTAGAAAACGGTACTCTGTACGTTGACCCCGAAGCCGTCAAGACTTTCATGTACGAAGACGATGACGTCAAGGCATGGGTCAAAGATTTCAGCTTCGACGTTGCCAAGCCCGGTGAGAGCGTTCGCATCACCCCGGTCAAGGACGTCATCGAACCGCGTGTGAAGGTCGAGGGCCCCGGCGGCGAATTCCCCGGCGTCATCTCCAAGGTCGACACTGTCGGCAGCGGCAAGACCCATGTCCTGCGCGGCATGGCTGTTGTCACCGCCGGTAAGATCGTCGGTTTCCAGGAGGGCATCATCGATATGTCCGGCCCGGGCGCTGACTACACGCCGTTCTCCAAGCTGAACAACTTCGTCGTTGTTGCCGAGCCTGTTGAGAACTACCAGGAGCACAAGCACGAGTATGAGCACGCCGTCCGTATCGCGGGTCTCCGCGCTGCGACCTTCATCGGCGAGCTGGGCCGCAATGTGACCCCCGACGAGGTCAAGGAGTTCGAGACCTACGGCATCAAGGAAGGCATCGAGAAGTTCCCCGAGCTGCCGCGCGTGGCTTACGTCCACATGCTGCAGTCCCAGGGCCTGCTGCACGACACCTATGTTTACGGTGTGGATGCCAAGCGTTCCCTGACCACCATCCTCAACCCCACCGAGACCATGGACGGTGCGATCATCAGCGGTAACTGCGTTTCCGCCTGCGACAAGAACACGACCTATCATCACCAGAACAACCCCGTGGTCGCGGACCTCTTCGAGCAGCACGGCAAGACACTCAACTATGTCTGCAACATCATCACCAACGAGAACGTCTACCTCGCCGACAAGCAGCGCTCCTCCGACTGGACCGCGAAGCTCTGCCGCCTGCTGGACCTCGACGGTGCGATCGTTTCCCAGGAAGGTTTCGGCAACCCCGATACCGACCTGATCATGAACACAAAGAAGATCGAGCAGGTCGGTGTCAAGACCACCATCATCACCGACGAGTATGCCGGCCAGGATGGTAAGTCCCAGTCCCTGGCGGACGCCGATCCTCTGGCCGATGCCGTCGTCACCGGCGGTAACGCCAACCAGGTGATCGTCCTCCCCGCGATGGACAAGGTCATCGGTACGCTCGACTACGTCGACAAGATCGCCGGCGGTCATGCCGGTTCTCTGCGCGAGGACGGTTCCATCGAAGCGGAGCTGCAGGTCATCACCGGCGCTACGAACGAGATGGGCTTCAACTGCCTGAGCGCTCGATAAGCAAGGAAAGGAGGAAAAAACAAGATGAGTTTCAAAGTTGTTCATTATATCAACCAGTTCTTTGCCAACATTGGCGGTGAAGAGATGGCTCATGTCGCTCCCGAGCTGCGTGACGGTATCGTTGGCCCGGGTCTCGCGTTCCAGCAGGCCTGGAAGGGCGAGGCTGAGATCACCAAGACGATCGTCTGCGGCGACTCTTACTTTGCTGAGCACGAGAAGGAAGCCAAGGCGCAGATCCTCGAGTGGGTCAAGGCGGAAAAGCCCGACCTGTTCCTTGCCGGTCCTGCGTTCAACGCCGGCCGTTACGGCTACGCCTGTGCCACCATCTGCAAGGCCGTTCAGGACGAGCTGGGTGTCAAGGTCCTCACCGGTATGTACGAGGAGAACCCCGGCGCTGACCTGAAGAATAGCATCCTGATCGTTTCCACTGCCAACTCCGCCGCCGGTATGCGCAAGGCCGCTCCCGTGATGGCGAAGCTCGCGATGAAGGTCATGAAGGGCGAAAAGCTCGGTGCCTCCGTTGAGGATGGCTACATGAACCAGGGCATCCGCGTCAACTTCTTCGACAAGGACCGCGGCTCCAAGCGCGCTGTCAAGATGCTGCTGAACAAACTGGCTGACAAGCCCTTCACCACCGAGTATCCCATGCCGTCTTTCGACCGTGTTGCTCCCAATCCCGCCATCAAGGACCTGAGCAAGGCGACCATCGCCCTGTGCACCTCCGGCGGTATCGTCCCCAAGGGCAACCCCGACCACATCGAGTCCTCTTCCGCCTCCCACTACGGTGAGTACAGTCTTGCCGGTGTGAACGAGCTGACGGAAGCGACCTACGAGACCGCTCACGGCGGCTACGACCCGGTCTACGCCAACGCTGACCCCAACCGCGTCCTTCCTGTGGATGTGCTGCGCGACCTGGAGCGTGAGGGCAAGATCGGCAAGCTGCACGAGATGTTCTACACCACTGTCGGCAACGGTACTTCCGTCGCCAACGCCAAGAAGTTTGCTGCCGAGTATGCACAGAAGCTGCTCAAGGCCGGTGTTCATGCCGTCATCATGACCAGCACATGAGGTACCTGCACGCGTTGCGGTGCAACGATGGTCAAAGAGATCGAGCGCGCTGGCATCCCCGTGGTGCATATGTGCACGGTCACCCCGATTTCCCTGACGGTTGGTGCGAACAGGATCGTTCCCACCATCGCCATTCCTCACCCGCTGGGCGATCCCTCCCTCCCGCATGACGAGGAGAAGGCACTCCGCCGCAAGCTGGTCGAGAAGGCCCTCAAGGCCCTGACCACTGAGGTCGAGGACCAGACTGTTTTTGAGGACTAAATCCCCGCATTTCCAGCGATCCCGTGCGGCGCAGCCGCGCCGCACGGGATGATATCGAGACCTCTAAGGGGGACATAGAACAATGAGCAAGATTTACGACGTTATCGTTCTGGGCGCGGGCCCCGCAGGCCTTACCGCCGGTCTTTATTCCGGGCGTGCCAGACTCTCTACCCTTGTGATCGAGAAGGGTCAGGATGGCGGCCAGATCGCCATCACCAATGAAATTGAAAACTATCCCGGTCAGGTCGAAGGCGACAGCGGCCCGAGCCTGATCGCGCGTATGACAAAGCAGTGCGAGCACTTCGGTGTGGAGCGCGTGAGCGACATGATCAAGGAAGTGGAGCTCACCGGCCCTGTGAAGAAGCTCATCGGTGTGAAGGGCGAGTATGAGGCCAAGTGTGTCATCATCGCCACCGGCGCGTTCCCGCGCCCCATCGGCTGCAAGAACGAGGGCAAGTTCGTCGGCAAGGGCATTTCCTTCTGCGCGACCTGCGACGCTTCCTTCTTCCAGGATCTGGAAGTTTACGTGGTCGGCGGCGGCGATGCTGCCGTGGAAGAGGCCATGTATCTGACGAAGTTCGCCCGCAAGGTGACCATCATCCACCGCCGCGACGAGCTGCGTGCCGCCAAGTCCATTCAGGAGAAGGCCTTCAAGAACGAGAAGCTCCACTTCATGTGGAACACTGTCGTTGACGAGGTCGACGGCGAGGACGACATCCTCTCCAAGATGATCGTGAAGAACACCAAGACCGGTGAGCTGACGACCATTGAGGCAGACGAGGACGACGGCCTGTTCGGCCTGTTCGGCTTCATCGGCCTGCTGCCCAAGAGCGACCTCTTTGAGGGCGTGATCGACATGGACAAGGGCTACATCAAGACCGATGACAATATGCACACCAACGTCGAGGGTGTTTATGCCGCGGGCGATATCCGCGTCAAGAGCCTGCGTCAGGTCGTCACTGCCGCTGCGGACGGTGCCATCGCCGCCATGCAGGCTGAAAAATATATTGCCAATCTTGAATAAGAAAAGGAGAAATTATCATGCTTGAACTCGATAAGACTACCTTTGAAGCCGAAGTGCTTCAGGCTCCCGGCAAGATCCTCGTTGACTTCTACGGCGACGGCTGCGTTCCCTGCGCTGCCCTGATGCCCCATGTCCATGGCTTTGCCGACGTTTACGGCGACAAGATCAAGTTCTGCGCCCTGAACACCACCAAGGCCCGCCGCCTTGCCATCTCTCAGAAGATCCTCGGCCTGCCCGTCATCGCGATCTATGAGAATGGCGAAATGATCGACTCCTGCGTTAAGGACGATGCTACGCCCGAGAACGTGGAAGCGATGATCAAAAAGTATATCTGATCTGCGATAGTCCGCTTTTCGCAAGGAAAGCTGCTATAAAATTCTGAGGAAAAGGAGGAAAGAGTAATGAGCATCTTAGCTGGTAAGAAAGTTGTCATTATCGGTGACCGTGACGGTATCCCCGGTATGGCGATCGAAGAGTGCGCAAAGTCCGCTGGTGCGGAAGTCGTGTTTTCCTCGACGGAATGCTTCGTCTGAACGGCCGCAGGTGCAATGGATCTGGAAAACCAGAAGCGTGTGAAGGAATTCGCTGAGCAGTATGGCCCCGAGAACGTCGTCGTTCTTCTGGGTGCTGCTGAGGGCGAAGCTTCCGGCCTCGCTGCTGAGACGGTCACCGCCGGTGACCCGACCTATGCCGGTCCGTTGACAGGAGTCTCGTTGGGACTCACGGTTTATCACGTGTGCGAGCCCGAGGTCAAGGCTGAGTTTGATCCTGCCGTCTATGACGAGCAGATCAGCATGATGGAAATGGTTCTGGACGTTGATGATATCATCAACGAAATGAGCGCCATCCGCGATCAGTACTGCAAGTATCTCGGCAAATAAGCAAACTGCACAATCAGACAGGTGTCTATGAAGGCGGCGGCTTCTGCCGCCGCCTTCCGCAGTTTGGCCGCTTTCAATGGCTGCAGCAGCCGGAGGCCGCGGTGTGATAGGCAGCGATACCCTCGCTGCAGCGATTTAAGGCGATCAACAGAAGAAGCAGGACGATTCCGAAGGATTCGACCAAAAACTGAAACAAATCAGAAAGGGAAGGACTACACTATGAAAGCAGTGATCAAGGGCGCCGGTTACATTCTGGCGCACACACCCGATATGGTGCTTCACAATGGTACCACCCAGACGACCGAGCGCATCGTCAACCCCGACAGCGAGTATCTCAAGGAGCTGCCGAGCCACATCCGCTCGTTCGATCAGGTTCTCTCTTATTGGCCCAACCAGGTCTACATCGGCAACAAGACCCCCGATGATCTGGCCGCCGTTCCCCAGCCTTGGTGCGACAAGACCTGCGATGTCAACGACCGTTACGGTAAGTTCGGCCAGATGATGCCGCAGGAGGAGTTCCTGCTGCTGATGCAGGCGTGCGACGTGTTCGACCTCGTCAAGCTGGACGCGAACTTTGTCGCCGCTCATCGCGGCGAGCTCGAGGCCAACCCCCTCATTGATGAGACCATCATGGCCCGCATTCCCGAAGCGCAGACCGAGAAGGCTGAGATCGAGCGCCTCGTTGCCGAGGAGCATTCCGAGGGCCTGTACGACAACGGCGAGTTGGTCGGCTGCGTCAACCGTGCGCATGATATCGACGTGAACCTTTCCGCTCACGTCATGCACGAGAATATCGTTTCCAAGGCGTCCTCCGTGCTGGCGCTGCTCGCAGCGCTCAAGCAGAGCGGCGTTGCCAAGGAAGATGTTGAGTATGTCGTGGACTGCTGCGAAGAGGCCTGCGGCGATATGAACCAGCGCGGCGGCGGCAACTTTGCCAAGGCTGCGGCTGAGATCGCGGGCCTGAGTCACGCGACCGGTTCTGACGTGCGCGGCTTCTGCGCCGGCCCGTCCCACGCGATGATCGATGCTGCATCCCTCGTCGCCTCCGGCGCTTATAAGACCGTCGTCGTCACCGCCGGCGGCTGCACCGCCAAGCTCGGCATGAACGGCAAGGACCACGTCAAGAAAGGTCTGCCCATCATGGAGGACATGGTCGGCGGCTTCGCGGTCGTTCTGACGCAGGATGACGGCGTGAGCCCTGAGGTCAACCTCGAGATGATCGGCCGCCACACCGTCGGCACGGGCTCCGCGCCGCAGGCTGTTATTTCCAGCCTTGTCACCGATCCTCTCGACAAGTTCGGCATGAAGATCACCGATATCGACAAGTATTCCCCCGAGATGCAGAATCCCGACATCACCAAGCCGGCCGGTGCGGGCGATGTGCCTCTGGCCAACTACAAGATGATCGCGGCCCTCGCTGTCAAGCGCGGCGAGCTGCAGCGCGCCGACCTCGCCAAGTTCCCCGAGGAGCACGGCCTGACCGGTTGGGCGCCCACGCAGGGCCACATCCCCTCCGGTGTGCCTTACATCGGCTTTGCCCGCGAGGATATCCTCTCTGGCAAGTGCAAGCGCGTGATGATCATCGGCAAGGGCTCTCTGTTCCTGGGCCGTATGACCAACCTGTTCGATGGTGTTTCCTTTGTCATCCAGGCCAACAGCGGTGAGGAGAAGTCGGGCGTCAGCGAGGCTGAGGTCAAGGATATGATCGCCAAGACGATGCGTGATTTCGCTGCGACGCTGCTTGCGCAGGCGGAGTAATGGAGGAATCGTCATGAGTGATTTGCAGAAGACCATTGCAAGGACCTTCCTGGAAATGGCCGAAGGTCTTGAGAGCGGCTCTTACGGTCCGCGCCCCAAGATCGCGCTGACCGGTATGGGCAGCGAGCATGGTGAAGAGAACGCCATGCAGGCGGCCATCATGGCCAGCAAGCGCGGTGTGGACGTGTACTACATCGGCTCACTGGAGGCGGAAGGCATCACGACCATCCATGTTGCCGACGATGAGGAAGGCCACAAGAAGATGGAGCAGATGGTGGAAAACGGCGAGGTCGACGGTGCTGTGACCATGCACTTCCCGTTCCCCATCGGCGTTTCCACGGTTGGCCGCGTTGTGACTCCCGCAAAGGGCAAGGAGATGTTCGTTGCGAACACCACCGGTACCTCGAGCGGCGACCGCATCGAGGGCATGATCAAGAACACCATTTACGGTATCATCACCGCCAAGGCCTGCGGCGTGAAGGACCCCACGGTCGGTATCCTGAACGTGGACGGCGCGCGCCAGACTGAGATGGCGCTCAACCAGTTGCGTGAAGGCGGCTATGACTTTAAGTGGGCCACCTCCGCGCGTGCGGACGGCGGCGCTGTGATGCGCGGCAATGACGTGCTGCAGGGCACGCCCGACATCATGGTCATGGACAGCCTGACCGGCAACGTCATGATCAAGATGATGTCCGCCTACACCACCGGCGGCAGCTTCGAGTCCACGGGCTTCGGCTACGGCCCCGGCATCGGCAAGGACTACAACAAGCTCATCCTCATCATCTCCCGCGCCAGCGGCGCGCCGCTGATCGCCAACGCGATCGAGTATGCGGCCCAGCTCGTACGCGGCAAGGTGTTCGAGGTCGCCAAGAAGGAATTCGAGGCCGCTGAAAAGGCCGGCCTGAGCCGTATCCTTGAGGCGCGCAAGGCCGCTGCCAAGGGCGCTTCCGCCGCGGCAGAGGAAGAGGTCAAGTGCCCGCCTGCCGAGCCCTGCACCGCCAGCATCCCCGGTATCGAGGTCATGGACCTTGAGGACGCTGCCAAGGTGCTGTGGAAGGCCGGCATCTATGCTGAGACCGGCATGGGCTGCACCGGCCCGCTCGTCATGATGAGCGAGGCGAACCACGAGAAGGCCGTCGAGCTGCTCAAGGGCGCCGGTTATATCGGCTAAGGAGGAAAACGCAATGCTGGTGAAAGACACCGTAAAGAAGACGGAGTTGGATCTGACCACGGCGGAGCTGATCGATCTGGTCGCCAACGGCAACCGTCAGGTCGATCTGGTCTTCGACGAAAAGCAGAGCGATGAGGACGGCTATCTGCACTGGGACCGCGAGAACTGGACCAGCGTGGACGGCAAGCGCTTCATCCGCAGTTACTTCCTCGATGGCCGCGCACTGAGCGATTACAGCGGCTACAACAAGTACGACATGAAGGGCTATTTCCAGCCGGAAAAGGCCAAGGAAGTCCTGCTTGGTTAACGGAAATGAAACGGCGCGCCGAACGGCGCGCCGTTTTCCAAAAAAATCTTGCTTCCAGACTTGACAGAAGGGAAGAAAACCCTTATAATACTACTGTTCTGCGATGCAGAGTGTAAAAGTGTATATCCGGGTGTAGCGCAGTTGGTAGCGCGCATGGTTCGGGACCATGAGGCCGTGAGTTCGAATCTCGCCACTCGGACCAGAAAGAAAAGACACGCTTTGCGTGTCTTTTCTTTTTAGTATTGTAACCGTAAAAGCAAGCAGCGGCTGGACAGGCACAATACAATAGTTGCGGAACGTTGCGAAACGTTCCGCAACTATTGTATTGTGGGGTGTCAGGATGACAAGTGCAGAGTTGAAGCACCAGACGAAGCTGCAGGAGTGGGCGGCGCAAATCCAGAATTGCCGCAGCAGTGGCCTGCCGGTACGGGCGTGGTGCAGACAAGAAGGAATCAACGCATCCACCTATTACCGCTGGGAACGGGAGCTGTTAACTGCTGCCGACCAAGCACCGTGCTCCGCTGTGCCGGCCGTGACTTTTGCGGAGCTGCCGGAACCGAAGAAAATGTCTCGCAACGTTTCAGAATGTTGCGCCACACTGCGTATCGGCAGTGCCAGTCTGGACATTTACCCCGGTTGTAACGCAGAACAGCTGAGACTGCTGGTGGAGCTCCTGCGCCTATGTTGAACGATTTCACCGGTGCAGATCAAGTCTACATCGCCTGTGGCTACACAGATCTGCGTAAAGGCATAGATGGTCTGGCGCGGCTCGTCCAGCAGCAGTTTGAACTGGATCCATTTACCAACACACTGTTTTTGTTCTGCGGACGGCGGCGAGACCGTATCAAGGGCTTGTACTGGGAAAAAGATGGCTTTATCCTGCTGTACAAGCGACTGGAACAGGGCGCGTACCAATGGCCACGCTCTGAATCCGAGGTGAAGACTTTAACGCAGCAGCAGTACCGCTGGCTCATGGAGGGGCTGCAAATCGAACAGCCGAAAGCCCACCGACCGGTGACAGGATTGAGCGCAGTTTGAGCAGAGAAAAGTGACTGGAAACCATTGAAAATACTGGCTTTTCTCTCTGCCTTGTGGTATAATTTTCTCATGGAAAACAGAGAAATGCAGACAAGTAACACGGAAGAAATGGCGACCATTTCCCGTGCGGAATATGAGCGCTTGCAGCAGGAAAATGCGCAGTTGGAAGCAAAGAGCGTCAAGTTGGAAGAGACGCATGCAAGATTGGAAGCAAAGCTTGCTGCCCGTGAACAGGAACAGGCGCAGGTCATCACCAGCCTGACACTGCAGAATGAGTGGCTGCTGGAGCAGCTGAAGCTGTCCAAGAAGAAGCTGTTTGGCCGTTCTTCAGAGCAGGCAGAGCAGATAGTCATGGACCAGCTGAGCCTGACCTACAACGAGCTGGAGGCCTACGCCTTTGGCACCAAAGCCGCCACAGAGAAGCAGATCACCGTGAAGGCGCACGAGCGCAACCGGCAGTCCGGCAATGTGCTGGATGTTGTTCCGGAGGGTACTCCCACCGAGGTAGTGGAGCACCGTTTGCCGGAGAATGAGAGAATCTGCGCTGCTTGCGGCAGCAAATTGGTGGAGATTGGCAAGGAAGTCCGCCGCAGCTTAATGATGAAACCGGCAAAGTTCTGGGTGCGCGAGGACGTGTACTACACCTACGCCTGCAAGAACTGCGAGCAGGAGACCGGCGAGGCCAACATTGTAAAGGCGGCGAGGGAGCCTGCGCTGCTGCCTGGCAGCTTTGCCTCTGCGGAGGCGGTGGCTTATCTGGCAGCACAGAAATTCGTCATGTACTCGCCGCTGTACCGTCTGGAGCAGGAGTTTAACCGCCAGGGCTTGAGGCTATCCCGGCAGACGATGGCCAACTGGCTGCTGAACATCTCAGAGAAATGGCTGCGGCCGGTCTACGATGTGCTGCGAGAGCAGCTTTGCAGGGAGCTTGTGCTGCACGCCGACGAGACAACGCTGCAGGTGCTGAAAGAGCCGGGACGTTCCTCCGCCAGCAAGTCCTACATGTGGCTGTACCGTACCAGCGGCTGCGCGAAACAGGCGGTTGTGCTGTATGAGTACCAGCCCACCCGAAAAGCGGAGCATGCGGAGGCCTTCCTGAAAGGCTTCTCGGGCTGGCTGCACGCAGACGGATACCAGGGATACCACAGGCTTCCTGAGAATATCCGGGTGGTTGGGTGCTGGGCCCACGCGCGGCGAAAATTTGACGAGGCGTTGCAAACGCTGCCCAAGGAGATGCAGAGGGACGCTCCGGCAGTGATTGGCGAATGCTATTGCTCCCGACTTTTCAAGCTGGAGCAGGCGTTTGCGGAGCTGACGCCGGAGGAACGATATGAAAAGCGGCTGGAGCAGGCAAAGCCTGTTTTAGACGCGTTGTTGTCATGGGCAAATGAGATGCAGGCGAAAACAGCGCCGAAATCCGCGTTGGGCAGGGCCATTCACTACCTGCTGGAGCAGTGGCCGTACCTGACAAGGTATCTGGAGGATGGCCGTCTGGAGCTGAGCAACAACCGTGCCGAGCGCAGCATTAAGCCCTTTGTGATGGGCAGGAAGAACTGGCTCTTTGCCAATACGCCCGGTGGCGCGCAGGCCAGCGCCGTGATCTACAGCTTGATTGAAACGGCGAAGGAGAATGGCCTTGATCCGTACCGTTATCTGCTGTGGGTTCTGCAAAATGCACCACAGCTGAGCGAAACTGATGCGGCGTAGGCAGAACAGTTCACGCCCGCCAATGCGCCGCAGGAGTGCAAAATACCACAGAAATGAAATCGTGCCATCCCGACTTGTGTCCCGGGGTGGCACGATTATTATTCGCCTTTAGCTTTGACGGTTACTTTGTATTCAAGGATACCACCTTGTGCTGCGCACCGAAGCGCATCTTTGACGCTGCCGCAGCCTTCAAACTGCGCGGCCAACGCTTCCGCAAGGCGAAGGCCGTTGAGCCTGTGGGGGAAAGTGAAAGACATAGTTAAAGCGGCTGACAGCCAATGCTGTCAGCCACTTTATTTTTTGCAGTGCTGATACCCGGAAATATTTTCGAGCGGTGCAGCTCAATTACTTGGACATCACTTCTTCGATGGGGGTATAATCGAAATCAAGCTTAAAGTATCTGGGGCCAAGAATTGCGATACCCTTTTCCGTGCGGAATACGGGGTTCGCCTTCAGGCCAATCACGCTGACCTCATTGCCGACCGCCAGAATGGGGTTCGCATACGGTTCGCCGGTCTTGGCATCGACGACAGCAATGATGTCGGGGCTGGAAACATAGGGCTTGTCGTTTTTCCACATGGCATGGTTCTCGTTTTTGAAGAAGATCTTGAAGGTGTTGCCCTTATCGTCGCCAGAACCCTCAATGGTGTGATAACCGTAGTAATAGCCGTCATCCCAGGTTTCCTTGCCGGTGACAACACCGGTTGCCAAACGCCATCCGCCGAGTTCGGTTACAATGGTTTCGACGGGATCCTTGCCGCTTTCGCGCGCTTCACGAATCATCTTGCCAATATTATAGCAGGAAGACAGCGTGCCCTGATTGATGCACTTCTTCATATCCTTGCCGCTCATCAGGAAGCCCGCCTGACCGACAAGGCCATAGGCGCTTTCGGCAATTTTCTTGCCGATTCGCTCCACGATGCGGTAGTTCTTTGCGTTTTCGATATAGGAAATATCGTTATAGGCATCAACAGACGCAACGGGCCAGAGGGTTTTGCCGTGCAGATACGGCGTGGTCTGCTGGATCTCAGGGATCGCGCGGCCGGTATAATCACCGTCGACACAAACAGCACCGCTGATAATGCCCGCAGTTACACCACCGGGCGTATTGGCGCCGCCCAGCTCGATGGGTACGACCGCGTCGATCTTCGTGTCGCAAAACTTTCCGAGATACTGAATAGCCTTGGCCAGCTGCTCCTTCTCAGGATATACAGGGTCAGTGAAACCAAAGTCTGCCATCTCCGCTTCGACCTCAGGCGTATGAGGGGCAATAGATCCCATCAGGAAGGGGCAGGCCGTCATCGCATCGTCGGGGATCTCGCTCATATCGACCCAACCGACCTTGGTCCCCTTGTTAATCTCACTCATCAGGGACTGCAGTCCGTTTGCAGGCAGGCCGCCGCCGCCTGTGCCCATAAACGTGCATCCGCGAACAAAGTCTTCAGCCATCTGCTGATTTTCCAGATACATAGTAGCCATTTTTCTTCTCCTTTTAGTTATTATATTGACACTGGTTACAGTTTTTCCAATTCACCGCGTGCGTTCTCGACATATTCGCCGCCAAAGTACAGGCGATTGGTGTCGTTTTTGAAAAGCATAAACAAAGCGATATAGATAATCGCGGTAACAACCATGCTGTTGATCGCCGCGATGCCCCAGGTAACGGTATATCCTACAAGGCAGCCGATGGCCCAGCTAACCAGTGCGGGGATGGAGCAGAAGCGGTGTTTAACACCAGCACCGAACCGATAGGATTGGTGCTTTACGCAGAAATAGTCGACAATGAGGATGCCGGCCACCGGAGGGATCGCAGTGCCGAGGATGCTCAGCCATGTGGTAAAATAGTTTACAATACCGAGCGCGCCGGCCACAGTCGCAATAATACCAAATGTAATTACGACATACTTCTTCTTCCATTTCGGAACAGCAACGACAGCTGCAAGGGAGGAATAATAGAGGTTGTTGTCATTGGTGGTCCACTGGGCAAGGATCAGCAGCAGCAGCGACCAAGAGCCGAGAATATTCAGCAAAGCAACTGCCACATCACTGGTATCAGCAACAGTACAGATAAAGAATCCGGCAATAATGACGAAAGAATTGGCGATGATGAATCCGAAAACGGCACCGATAACACTGTCGCTACATTTTTTACCATAGCGGGTCAGGTCAGGCTGCAAAACTGCACCCATGGCATATGCTCCGATAACGGAAACGATTCCGACCGCGGTGGACATACTGCCAGTGTGCGCCAGCGTGATCTGGTTGAACTGTTCCATGCCGCCGACACGGGTCGCAGCCAAACCGCACGCAACAACACACGTGAGAAGGATAAGCGGAGAAGCGATGTTGCTGAGCAGTTCAAGACCTTTGTAGCCGATGAAAGCCGTTGTCATCATCAGCAGGCCACCCCAGATACCGGCGACCACAGGCTCGGTGATAAATCCGGCATTGGGAAACATGGCGTGGATCGTGGAGCCAAAAAAGCCGCACTGATAGCCAAACCAACCCAGTTCAACGATTGCTGTCAGCACAGCGATGATGTAATTACCAAGGACGCCAAAGGATTGGCGCATCAGCATTGCAATACCGACACCGGTTTTGGTGCCAATATAGCTCAACAGGCCGCCAAGCACAGACAGAACTGCATTACCGACCAGACAAGCGGTAACGACCTCAGACAACGAAAGCTGGCCGACGAAACTTGCTCCAACGTAAATCGAACTGAGGCAAATGATGCTGCCGACCAGAACCATTGCCAGTGAAAAGGATGATCTGCGTTGATCCAGGGGAACCGGTATGGTTGCATAGTCATTTACATAATTGGTTTCGCTTCCGGGATTACTCATAAATCTTCTCCTCCGTGTTCTCAGACTTTTCAATTGACCAACCGAAGATCATAGATGGCATCAATTGAAGGTGATATTATGGTAGCATGCTTTAAATAATAAAAAAATGTTTTGAAAACAAAAAACCGGGTCGCGTTTTGTTTTCAAAACATTTTTGCTTTATCATGGTAGCGTAATTACGAGAATATTTGTGGATCTTGCCGATAGAGGCAGATCGCGTGAAAAACTGCGCTCAAGGCTGCGGCCTGCTCAAAATTTCCGCCCAAAAGAGACATCGCTTTGCGAACGCGGTACTGCACCGTATTTTGATGCGTATAAGTCAGCGCCGCAGTTTGTTTGTAGCTGCAATCGCAATCGATCAGATATATCTGCAGGGTTTCCAACAGCACCCCTTCACGCCGTCTGTCGTATTCGATCAGCGGGTCAAGTATTTGCCGTGCCCGGTCAATGGCTGCTTCATTTCTCAGATCCTG
The DNA here is from genome assembly GCA_900552015.1 of uncultured Eubacteriales bacterium. Lineage (GTDB taxonomy): Bacteria > Bacillota > Clostridia > Oscillospirales > Oscillospiraceae > Hominicoprocola. Next base: position 8,817 of record URXY01000015.1, on the reverse strand, counting down.
CTTGCAGGCGATCGCTTCGATCAATTCAAAGCGCCCCATGCAGTAACGGTTTTTATAAAGTGAACAGGTGAACGCCCATTCCTTGGCTGTCTCACTGACCAAGGAAAAAAGTTCACTCTCTCCGGATATATTGGTAGCACAGGCAAAGTGTCCGGCCGGATCTTGAGCCGCTTGAGCGGATAACACCAAGGCGTTCAGCGCTTCAGCATCCGGATCCGGCGCACGATTGAATATCAGAATTTCGAGTTGCTCATATCCGCCGTTTATAAAGGCGATCCCTTCACTTTGAAGCAGGGACTTAACCTCATGCATCAGCGGCAGCGACGGAGCCCTGCTGCAAATCAGGAAGTTCCATTGTTCAGCATCACCATGCCGATAATACCCCAAATCGCTGTGCGCCTGCTGCCAATCACCTCGTATAATGGCGTTGATGATATTGCCGCCGCGCGTTGACACCAAGGCGTGTCTCCATAGATCCAGACAAAGCTTGGTACACGTGAATAGAGAATCGATATCCACCCGCTTCCGTCTCTGGCTGAGAACAAACAGGACGGACAGCTCAAGATAATCCGTATAATAATGTCGTCCGCAGTATTTTGTTTCGTCGATCAGCAGTTCAAAGCGCGAAGCATCGAACGGCAAGCGCGAGAGCTCGTTGTTCAGAAAGGTATTGAGACGATTGCCCGACATGGTGGAACACAGTGCGTTCTGAGCAAGCGTGTCAATGATGACAATATCCAGTTCCCCCTGATTTGCAATTTGGGAAAGCCCCTCCTGTATGCTCCCGCCACTGTCCTTTGTTTTCCACATGGAACTGATGATCGAGCGAAAGAAGGAATCGTTCTCATAGCGATTCAATGAAAGCACATCATTGAGTACATCGGCATAAGAAATGTGCTTATTGTCATTATAGTTGAGGACAACAAGCGGAAAATTCAGCTCATCACACAAATCAAGCACTCTCTGATCGAATTTTTGCACCACGAGTCCGTAATAAAACACAATCAGCCCGGCCGCATTCAGTTTGTTGAGCGCGCGGATCACGTCACACTGACTTTCCACATCGTTTTTTACATTGTAGAGAGCTGTTATCATTATTTCCTGAGGTTTAAGGGAAAACGACAGTAATTCCGAGGCATTGTCCCTCCCCAACTCTGTCATTTCCAGAATCGTTCCGCCGCAAAGAGGCCGAAGAATTCCTTCTCTCCCAGCGATCAGGTGAGCCGTCTGTAAAGATTGAAGCCGAAAAATATCCCTTACCAATATCTGCATATTATTCCTCAAATAATTCTCAAAGCGTCTGCGGTTCGTTTATAAAAAGCATAGTCATATTCCGAAGGAATCACAATAACAGTTTTTATAAACGTTTCTCTAAATAAAGATAGCAATCTTTAGCAGGAAAATCAATATATATCTCTTTCAAAGTGTCACAGCGCTTCGAGCGCGGCACACTGCAACGCGCAAGGGACGATACTGTTCGAAAGGTATATGAGGATACTGTTTTGACCTTTGGCAGTCACAAGCCGTTTGACCCGTGTAAAGTCGTGGCGTCCCGCCGCAATCTGCCAGCAGGCGAACCGTGGGGATTCTTCATTGGCGGCATGGACAGCCCGCAGGCGGTCAATGGCGAAAATGCACGGATGATCTCAGATGCTCTTGGGTGGTCGTTTTCGCCCTCCGTGCTTGCACAAGCGTACTTAATAGCATCCCGCAAAGACGCAGCAGGATGGCCAGACATGATGCAGGATTTTTGTATTCCTTCCGAGGCAATGCCTGAGTTCGGCATTGAAAATTGATGATTTAACAGCATAGAAAAAGCCTCCGGCGAACAGCCGGAGGCGTTCCCATCTCCATTGAAAGGGGCATATATGGCGAAACGAAAAAAGACGATCATCGCAGGGCGGCTTGTCAAAACGATCATATACACCGCGCCGGAGCCGCAGGACGGCCCGCGCGTGCGTGCAGTCAAGTCACGCATGACGACCGCAGCACAGAAGGCCATGAACGACAAGGCAGCGCGCGTGAAGCTGGAAATACTACTGGCCGCGAACTTCGGCCCGCGCGATCTCTTTGTGACGCTGACTTACCGTGACGAGAATCTACCGGCCAAGCGCGCCGGTGCGATCAAGAACGTACGCAGCTTTCTTAAGCACTTGCGGGAGCACAGAAAGGCGCGAGGGCAGACACTCAAGTACATATACACCACCGAAGACAAGCACGGCGGAGGGCGGCTGCATCACCATATCGTGATAAACGCTGCCGGTGACGATATGGAGACGGTACGTAGTTTGTGGCCGTATGGCGACGTTGTAGACTTCGAGTATATCGGGACGTATGACTACGAGCAGCTTGCCCGCTACATCACCAAGGAGAGCGTAGAGCAGCGGCCTGTGGGGACGCAGATGTGGACAGCAAGCCGCAACCTCGAAAAGCCTATTGTGCGCAGCGAGTACGTTGACAACGATGCGTCGCTTACCGTGCCGCTCGGCTGCCACATTCTGGAGAAAGAAGAGCGTGTAAGTGAGTTTGGCAGCTACTGCTATATCAAGTACCGATTGCCGCACCGCTATGATCACGCGCAATCACGGCTGCTGAATCCAAAGCAACAGGGGAACTCTGAATCTCTGTTTCCCCACTTGTAGTAGAATATAACTTTAGAACAGGCAGTGGAGAAATTTGCGCGGAGACCTTGCGCAACCGGCCGCGGCGGACTATCATGACGGCAAGAGCCGCGCGAGCGTGAGAGACTATCCCCCCTCCGGCAGAGGGGAAGAGAAAGGAGGCAGGCAAACCGAGAGCGCCGCCATTTCCGACGACGAGCGAAAAAAGCCGAGGGGGTACGCGCACGGTACCACACGGGCGCGTGGGGTCGCGTTTCCCGCCCGCGATCAACGCGAGCGCAAAGGCTGCGAAAATTAAGCGAAAAAGAGCGCTGAAAAAATGGCGAGCGACGCCCGTAAACCATCCAGCCTTGGGCGCACGGCTGCGCGCGCCGGTATCCTTGACCCCTCCCCCACTTCGGAAAGTTTGACTCCCTCACGGCGAAAACCGCAGGCCCCCACACAGGAAAATTTTTCCCCACGCAGCGAGCTGCAAAGGCTCTTTTGCGGCTGCAAAATTTCCTCCTATTTTTTCTCCAACACCGATGATTTGACGCCGCCAGCGCATACCACGCAATAACACAAAAGCCTTGAAAAACAAGGCGTGAGAGCAAGACCGCACACCACAGGAAAGACGCCCGAGCAGTTCAAATCTGGGTGTCACCTCCAAGAAAAGATAGCGAAGAAATTGAAAGATTCTCCGCTATCTTTCTATTTTGGATGATGCAATGGGCCTTAATTCAGCACGATCGCGCGGACGGCTTCCATCAGCTCGACCACTTCGCTGCGCAGTACATAGGCAACGCTTTTGCCATCTATGGCGGCGAGACAACTGGAGCCATTATAGCGGTACAGAGAGATCATAACTTCGGGATGACCCTCGTTGCCCAGATGCAGCGTCAAGCTGGCCTCCAGTTGACCGGTGGCCTTTTCGGAGGTAAACTCCTCGGCGGTCAATGCCTCCAACGCCTTCTGCAGATCATCGATTTCGATTTTTTATCCTGGTAGAGACACTGTAGAGCCTTGCCGTCCTTTTGCGAAGCAATCGTGTATGTCACATTTTCCAGCGTTGCCTCGATGCTGTTCACCTCGCCGAAATCGCCGGGGGAAATTTCCTGATTCCGCAGGTCATCATAGTCTGCGGCTATCAGCGTTTCATAGCTGCTGCCGGAGAGCCGGTAGATAATTTTGAAATCGCCGATGCGGGTATAGTCTGTGATGTCTGCGGTATCCGCCTCCGAGCCGCTGTCGGCAGCTTCTTTCCGCTCCTCCGGAGCGCGGCTGATGTGCAGAACGAAGGTATCGGAAGTCCCGTCGTCGGTATAATCCACGCGGACGGTCAGCTCGGGGTCGTCCAGACCGTAGGAGGCCAGCTCCTCATCGGTGACCTTAAGCTGATGGTTCAGGAAGATGCCCTTGTAAAAGCCAATGCAGTATTGCAATAATATATGTGACCATTATCAAAACCGGGGCTGTAGCGAAATAAAAATCGCTACAGCCCTTTGCTTTTTTATGGACAATTTAGCTACAGTTTCTCGAAAGAATTCGCAAATTTGCCATTCTTCCAGACGTTTATCCAAACATTGCGCGGAAACGCGCCTGTGCGGCGCGGCCCGCGTCGGTCAGGCCATCACGGTCGCCGAGCAAATAGGCGACGATGCGGGAGAACATATCGAGGTCGTAGCTGTCGGTGAGCGAGGCGCGGTAGGCGCTCAGCCTTTCGAGCGCGCGATCCTGCTCGGTGTCGTCGTATTGACCCAACCAGTTGAGGAAGCTGATGCCGCTGCTGCTCATCACCTCGTTCAGTCTGCCGCCGTCCAGAGCGTCGGGGCGGAGGACATTGTTTTTCGCCAGCAGCGCGGTCAGATCGGCATAATAAGCGGGGCTGCCCGTGCTGCAATCGCCGCTCATGCTGCCCTCTAAAATGCGCCGTGCGCCGCCGTCCATAAGGCAGACGATATAGGGACCGTCCAAAACCGTGTCGCCGTCCAAAACAGCCCAGCCGTCCTCGTCCACCTCTGTGCCGCCCGCAAGCACGATTTTTTCCGGCTTTTGCGCGTGGTAATGCTGGCTGAAGCAATAGACCTCCAGCGTCAGACCCTCATAGCGGGTCTCCGCACCGAGGAAGGAGACGTCTGTGTACCAGTCGTCGTACTGCGCGGCGCTGCCCGCAAGGGTGTCGTACCGCTGCCGAACAAGCTGCTTTGCCCGCGCAGCGACCTCAGCGGGAACACTTGGGTCGGCAAGCGTCGCGTCGGCGATGTGGTCGGTGTGGCTGCGGTCGGGCTTGTAGAGCAGCAGATTTTCACCGTCGAAATAGAGATAGCGCGTGAAGTTGACCCCATCGCCGGGAGCGTTGCCCGCAGACAAGCCGCAGAAGAGGACCGAACGGCTGTCGGGAGCGGCGGATGTGTAGTCCCACCAGTTCAGCTCCTGCCACGCGGCGGTGATGACGGACTTGAGGTCGACGCCGTAGAGCTGACCGCCGCGTTTGTAGTAGATCGCGGGGAAGTTGGGAGAGCTGTTGATGATCTCACACACGCCGTCGCCGTCCATGTCCACCTGTATGAGCCAGTCAAGGGAATCGGAGGGGATGCGGCGGTCGGCAATGCGCTGCGCCTTCCCTGCAAGGGGAATGGTCAGCCACGGCTCCCGCGCGGGAAGGATGTCCGTGAGCGGCGTCGGGTCGACGGTCTCAAGGTCTGGCAGCAGCGTAGGCGGGGAATGGAGGGTGTTGATACACGCCATCAGCGCGGGACTGTCAATCCAGAGCGTTTGACGGTCGCTGGGATAGCTTGAGGAGAGCCCCGGCTCAAAGGTGGGATGCAGGAGCCGCACGCAGTCGAAGCCGCAGAAAAAACTGTATTGTGTACCGTCCCGCATATTCACCGTGAGCGTGTAGTATGCGGAGTCTCCGTAGCCGCGCTGCGTGTAAAGCTCTGCTTCGGTGAGGGCGTTGAGGGCGGGCACGAGCTGCGCCGAAAGTGCGGTCAGCTCTGCATCGACGAGGAAGCGCGAGCTGCTGCCATCGCGGAATTGCAGGTTGAGAATGTCCTCTGCGCGCAGAGCTTGCGCCCAGTGCAGAAATTCGTCGACGACGCTGCGCTCGGCCTCTGTCAAATTGTCGGAGAGCGCGGGACGGAGCAGCCGGTGCAGGAATTGCGTCAGTTCCGCGTTATTCACGACGGCGACGGATGTTTTGTAGAGGCGTGTCTCACCTTCAACCTCTTTGGGGGCGATTAGCGTAATTTGCCCGCTCTCGTGCAGCCCAAAGCCGTAGTTTGCGCGTCCGTCGTTGAAGCCGAGCGTATAAAGCGTTTTCTCGTCGGAGTCCATGAACGGAGAAAGCTCCTCCATGGCGGATGCTCCGCACCACACGGGCAAACTCTGCCTGCGGTTCAAGCGCGTTCAGGCTTGCTTCCCCATCAGCCATCCATGAAGCGCCGGTCGCATTGTCCCCGTCGAAGCCTGTCGCCCAGTCGAGGAACTCGAGACAGGCTTGTGCATCTTCGGTAGAAAAGCCCGCGTCGTACCACTCCTGCGTGACCTCAGGCGGCGTATCCGGCGCGCCGGTGAAGCTCACCGCGCACACGAGCGCCGCGAGCGCGACGGCGGCGAACACCGCCGCGGTCTTCGCCTGCCGGTTCTCCGCAATGCGGGTGACGCGCTCCTTGAGACTCTTTTTACCGCCGGTCATGGTCGTCGCGCCGAGGAGCGGGTTTTGCGGCTTGGTGCACACGGGCACGAGCGAGAGCAGGGCTTTTCCGTAGGCGGTGCGCTCGTCCGCGCCGAGCGCGCGGAGCGTCCCCTCGTAGCAGGCAAGCTCGCCGTCCTCGCGCGAGAGCACCGCCGCGAGCCACACGAGTGGGTCGAACCAGTAGACGGTCAGACACAGACCGCGCAGCAGCGACCACAGTGGGTCTAAGTGCCGCGCGTGGGTCTGCTCGTGCGCGAGCACGAAGCGTAGCAATTCGGGCGAGGCGGCCGCCGCGTTGTTGAGATAGATGGCGGGGCGCAGAACGCCGAAGAGGCACGGCGAGGGCAGCGCGGACACGAGGTAGACTGGATAGCGGCAGCCCTCGACGCTGTAAGGCGTGCGCGCCTTGCGTAGCGCGCGGGCAAAGCGCAGATTGGTGAAAAGGAACCACGCACCCACGATCAGCATACCGGCGTACCAAACATAGGTGAGCGCTTCGGAAAGCGCGACAGCACGGTAGGTCGGTGTCACGATAGAGTATTCGTCGGAAGGGGCGCTCTGCGCTGCGTCGGACGGCGGAGACTGCGGGTCACCCTGCGACTCCTCGCCGGACAAAAGCTGAGCGGGGTGGCGCTCCGTACCGTCCTGCATGTACAGGACGGGCGTTTCCAGCCGCTTTTCCACGGCGGTCTGCACCGGCTCAGCGGCAGAGAGCACATTGTGTGCCAGCGTGCCGACGTTCAGCGGCACAAGCAGCCGCACGAGCACCAGCGCCCAGAGAGTGTACTGCATGCGGCGCGAGATGGTGCGGCGGAACAGCCGCCGCAGTGCCAGCAGCGCAAGGATCAAAACAGAGGAAGTGAGCAGAATTTCTTTCATTTTGAGTTCCCTCCCGCTTGCTCCAAAATGGCGGACAGCTCGTCGATGTCCTCGCGCGTGAGCGCGCAGCCCTCGACCATGGCACTCATCATCAGCCCGAGGCTCCCGCCGTAGACCTTGCCGAGGAAGCTCTCGGTCTCGGCGCGGGCGGCGTCGCCCTGCTTGACGGTAGGATAAAACTTCTTGGCACGCGCGCCCTCCTCGTGACGCACCGCGCCCTTGGCCTCCAGCCGCGAGAGCATGGTGATGACGGTGTGCTTCTCCCATCTGGTTTCCTCTCGCAGGGCGGCGGTGAGCTGTGTGATGGTTTGCGGCGCACTATCCCAGAGACGGTGCATCAGCTTCCACTCCGCGTCGGTCAGATTGCAGGACACAGGACATTCCTCCTTTCGGTATACGGCTGTATACCTATCTGAGGCCAGCATAGCAGAAAGGTATACGGTTGTCAACCAAGTTTTGCGTGGAAATGGTCTGCTACTATTTCCGTGCTTTGGAAACTCAGCCTGATATGCCCTCCGGCAGGAATTTGTACTTGACAAATGAGGTCTGTCCACGGTAGACCTCATTTGAGGACAATTTACTAAAACGTAGACATTTTGTTAGCTGTCGGATATAATAAACCCGAAGGAAGAGTGCTTATGATTTATTCAATCTACGAAATTCAGCAGCGAATCGCGCCGGTGACGAAGCAGTACGGTGTGAAAGCGATATTCCTCTTTGGCTCTTACGCAAGAGGTGAAGCCCGAGAGGACAGCGATATCGATTTGCTGGTCGATATCAGCGGAACGAACCTGCGCAGTCTTCTCTCTTTGGGCGCGCTGTATTGCGACCTTGAAGCGGCGCTGCAAAAGCCGATCGATCTGATTACTGTTAGCGCGCTGGAACAACGTGCGCAAATGCCCAGCGAGGAAATGTTCCGTGAAACCGTGATGAAGGAGAAACTGAATGTATATGACGCAGCCTGACCGCCAGCGCATCCAGCATATCCGCGATTACTGCGAAGAGATCCGCAAGACCATCGAATGACATTCCCGCCCTGAAGCAGTCCTGCGAGGAACAGCTTGCAGAAAACTGAAAAATAAACGATATACAGACTGAACCGTCTCAAGCATGTTGCTTGAGACGGTTTTGTCATATGGTCAGCAATGGCGTGAACACGCACTGGGGAGAAAACCATCCCGCAGATGGTGCGTTTTTAGTCCTTTGAGTGTGCATCCTGCGCCGTTTGTTCCTCATCGGTGTCGTAGGAGTAAGGTGCTCCCAGTTCTCCGGCAATGCCCCATGCCAGCTTGAAGCCCGCCGTAAAGCTCAGCAGCGTGGCCTCCTCCAGCAATATATTCTGTGCGTCCAGCAGGCGGAGCAGCTTCTTGCGCTTCTCATCATCCATTCCCTCGCGTACCTCTTCGCGGGCGGATTGGACAGCGCGGACGAGCCGCTCCGGCGGCTTCTTGTCAAACCGTTCCTGCAAGGCTTTCATGTAGTCGTACATGGTATCCCTCCCTTTGCAGCCACAACACATACCACAACTCGCCGCACAAAGCTACTGTTATTTCGATGCTGATGATATTCATATCTCCAGCATTCCTTGCAAGCCCGCGCTGGCGGCCTTTTTGTTCTTGTCGAAGGCGTGGGTGTAGATGT
>URXY01000014.1 GCA_900552015.1 uncultured Eubacteriales bacterium | reverse complement strand
ATCTTTTTTCTATGTACAGGTGTCCATAAAGGGCGTACGCCCTTTTCCGCGCGTATTCGCGCGGGCGTTGTGTTGTGCTGCACGGGCTCATGCCCGTTTTGGCAAAAAATTAAAAAGGAGTAGATTCAATGAAAAGAACACTTGCACTGATCCTTTCTCTGGTCATGTGCCTCGGCCTTCTTGCCGGCTGCGGCGACAAGAAGACGGACGACCAGACGAAGGACGCCACCACGCCGTTGGTCGTCGGCTATGCCCCGTTCAACGAAAAGTTCTCCCCCTTCTTCTCTGAAAGTGAGTATGACCAGGATGTCTGGATCATGACCTCCCTTGGCCTGCTCAACAGCGACCGTCAGGGCCAGATCATCATGAACGGCATCGAGGGCGAAACGCACGCCTACAACGGCACCGACTATACCTATTATGGTCCTGCCGACTGCGAGATCGTCGAGAATGCCGACGGCACTGTCGACTACAACTTCACCATGCGTGACGATATCGTCTTCGCTGACGGTGAGAAGGTCACCATCGACGACGTCATCTTCTCCATGTACGTCCTCTGCGACCCCACCTACGATGGTAACTCCACGCTGTACGCTGTCCCCATTCAGGGCATGGCTGCTTACCGCAGCGGTATGACCACGCTCGCCAAGGCGATCGCCGCGGCCGGCCGTGACAACGCTGACTTCACCTACTGGACCGAAGAGCAGCAGACCAAGTTCTGGGACAACTTCGACAAGGGTCTTGTTCCCTTCACCCAGGGCATTGTTGACGCCTGCGTTGAGGCCGGCGCCGCCGATGAGGGCGATGTCGCTGCCGCTGGCGCCGCTTGGGGCTTCTCCGGCGAGGCCAAGACCGTTGAGGATCTCGCTCTCGAGATCGGCGAACAGTACGGCTGGTCCTTCTCCGCTATGGAAAAGGAAGTCGGCAACTCCGAAAAGCTGGTCGATCTGATGGATGAGGACGTCTACAATGACTATCCCACCATCGGCGTCAAGACCGGTGACTCCGCTGCCAACATCTCCGGTATCAAGAAGACCGGCGACTACAGCATGACCGTCACCCTCGACAAGGTCGACGCGACCGCCATCTATCAGCTCGGCGTGACCATCGCTCCGATGCACTACTATGGCGATCCCTCCCTCTATGACTATGACAACAACCAGTTCGGCTTCCCCAAGGGCGATCTGAGCTCCGTGCGTGCCAAGACCACCAGCCCCATGGGCGCCGGCCCCTACAAGTACATCAAGTATGAGGATGGCGTTGTCTACTTCGAGGCCAACGACAGCTACTTCCTTGGCGCTCCCAAGACCAAGTACCTCAACTTCCAGCAGTGCATGAGCGATGACGACAAGCTCAACGGCGTCATCACCGGCACCATCGATATTGCTGACCCCTCCTTCTCCAACGACACGGTCGAGGCCATCGAGAAGGCCAACGGCGGCGTGCTGGACGGCGATAAGATCACGACCAACACCGTCGATAACCTCGGCTACGGCTACCTCGGCATCAGCTCTGCCTGCGTGAACGTCGGCGGCGAGCCGGGCAGCGAGGCTTCCAAGGACCTGCGCAAGGCCTTCGCCACCGTCTTCGCTGTTTACCGCAACGTCGCCATCGAGTCCTACTATGGCGAGCGTGCAAGCGTCATCAACTACCCCATCTCCAACACCTCCTGGGCCGCTCCCCAGCCCACGGACGACGGCTACAAGGTCGCCTTCTCCGTTGACGTGAATGGCAACGACATCTACACCTCCGACATGACCGCTGAGCAGCGCTACGACGCCGCTCTGCAGGCTGCCCTCGGCTACTTCGAGGCTGCCGGCTACACGGTCGAGGATGGCAAGCTGACCGCGGCTCCTGCCGGCGCCAAGCTTGAGTACGAGGTCCAGATCCCCGCTGACGGTTCCGGTGACCACCCCTCCTTCATGATGATCTCCGAGGCCTCCAAGGCCCTCGCCACGATCGGCATGAACCTCATCGTCACCGACCTGAGCGACTCCTCCGGCCTGTGGGACGGCATTGACGCCCGCCAGGTCGATATGTGGTGCGCCGCTTGGAGCGCCACCGTTGACCCGGATATGTACCAGATCTACTACTCCGACGTTGCCGACCACACGACTGACCCCGGCGTTGGCAAGAACCCGTACGGCGGCCCTGCTCAGGGTGGTTCCAACAAGATGTACTGCATCGCTGATGCTGACCTCGACAGCATGATCCTCACCGCTCGTGAGTCCCTCGACCAGAGCTATCGTAAGACCATGTACAAGGCCTGCCTCGACATCGTTGTCGACTGGGCTGTTGAGGTCCCCGTCTATCAGCGCCAGAACGCGATCATCTTCTCCACCGAGCGCGTCAACATGAGCACTGTCACTCCCGACATCACCACCTTCTACAAGTGGTATGCCGAGATCGAGAAGATCGAGCTCAACTGATTTCCAATCGCATTTTGCCGGATCTCTGATCTAAATTCGAGCAGCCCGGCGGTCTTCACCGGCCGTCGGGCTGCCCCGACTGCGCGGCAAGGAGCGCTTCTTTCTGAAAAGGAGCGCCGCTTGATGTGCAGCAGGACCAAATGAGAGATAGTAACCGAGAGCAGCACATCAGAACGGAGGTAATTTGCTTGCGAAAATACATAGTAAAACGAATCTTGATTTCCATCGTGATCCTCTTCTTTGTGGGATTCATTATCTACGCACTGATGCGCTGCCTGCCTACTTCCTTCATTGAGAATATGGCACGACAGAAGTCCATGCAGCCGGGCTCGAAGAGCTTCGACGACTGGATGGCACAGCTCAATGCCATGTACAACATGGACAAGAGCGTCATTCCCGGTTATTTCTCCTGGCTCGGTACCGCCATCCGCGGTGATTTCGGCGACAGCTGGTTCTACACCGTGCCGGTGCTTGAAAAGTTCAACGACTGCATCTGGCTCTCCTTCGTGATGGGCGGCATCGCCTTCATCCTCGAGATCCTCATCGCAGTTCCCCTCGGCGTCATCGCCGCGACCAAGCAGTACAGCAGAACCGACTACACGATCTCTGTTATCGCGCTGGCCGGTATCTCTCTGCCGACCTTCTTCTTCGCCTCTCTTCTGAAGCTCGTCTTCTCCGTCAAGCTCGGCTGGTTCGACCTCTTCGGTCTGGTCAGCCGCAACTACAATCAGCTCAGCAGCTGGGGACAGGTCATGGATAAGGCGAACCATCTTGTGCTGCCGATCATCACGCTGGTCGTCATCAGCACGGGTTCTCTCATGCGCTACACCCGCACCAATATGCTCGAAGTGCTCAACGCGGACTACATCCGTACCGCGCGCGCCAAGGGCCTTTCCGAAAAGAAAGTCATCTATCACCATGCCTTCCGCAACACCCTCATTCCGCTGGTCACGATCATCGGCGGCAGCCTGCCGGGTCTTTTCTCCGGCGCGCTGATCACGGAGACCATCTTCGCCATCCCTGGCATCGGCTACACCTCTTATCAGGCGATGGTCGGCGGCGATATCCCGTTCTCCATGTTCTACCTTGTGTTCCTGTCGGTGCTGACGCTGCTCGGCAACCTCATCTCCGACATTCTGTACGCCGTGGTCGACCCGCGCGTGCGCATCGCTTAAGAAAGGGGGAAGATCATGAGCGTTTTTGATTACAATAAAGAGCAGGATAACCGCAAGCCGTTCCACGCTTCCGGTATGGCGGAGAACGCCGCCAAGCGCGCGACGGAAGACAATCAGGACAAGTACGCCAAGCAGGACAATACCCCCTCCGGCAGCGGCGAGCATTATTCCCTCAACGATGACCGCCGCGTCAAGGTCCTGTCCCCCGGCGCACTGGTCGCCAAGCGCTTCTTCCGCAACCGCCTTGCGGTCGTGGGTCTGAGCATCCTCGTCTTCATGTTCGTCTTCTCCTTTATCGGCGGCCTCCTCTCCCCCTACGGCGAGGACGAGTTCTTCTACCGTGAGGACCAGATCAACAAAGAGTTCGCCGTCGTGACGGAAAACAGCGATTTCCGTTACATGGCCAAGGATCCCTCCCTGTTCGGCTCTCCCGTGCAGGCACAGACCATGCTCGCCATCCAGAAGAACAATGAGACCTTCTCCTATGGCGGCAACAACTACACCCTCACGCCAGAGGGCACGGATTTCTACTCCGTTTCTTCCGGTGGTAAGATCGTCGGCATCGCCTACAAGGATGTTGTCAGCTCCTCGACCGAGGGGCAGGCGCTGAGTTTTGAGTTCGTCTATGCCGCGCTCAAGTCCCACGCCGCGCTCGAGCAGCAGGTCGAGGATGAGGCCGCGCAGGAGACTGCCGGTGCTTCCGAGGCCACCGGCGCGACCGACGATGCACCTATCGACACCGCAGAGCCCGTCGAGCCTGACGCTCCCGCGGTCAAGACCTTCACGGTCGATGGCCTTGAGTACACCATCGACGAAAACGGCGGCGTGCTGCAGGGCGACAAGGAAGTTGCCTACATCAGCCGCTACATCGTGCAGGCCATCATGCCTGACGTCTTCCTCTCCCGCGACTTTAAGGAAAAGCTCATCGACACCATCGATGCCGGCGAGACCAAGTTCACCTACACCGACGAGTCCCTGATCCTTGACGACGAGGCCGACGCCGCTCTCGAAGGCGAAGAGGCCGGTATCGGCGCCATGGACGACGGCCTGCCCGAAGAGGACAACACCGCCTCCAGCGCCACGGCGGAATACACCATCGAGCGCAGCCAGAACCACGCCAACTGGATCATCCGCCAGCAGCAGTCCTCCCGCCAGTACGACACCTACCGTTCCCCCTGCGCCAAGCACTGGCTCGGTACGGATAAGTACGGCATGGATATGCTCACGCGCCTGATGTACGGCGGCCGCGTGTCCCTGATGATCGGCTTTATCGTCATCATCATCGAGACCGTGCTCGGCGTTATCCTCGGCGGCGTTGCCGGTTACTTCGGTGGCTGGATCGATAACCTCATCATGCGTCTTGTCGATATCTTCTACTGCATTCCCTCCATGCCCATCATCCTGATCCTCGGCGCAGCCATGGACCAGCAGCGCGTGGAGCCCGGCAGACGACTCATATATTTGATGCTCATTCTCGGTATCCTCGGCTGGGCGGGCATCGCCCGTCTCGTCCGCGGCCAGATCCTCTCCCTGCGCGAGCAGGAGTTCATGACCGCCACCGAGGCCTGCGGCATCAGCGTCAAGAGCCGCATCTTCAAGCACCTGATCCCCAACGTCATCCCTCAGCTGATCGTCAACTGCACGATGGGTCTCGGCTCCGTCATCATCACGGAGGCCACGCTCAGCTTCCTCGGTCTCGGCGTCAAGTTCCCGTTCGCTTCCTGGGGCAATATCATCAACGACGTCAACAACACCCACGTGCTGACGACTTACTGGTTCATCTGGATCCCCGCGGGCCTGCTGCTCCTGCTCACCGTTCTCGCCTTCAACCTCGTCGGCGACGGTCTGCGCGATGCGTTCGACCCGAAGATGAAGCGCTAAAGGAAGGAGGGCATCAGAAATGGCTAAAAAGAACAATGACGGCTATCTTTCCGCAAAGGAATCGCGCCGTATCTCCAAAGAGAACCGCAAGATCACCAATGCGCTCGAAAAGCAGCACAAGCGCAAGAATGTGCCCGAGAGCGAGTATCTGACGCAGATGAAGAACAGCGCCAATGTCCTTGAGATCGACAACCTGCACACCTATTTCTTCACCGACGTCGGCACGGTGCACTCCGTGGACGGCATCTCCTTCAACATCCCCATCGGCAAGACGGTGGGCGTCGTGGGTGAGTCCGGCTGCGGCAAGTCCGTGACGAGCCTTTCGATCATGCAGCTTTTGCAGCGCCCGCAGGGTCAGGTCGTCGAAGGCGAGATCCGCCTGAACCTCGGCGATAAGGCCTACGATGTGACGAAGGCGCCCGACACCGTGATGCAGCACCTGCGCGGCAACTTCATCTCCATGATCTTCCAGGAGCCGATGACCGCGCTGAACCCCGTCTTCCGCATCGGTGACCAGGTCGATGAGGTCATCGCCCTGCACAACGAAGAAGGCCACGACAAAGAGCCGATCAAAGAGCGCACCATCAAACTGCTCGAAATGGTCGGCATCGCCAACAGCGAGGGCGTTTACAAGATGTTCCCGCACGAACTCTCCGGCGGTATGCGTCAGCGCGTGATGATCGCCATGGCGCTCGCGTGCAGCCCCAAGCTCATCATCGCCGACGAGCCCACCACGGCGCTCGACGTGACCATTCAGGCCCAGATCCTCGACCTGCTGCGCAACCTGAAGGATCGCATCAACTCCTCTATCATGTTCATCACGCATGACCTCGGCGTCATCGCCGAGATGGCGGACTACGTGGTCGTCATGTATGCCGGCCGCATCGTCGAGCAGGGCACGGCGGAAGATATCTTCGCTCACCCCGCGCACCCCTACACCATCGGCCTGATGGCCTCCAAGCCGGTCGTCGGCAGGCAGGTCGACAAGCTCTATTCCATCCCCGGCAAGGTCCCCAACCCCATCAATATGCCGAACTACTGCTACTTCAAGGATCGCTGCGAAATGTGCGTGAACGGCTGTGAGGGCGAGTATCCGCATGAGATATCCCTCTCCCCGACACACAAGGTCAGTTGCTACCGCTATTACGACGGCAAACGTCCCGAACTCGAGGAGATCGTAGAGGAAGAGCTGGCCGAAGGCAAGGAAAACGGAAAGGAGGGTGAATAAAGATGGCTGAGCATAAGGACAATCCGTTCCAGGACCCCAATTTCACCCCCGTGGAATATGACCCGCAGTACATTCTTCAGGTCAATCACCTGAAGAAATACTTCCCTATCAAGAGCGGTATGATCGCCCACACGGTCGGCTATGTCAAGGCTGTCGACGGTGTCACCTTCAACTTGAAGCGCGGCACGACGATGGGTCTCGTCGGTGAGTCCGGCTGCGGTAAGACCACCACGGGCCGCACCATCCTCCGCCTGTACGACTCTAAGACCGCCGGTCAGGTCCTCTTCAACGGTCAGGAGGTCTACGACCTCTCCCCGAAGGAGATGCGCGCCCTGCGCACGAAGATGCAGATCATCTTCCAGGACCCGTTCTCCTCGCTCTCCCCGCGTATGCCGGTCGGCGAGATCATCGGCGAGGCCGTGCGTGAGCACAACCTCGTGCCGAAGGACGAATTCAACGATTACATCGATCAGGTCATGGATAACTGCGGCCTTCAGCCCTTCCACAAGGACCGTTACCCGCATGAGTTCTCCGGCGGCCAGCGCCAGCGTATCTGCATTGCACGTGCACTCGCGCTCAACCCTGAGTTCATCGTCTGCGATGAGCCGGTCTCTGCGCTGGACGTGTCCATTCAGGCACAGATCATCAACCTGCTGAACGAGCTGCAGGATCAGTACAAGCTGACCTACCTCTTCATCAGCCACGACCTTTCCGTTGTTGAGCACATCTCCGACACCGTCGGCGTCATGTACCTCGGCAACCTTGTCGAATACGGCGCTAAGGCAGATATCTTCCGCAATCCGCTCCATCCCTACACGAAGGCGCTCTTCTCCGCCATCCCCATCCCCGACCCGAAGGTGAAGATGAACCGCATCGTGCTCGAGGGCTCCATCCCCTCCCCTGCCAACCCGCCCAAGGGTTGCAAGTTCCACACCCGCTGCGCGAACTGCATGAAATGCTGCGAAGAGGAGGCTCCCGTCCAGCGCGAGATCGAGCCCGGCCACTTTGTGTGCTGCCACCTCTACGATAAATGAGAAAAAAAGAGCGCATTTACGAGGATGATGACGGCCGCACGATCGCCGACATGAGCGGCATCGAGCCACAGCCGCTGCTCGTCCCCCGCATCCACAAGCGCCGCGACCGCGCGGACTTCCGCGAGCCGGACGCTCCTGCTGAGAATGACCGTCCGTGGGACACGAGCGGCGAACTGAGCCGCGAGGAGCGCAACGCCGCTATCGGCGGCGCGTTGAAGGCAGGTCTTCTGATCGGCGGCGTTTTCCTCGCCGCCGGTGCGTTGGCCATCCTCGCGATGCAGGCACTGTGGTCGTAACTCCAATTATAAAAGGGACCACCGAAAGGTGGTCCCTTTTCTCTGTTTTTCACACCGTACCGGGAGGAAGCAGCCCTGCGGGCTGCACGGGTAAAAGGGGCTGTTCTCTTTCGCGAAAGAGAACAGCCCCTTTTGGCTTGGCAGCAGCGTCTAGGGCTGCAACTCCTCCGCACTGCGCGGACATCCAATGTGCCCTGCGGGCGCAAAGAAAGAGCACCCTTGCGGGTGCTCTTTTCAAATCGCTGAAAATTAGCCGAACAGAGACATCAGGACGCCTGCGGCGATGGCGGAACCGATAACACCGGCGACGTTCGGGCCCATGGCGTGCATGAGCAGGAAGTTCGCGGGGTTCTCCTTCTGACCGACGACCTGGGAAACACGTGCGGCCATAGGAACGGCGGAAACGCCGGCGGAACCGATCAGCGGGTTGATCTTTTCCTTCAGGAACAGGTTCATGAGCTTGGCCAGCAGCACGCCGCCCGCGGTGCCGAAACCGAACGCGACGATACCCATTGCCATGATCTCAAGGGTCTGAACGGAAAGGAAGGTGGTGGCGGTGGCAGTAGCACCGACGGTGAAGCCAAGGAAGATGGTGACGATGTTCATCAGCTCGTTACCGGCGGTCTTCTGCAGACGATCCACAACGCCGGACTCCTTGAAGAGGTTACCGAGCATCAGGCACGCGATCAGAGGAGCGGCAGAGGGAACGAGCAGCGCCACGAACACGGTGATCATGATGGGGAAGATGATCTTCTCGCGCTTGCTGACCTGACGCAGCGGGCGCATGACAATGCGGCGCTCTTCCTTGGTGGTCAGGGCCTTCATGATGGGGGGCTGAATGACCGGGACGAGGGCCATGTAGGAATAAGCGGCAACGGCGATGGGGCCGAGCAGTTCGGGAGCCAGACGGGAGGTGACGAAGATCGCGGTCGGGCCGTCAGCGCCGCCGATGATACCGATGGAGGCGGACTGCTGATAGGTGAAGCCCATGAACTGGGTGCCGACATAGGTCATGAAGATACCGAGCTGGGCGGCAGCGCCGAGCAGCAGGGACTTGGGGTTCGCGATCAGGGGGCCGAAGTCGGTCATCGTACCGACGCCCATGAAGATCAGGCAGGGGTAGATGCCCAGCTTAACGCCGAGGTAGAGGACGTCCAGAAGGCCGAGGCTCACGGTGCTGCCGACAGCCCAGGGTGCAAGCACCGCCTCAGCAACGCCGGACTCCGCCATTTCTGTCAGGAATTCCTGCGTGATGGGCGCACCTCCGAAGAGGTCCCAATGGACGTGTCCGCCGGCAAACAGGATCTCGTGGAACATCTCCGCGCCGGGAAGGTTGGTGCACAGCATACCGAAGGCGATGGGCAGCAGCAGCAGCGGCTCAAAGCCCTTTACGATGGCCAGATACAGCAGCACAAAGGAGATGCCGATCATGATGAGGCACTTCCAGTTGCCGTCCTGACCAAACATATAGAAGCCGGTCTGCTGCAAGAAGTTCATAATAGCAACCATTTATGTTTCTTTTCCTTTCACAGTTAATTCGGGGAGGTTGCTGTATCTTAGCCGATGACGCAGAGAACGTCGCCGGGGTTCACAGCAGCGCCCTTGGCAACTGCGACGGAGGAAACGGTGCCCGCGCAGGGAGCGAAGATCTCGTTCTCCATCTTCATAGCCTCGAGGATGAAGAGCAGGTCGCCCTCCTTGACAGCCTGACCAGCAGCGACCTTCACATCGAGGATGGTGCCGGGCATCGGGCTGGTGACAGTGCCGGCACCGGCGGGAGCGGCGGCCTTGGGAGCGGCAGCGGGAGCAGCGGCAGGCGCGGGAGCAGCGGCAGGAGCGGGAGCAGCAGCGCGGGCAACGGGAGCCGCGGCAGCGCGGGAGACAGGAGCGGAAGCCATACGGCTGCCGCCGGCGGCGGACTCGACGGTGACTTCGTAGGTGGTACCGTTAACGGGGGCATTGTACTGCTTGATCATGTTTGTTCTCTCCTAAAAATAAAATTAGATTTTTTTAATGTTGACGATGTTCATGCTGCGGGACGAGATACCGACCTCTTCCGAGAGAGCGGCAGTAATCGCGGCCACGATCTCAGGCTGCAGGCCCTGCGGCTTGGGAGCCGGTGCGGGGGCGGCAGCAGGAGCGGCGGCAGCGGCGGCCGGTGCTTTCTCTTTGCCCTTGAGGATCGCACCCATTGCCATGGTGAGGAAAATGATGCAAATCAGGCCAAAGAACACCGTGCCAATACCCATCAGGGTAACGAACAGGCTACTGTATTCCATTTCTTCCTTTTACCTTTCAAGTTTGGATTATAGCAAAGCACTCACATCAAATGCAAGCGCCTATGCACTTTTTTGCGTAGACTTAACGACCTTTCCCTCCTGTCTTGCGGCAGGAGGGAAAGAGAGGGTCTTGCTTACTGCACGGACAGCACATCGGCAAACGCCTGGATGGCGGTCGCCGCCTGGCCGAAGTCGCGCATCTGCTGGTCGATACCGAGCTTGATGAAGGGGATACCGGCGGCATCGAGCGCCTTCTTGAGGTATGGGAACTCCATCTCCTCGGGGTCGCAGAACTGCTGCATGAAGAGCACGAGGCCCTGCGCGCCGGATTCCTTGACCATGTTGGCCACGAACTCGCCGCGGCGGTTCTTGCTGGACTGCGGATCGTAGAGCAGCACGTCGTAGTCGGTGTTGGTGAACTGCTCGACGAGGGCCATCATCGGGTCGCCCTCTTCGCTCGCGTCGGTACGGAAGGCACGGGACTCATGGGCGACATCGTCCGCCGCGATGGCGACGTTGTTGTCCTTGAAGATCTTGAGCAGCGTCGGGTTGTCACAGATGATGCCGGAGGTGACGACCTTGACGCCGTTCCACTTGGCCTCAGGCAGCGCCTTGAGCTCGGCGTTGAGGGCCTCGAGCTTCTCGGTGTACTCGACCTTATCCATGAACCAGGCAGCCTTCAGGACGGCCGAGCGCATGATCGGGTCGATGACGTCGCAGTGCTCGCTCGCGAGCTTCACGAACTCACGGCGGGCAGCGCGGGACTTGTTGTAGACCTTGATGGCCGCAGCGATGTCCTCGCTCTTGATCTCGTGACCGGCGATCTTTTCAAGACCGGCCTTGACGTCGTTGTACTGGTCGAGGCAGAACTGCTTGCCCCAGTCGGCAAAGCGGTTCTGAGGATGGGCGAGGAAGATGCAGGGCAGCTTCTCGCTCATGGCGACGCGGATGTTCTGGCTCATGGGGCGCAGCGTGTCGCAGATGGTCGGGGTGATGACGCCGTCCAGCATATCCATCGTGCCGTCGAGCAGCATCTCGAGGTCGAGCTGGGCGATGGTGCAATAGAAGGTCGCGCAGTATTCCTTGGAGCGCTGCTCGGTCTTGTTGTTGCTGCCCCACATGCCGAAGGGCACCATGCCCGCAGCGTAGACCAGCTCTTCGGGGGCGTAATAAGGCATCACGCCGATGCACTTTTTGCCTGCGTCCTTATAGGCCTTGAGCTGGCCCTTGGGGTTGGCGGCAACAGCGGAAAATTCATTAACAATAGCTTCGATACTCATTTTTGCACGCCTCCTTAGTCTTTCTTGTTGGCTTCCATAGCCTCGACCAGACCCTGCACGCGGGTCGCGTACTGCGCTTCGTTGAAGTTGCGCGGGTCAGCCTGGTCGCCGTCGAAACCGGCGCAGGGCACGCCGAGGTCAGCGGTGAAGCGGCGCTGCATTTCAGCCATGTAACCGGACCAGGGCTTGCAGGAGCGGTTGTAGTGGACGAGCACGCCGTCGACCTTATTGTCGCGGCAGATGCCTTCACGCCAGGCAACGCCCTGCTCGATGCAGACGGAGTTCGGAGCCTTGTAGTAAGCGCGGGCCATTTCGTCCATGTTGTTGTAAACAAAGCCGAACGCGGGCGCGTACACAACTGCGGTGACGTTGATGCCATTCTCCTTGAGGGGCTTGAACAGGTTCGGGAGCTTCGGCCAGCAGGGGATGCCCTCGAACATGACGCGGTACTGCTCGGGGAAGGGCAGCGTGGAGGTGCCTTCCTCAATGTTCTTCTGCAGGTCCTTGGACAGGAGTTCGAAGGCGTCGGCAGCAGCTTCCTTGCCGCGGGCGGTGACGACGTCGGCCATATGGTTGAAGAGGTCGAAGCCGCTCATCGGGGCGGGCTTGTACTGCAGGAAGTCGCAGACCTTCAGCCAGTTCTGCGCGGTGCGGTTCGCGTGCTTGCAGGCAAGCTCGAACTTCTTCTCGTCGAACTTCTTGCCGGTGAGCTTTTCGAGCTCATGGATGGCGTTGTCGAACTGGGCGCGGACGTACTTGACAGCGGAATCGCTGACTTCCACGGTGTTGTTGTAGGGGATATCGACCATGATGAGGGGGATGTTGCACATACGGGCGATATTCTCGTACCACTTGGTCATGCAGTTGCAGATGTTGTTGCAGCACAGGACGAAGTCCGGCTGGGGGATGCGCATCTGCTTGTAGGGCTTGATGGCCTCGCGGCGGAAGTTCTTATAGGCGATCTCCTTCTCGGTGGTCTCGGGCAGAGCCTCGATCTCGTGGATATCGTCCAGAACCGTGTAGGGGACCTGCGTCTTGGGGTCCTTCTTGGGCTTGCCGGTCTCAGGATCGATGACGACCTTGCCGTTTTCGTCCTTGAGGGGCTTGCCGCTGTTCGGGTCGATGATGAACTCGAGCGTTTCGGGGTCGAACTTGCGGCTGGCGCGCTTACCGGCGGCATAAGCCAGGGAGATACGTGCGTAACCGCAGATATCGTTGTCGAAGCCAAGATCCTCGGCAGCCTGGCACATGATCTCACCGTCGCGCTGGGCGGCAATACCGGCAGCCTGGTTCTCGGGATACATCACGTTGAGGTCAAAGGCCTCAGCAAGCTCACAGGGGAACTTGGAGCTGGACCAACCGACCAGCTTACCCTGCTTCTTCGCTTCACGGGCGTCGGCATAGACGTCATCGACGACCTTGCGCAGAGCAAGCACGCCGGGACTGACTTGTTTAGCCATGATTGATTCCTCCTAATGCGATATAGAAAAATTTGATAACGAATGATGGGGATTATTTGTTTTTCAAAGCCTTCTGGTAGGCAAACAGAGCGGCGCCGAGCGCACCGTTATACTGCGTGAGGGGCGTGGTGTGGATCTCGTGGCCGAGCTGCTCCTGAAGGGCTTTCACGATGCCGTGGTTCTGTGCGACACCGCCGGTCATCACCACGTCGTCGCGCACACCGATGCGGTGGCAGAGGCCGGAAACGCGGCCCGCGACGGACTTGTGGATGCCGTGGATGATGTCGCACTTGTCGGTGCCCATGGCGAGCTGCGAGATGACCTCGCTCTCGGCAAAGACCGTGCAGGTCGAGCTGATGCCGACCTCCTTGGTCGACTTGTCGCCAAGGTCGCCGAGGTCTTCGACCTTCACCTCGAGCACGCGGGCCATAACATCGAGGAAGCGGCCGGTACCGGCCGCGCACTTGTCGTTCATGACAAAGTTCTTCATCATGCCGTTCTCGATCTCGATGACCTTCACGTCCTGACCGCCGATATCGACGACCGTGCGGACGTTCGGAAAAAGAAAGGCCGCGCCTTTGGCATGGCAGGAAAGCTCGCTCATCTGCATATCGGCAAGGCCGTCAAGACTGTTGCGGCCATAGCCCGTGGCAAGGACAAAGTCCATCTGCTCGCGCGTCATGCCCGCATTCTCCAGCACCTGCGCGATCGCGCGGGAGGGGCCGGACGTGCCGGTGCCGACAGGGACGAGGGACTTTGCCACGATCTCGCTGCCATCTTTTAAGATCACACACTTCGACGCGGTGGAGCCGACGTCGATACCCATGGTATAAATGCTCATCATTTCTCTCCGTTTTCATGATCGCAGCCTGCGCGGTTCTTGCCGCCGCGCAGGCTGCGCCGCGAAAGCGTGTTTTATGCGCTTAGCTTACTGCGCGTTGAGCGCGTCGTAGTCGCGGATGACGCGCGGCAGCAGCATCTGATGGACCGGGCAGATGCTCTCGGGGTTCTGGTAGCAGGCGTTCGCGAAGGCCTGGATGTAGGGACGCATATCGTTCATGTCGACGATCTCGTCGGTCAGGCCTGCCTTGGCGCAGAACTTCGGGCTGGACTTCTTGGCGTAGTCCTGGATCAGCGCGTTCATCTTGTCGATGGTGGGCTGCAGATCCTCGCCGGCCTTCTCTTCCTTCACGAGACGGCGGGCATACATGGCGGCCGCAGCGGTCTCGCCGTGCATGACGTAGATCTCGGTGGTAGCGGTGCCGATGGAGAAGGCGTTGTTGTCGTTGCCCTGCGGGCCGCCGAGGACGTAGTGCGCCGCGGCGGTGCCCTTGCGGAGCGTGATCTCCATCATCGGCAGCTTGCTGGACTGGATGGAGTAGATCAGGCTCTGGCCGAGGCCGAGGAGCTCAGCGCGCTCAGCGTCGTTGCCGACGTCGATACCGGTGGTATCCTGGACCCACAGCATCGGGATGCGGTCACGCGCACAGAGGGTGACAAACTCGTTCATCTTGATGAGGCCCTGACGGTACAGCTTGCCGCCCACGCCCATCGCCTGGCCGTAAGTCGCCATCTTGTACTCGGGGTAGTTCATCAGCATGCCCTGATAGTTGGCGACAACGCCGACGAGCAGACCGTCGATCTTGGCAAGGCCGGTGATCATCTCGGGGCCGTAGCCGTGCTTGTACTCCATGAACTCGGAGCCGTCGAAAAGACGCGCCAGAACTTCGACCATGTCGTAGGAGCGCTTCTGATTGAACGGAACGATGCTGTAGAGGTCGTTGGCGTCGAACAGGGGCTCCTTGGGATCGTCGACGCGGAAGAACTCGGGATCGTAAGCGGGCAGCATGTCGATGTACTTGCGGATACCGGCGAGCACGCCCTCTTCATCGGCGTAGACCTCGCGGAAGAAGCCGGTCTCGCCATAGTGGATGGCGACAGTGCCGGGGATATCGCTCTTGAGGTTCTTCTGCGCCTTGATGAGCGCCTCAGCAGCCTCCTTGTCGACATGGCCCTTGGGGCTCATACCGCCGACGATACCGGCGCCGCCGACTGCCATGTTGGCATCCTGATGCGCGATCAGGATGGTCGGGGAGATGGAGTGATAGCCGCCGCCGGCGGGGTTCGTGCCGTAGATGCCGACGATGACGGGCACGCCCATCTGGTTGAGCTCGCTGTTGCGATAGAACGGCGTACCGCCGCCGCGGCGGTTGGGGTACACCTTCTCCTGCTCGTCGAGCTTAACGCCGGAGCAGTTCAGCACGTACACGAGGGGGATGCGCAGGCGCTTGGCCGTGTCGCTGCCGCGCAGCAGGCTGTCGGCCTGGCCGGGGACCCAGGCGCCTGCGAGCTTCTTGTTGTCGCTCGCGATGATGACGGCCCACTTGCCATCGATACGGCCGAGGCCCTTGACGATGCCAACGCTGCCGTTCTTGTTGTCTTGGGGGTTATAGAGGCTGTTGAGGGGGCACCAGGTGCCTTCGTCAACGAGCTCCATGATGCGCTGCATCGCGGTCCACTGACCGGACTCGTTGAGCGCCTCGGTGCTCTTGCCGGCTTCGAGGGCAGCCTCGCGGATCTCGTGGATCTCCTGCTCCACCGCCTGGATCTCAGCGGCGTTGTCCTCGTGGAATGCGCTCAGATCCTTACCGATCACCGGCATGCTCTGGAAATAAGAGGGCATGGAATATTCGCTCATATTATGTTCTCCTTCTTATCAAAATAACAAATTACTTATCCTTGGGGACCTTGATGAACGCCTGACCCGGGTCGATCTCCTCACGGATGAGGCGGATGATCTCCGGAGAGGGACCCTCCATCAGTTCAGCGCGGGAGACGTCGATCTCGAAGCCGGTGTTCTCCTGCACCATCTCGGGAGAGGAGAACGGATAGTAGTAAGCAAGGTACATACGCTTGGTCTCTTCATCAAACTTCATGATGCCGAGGTCGGTGACGACCATCTGAGGACCGCGGTTGCCGGGCAGGCCCGCGCGCTCACGGCCGCCGGGGCCGTCCATCCAGCCGCAGGAGGTGATGTAGTCGACGTGGTCCATGAAGCGGCGCTTCTGGTGCTGCATCATGATGATGGTGTTGCAGTAGGTGGCAATACCGTTCGCGCCGCCGGAGCCGGTGAAACGGGTGGTGGGCTGCAGGTAATCGCCCTTGCCGAAAATGCAGGTGGAGTTCACGTTGCCGTACGGGTCGATCTGTGCGCCGCCGATGAAGGCGACGAGACGGTCCTCGTCGTGCAGCCACTCGTTGGCCTCGAAGCCGACGAAGCGGATGTTGGGCCACTGCACGGCGCAGTGTGCCATGAAGCGGTTATCACCGACGGAGCGGGGGACCTCAACGGGGTCGCAGTCCATCAGGCCCGACTCGACGATAGGGTGGCAGCTGGGGCAGACCGCACGCTTGGCGAGGGACGCACCGATCAGCGGAAGGCCCGTACCGACGATGACGATCTGGTTTTCCTTGATGTTCTTAGCAATGGCATAAGCCTGCATTTCCTGCTTGGTATACTTCGTATAATCAGACATTTCTATTTAGCCTCCCAAACCTTAGTGTGTAGTGGAATAGCCGAGGTGCGGCTCGTTCTTCAGGCGCATCAGACGGCTACCGCCGATCTTGTCGAGCAGCGCGGCCTGATCTTCGCAGCTGTAGACCCACTTTTCAACGTAATCCTTGAAGGTCTCGGGCACCTTCTCGCCGCTCTTGGCGAGCTCGAAGGCCTTCTGTGCGTTCTCGGCAGCGAGCTTGAGCTTCTCATCCTCGGGCGCCTTCTCGAGTGCCTTGGCAGCCTTGGCAGCAGCCTTCTCGAGCTGCTTGACGGCATCCTCGGCATCCTGATACTTGGAAGCCTTGTCGTATTCCTTCAGGCCGGCATCGTCGTCGTCATAGTAGGCATAGCACTGAGAGGGCCATGCGCCGTAGGGAGCCTTGACGACCGCCTGCACGCACTCGCCGAAGATACGGGTCTTGGTCGGGTCGCGGCGGATGAACTCGTCGGAGACGATCTCCTCGCAGGTGACGATGGTCTTACGGGCGGCGATCGCAATGTCGATGTCGTGGAACTCGTCGCCGCAGATGATGCAGGTGCCGTCCGGAGAGGCCTGCTGAACGTGGATGATGGCGGTGTCGATCTTGGGAACGGGAACGGCGACGACCTTCTGACCGGGGACCATGGGGTTCTCGATCTCGGCGCACTTGAGATCCTCGATCTTAGGCATGGTCTTGCGCTTTTCCTCGCTGATGCCCCAGAACTTCATCAGGCCACTGCCCTGCATCAGGCGCACCGGCAGGAACGGAAGGCCGAGAGAAGAGGCGTGCAGCATGAGCATCAGAACGTCCTGAGAATAGTCCTCATACGTGAGCTTGCCCTGCTCGATGAACGCGCGGAAACGACGGGAAACATTGGTGTAGCCAGAGTTGGCGGTGTAGCAGTTGATGTAAGCCGCCACACGGCCCTCGCCGATGAGCATATCGACTTCGCCGCCGCCGGGGCCGGCGTAAACGATGAAGTCCTTCTGACCCTGGCGCAGGATCTCGGAGACCGTAGCATAGGGCTTGCGGTTGGTGGTGAAGCCGCCGATCGCAAGGGTATCGCCGTTTTCGACGTACTTTGCAACGGCATCGTGCAATGTCATGACCTTATTCAAGATAAAACCCTCCCTGATTTTGATGAACGTGTTTTATGGCCAATGAGCATCTTGCATGGATTCCTTCAAAAATCCGTCAAGAGGTGCTCATACAGGCTTCAGTTTAGATTATAGTGGAACTCCCGCATGAAATCAATGAAAATCAGCACAGAAGATTCAAAAAAACTGAACAAATTTTCAGCTCGTTTTTTGTCGTTTTCGTGAATGTACGTCCGTTTGATTTGTTAAAAACGCCTGTTTTTTGCAAGATTTCCTGCAATATCGGTACCGTTTTCCGCCTCTGCGCACGCAAAAAGAGAGCCGAAGGGTCTCCCCTCCAGCTCTCTTCGCCTCTCTTATTCCGCTTTTTCCTGCCCCGTCAGCTTTGCGTAGCGGTGCAGCAGCACCGCGAACTGCTCGCGCGTCAAAAAGCTGCGGTATTGCTTGTTCCCCGTCTCGTCGCCCGCGATCAAGCCCGCCGCTTCGGCCCAGGCGCGCGCCTCCGCGCTCCAATCGGCGGGGTCACGCTGCGCGAGTGCCTTGAGATAGGCCTCCATTCGCTCGTTGAACTCCTGCTGCGTCATCTCTTCCTCCTCAAATCGCGGCATCGGCGGCGGATAGTGCCTTGCTCTCACCATCGCGCCCGTGTACGCTCCGCCCGCATCCCACTGAAAGTGCGGCCGGTCGGGAAAGCTCCGCCAGTCGCCGCCCCACGAAAAGCCGACCTTTTTCCCCAGCTCTCCCATCCGCGCAAAAAACACAGGATCGTCATACGCATGGCCCTTCTCATTTTTGCAAATGTCGAAGGCCAGTCCTGCATGATCGGCGTGGAACGACGGTGTCACCGCTCCCGCGGCCGCGTAGCCCTTTTTCGCGAGCATTTTCTGGTACTCGCCGTCGCGCACCGTCTCGGTCACCAGCGCGTGCAGCCCCTCGCGCTCAGCAAGGGCGATCAGCGCCCGGCAGTTTGCCGCCACGTCTGCGCGCAGATCGTCAATGTCCCGGCTGTGCCGCATTTTACGTCTCCTCCTGCGTCTTGCCGTTCTGCGTGCCGAAATAGAACGCGATCACCATGAGATACACCGTGTTGAATTCCTGCGTCACCTTTGTCTGCACCGTCAGGACGCAGAAGGTGACCGTCAGGCAGATCGTCACGATGCTCTTCACACTCAGAAGATTCGCCAGTCTCTTTTTCACAAGCTCCATATCCTCACTCCTCGCAGTCGATGCCGCGGCACGCCGTTTCGTACGTCACGCCGCCGCACGTGTTCTCCGCCTTTGCCTTTGCGTAATAGCAGGCCGCGCTCGTTCCGTAAGCGCCCCATGCTGCCGTCACCATCGTTGCGATCCACGGCAGCGTTCCCATGAACTCCGCTGCGACCGTGAGCCTTGCCAACGCAAAGCCCTGATAGGTCGTGTACAGCACGATGGCGCTCTCGAGCAGCAGCAACACCTTGGAAAAGCTCATTTTCTTTTTCTTCATTTCTATACGCTCCCCCCGGTCATCAGCAGGGAGATCACCGCCCCGATGAGCACATACAGCACGCGGTCGATCATCGCGTCCCATCGCTTCCCACCCTTTTGCGTGATGGTCTTCACATCTGCTTTGATCTCCTTCACATCGCGCTCTACGCCCATTTCACGCGAGGCGAGCACCTCCACCGCCGTTACCAGCTTATTCAGGTCCTTCTGCTGCTGTTCCAGCTTTTCGATGCGGTGCGTGTTCGACTTGGCGCGCTGCTCGGTCTCTGTCAGCTTGACCGAGATCTCCTGTTCCGTCATTCTTCCTCCGGCACCGCCTTTTCAAAGCTCTCCCACGTGTGGTGCGCGTCCTCCACACTCTGCCACGTGAATCCCACTCTCTCGCACTCGAGCCACGTGAGATAGCGGAAGTAAAACTCCACCAGCAGGTGGCACGGGATGATATCCAGGATGATGCTCTCCACCTGTGAAAATTCGTCCGGCACGCCCACGGTGTTCGGGAACCAGACCTTCACCGTCCCCTTCTTCTCCGTCTCCTCCGCCAGCGCTTTGATGCCGCAGCCGCTGAGCGTCGAGTTGATGGCATCCAATGTAAAGCTGTCGGCGCTGATGCGCTCGAGCGCCGCGATGGCCTCACGCCGCAGCTCGGTCGACACACTGACCGGGCAGCGGGAAAAGAGTTTTTCCCGCCTTGCAAGCCCCTCGCCCTCGGCAAGCGGCAGGATGCCCTCCCGCTCGGCGTAGTCCACCT
Source organism: uncultured Eubacteriales bacterium (assembly GCA_900552015.1). GTDB lineage: Bacteria > Bacillota > Clostridia > Oscillospirales > Oscillospiraceae > Hominicoprocola. The sequence goes on along the minus strand of URXY01000014.1, from coordinate 16,738 downwards.
TCTCCTGCGCGCCATCCAGTGCCTGACCGGCAGCATACAATTCGCCGCCGCTGATGCTGCCGCGCTCGGTGCGGTAAATGCGCATCGGCTCCAAAAGGCGGCAGAGATAGTCGTAATACGTCATGCGCCCTCACCCGCTCCGATCTCCGCGAGCGTCACCGTGCCGAGCACCGGCAGCTCTGTCGCGCCCACGCTCACATCCTCGCTTGGTAAGAGCAGATGGCAGTTCTTCACACCCTCCACCCCATAGAGGATACTCGCAAGCTTCGCCGTATACACCGCCTCGCCCAGCCGTTCGCCGGTAAAATACGCCTGAAGCGCCGCCTTCGCCGCGTCCGTGATCTCCTGCATCGTCCAGCCCTGCTCCGCCGTCAGCTCCGCTGTCACATTGACCGTCTTCTCCGTCGGTGCCTTGACCTCCACGTCCACCGCGATCTCGCGTTTTTTCTGCAAGGCTGCCTCGATCTCGCCGAGCAGCGCTTCCCCCGGCGCGCCCGCGTGCGTCGAAACATACACATCCACCGTTCCGATGCCGCGTGCGCGGCCCACCGCCTTCGCCGCCGCCACATTCGGAAAGCGCAGCGCCTCCTGCTCGTAAAACGACGCGTTCGCGCCGTTCGGCAGACGCTTGTAGCTCTCCATCACGCGCTCGCGCAGCTTTTCGTCGCTCTCCTCGCCGCTGCCGCCGGAAAATGCCTTCGGATTCGTGCACTGCGTGATGCCCACTGGATAGACCGACATGATGTGCACCGCGTCCGCGATGGCATTGCCATTTGCACCCGCCTCCACAGCACGTGCCGGCACGTCCACATAGGTCTCGCCCTTTTGGAGCGTTGCTTTCTCCGTCGTCTCAAAGCGCACGCCGCCCGTCGTCATCGCGACGCTCCCTGCCTCGATCTCGTAGTCCGTCACCGCTGCCGACGGCGCGGAAAATCGCAGCACGCCCGCCGCCTTCGCCGCCGGGAGGCGCGTCAGCGCGCGTGTCTCAGCATGATAGTCCAGATACTGCCCCTGCGCCGTCTGCGGAAAGCTCTGGTCCAGCACCCAGTCCGCCTGTGCCAGCAGCGACTGCACCTCCGCCGCCAACGCATAGAGGCGCACCATCATGTCGCATCCGTCGTTCGGCACAAAGCCCGTCTCCTCTGCGAACACTGTGCGCATCCGCTCGTAGATCGTCCTCAACTCTTCCATCTTCTCACTCTCCCCCGATCTTCACGCTGACCTCGCGCTCCTCTCCCTCATAGAGCAGCGCGATGCACAGCGTCAGAAGGTCCCCCTTCTGCTCCAAGGTCACATCGCTCACCGTCAGGTCCGTTTCCTCTGCTAGCGCCTCAGCAACAAACTGCTTCGCCGCCGTCGCGCGGCTCTCTCCCTTTTCCCGCCACAAAAGGTGCAGCTCGCTGCCAAGCTCCGGCGCGAGCGCAAAGCTCCCTCGCCGCACGCTCAGCTTGAAGAGCACGCGTTCCAAAAGCTCGTCCCAGCCGCTCACACGCACGAGCCCGCCCGCACCGTCGGATACGTAATCTCTGTTTCTGATCTTCAATTCCATCTCTCATCCTCCCAGCGGCAGATACGGCATCCCGTTGATAAACAGCACGCCGTTGATGTCGATCCTGCCGTTGTTGTGCAGCACGATCTCCGTCCCCGCCGCGGCGGAGCGGATGCGCACCTCGCCCGGTTCAAGGTCTCCGCCCGTCTGGTCCAGCGCACCGACGGCGTAGCTCTCCTCGCCGAAGGTCCCTCCACGCACGACCAGCACGTCCTCCCCCTTGCGCGGCTGCCACTCATAGCCGCCCGGCCCCACGGTCTTCACCTCTCGCTTTTCCCCGCTGCTGAAGACCGCCGTCTCTTCTCCCTCGATCGTCACCGTGCCGCCCTGCGCCGAGGCCACATCCTGCATCTCATGCTGGCTCAGCTTTCTCGATAACCACATCGTCTCTCACTCCCTCTGCAAGCACAGCTCGCTCGCCTCTCCGCTCTCGCCGAAGCGGCGCGTACATTCGATCACGCGGAACCGCCCGCTCACGCCGAGCTTTGTCCCGCTCACGACCGCCGTGTCGCCGGGGGCGGCGGAAAACTTCCCCGCAATGGTCACACGCAGCGTCTCCGCCCCCTCCTTCGACTTTCTGATCTGATACTCGCCCGTGCAGCGCATCGTCTGCGCGCCGCTCTTCGCCGGCACGTAAAATACCCTCCGGCTCGTTCCGCCGCGCGCGCAGAAATCCGCGTTTTTCACGCTCTGCCGTGCGCCAGCCCGTTTGTCCACCACCAGTGCCTCGGCGATCACACCGTAGCGTTTATCACAGTAGACGAGCGCCGTCACTGGCGTCTGTGCATCGATCGTCACGCTCGCCCCTCTGCGCGTCCGTTTGAGCTCCAGCGCACCGGTCTTATCGAAATACGGCTCGATGCCCCCGTGCAGCGCTGCAAAGTCGTTCAGCACCTTCCACTGGCTCGACCCGTTCGTCACGCGGTAGCTTGCCGCCGTCACCGCGTCATAGCCCGTACAGATGATGCCGTACAGCGTCACATGGTTTTTGAGGATCTCCTCCATCGTCGCCCGCTGATAGCTCACGCTCTCCGCCTCATTGTCAAGCAGCAGCGCCACCATACCGCGCCCGCTCAGCTCCAACTGCAAGCCCTTTTCATCGCACGTCACGCTACATTCGTCCACAACGCCCGCAAATTCGACCGCACCGTCCTCCTTCGCAGTGAAGCGCACCGCGCGGCGCAGCGTCTCCGCCATTGCCGGGTCATAGGGACACCTGAGTGAAAAGCTGTCGCACGGCACGCTGCCCGTGTAGGAAAACTCCCACCGCAGCAGCGTCGGCAGCTCATACTGCACGCCGTCGCAGGTCGTGATATACCCCTTCATCACGGCAGGATCACCTGCTCTCCCACCGCGATGACATTCGGGTTTCTGATCTGCGGATTCGCCTTCAAAAGCACCGCAAGCGTCACGCCGTAAGCATTCGCGATGCCCCACAGCGTATCCCCGCGATGCACCGTATGGACCGCGCCGCCCATCGTTCCTTTCGTGCTTCTCCCGCTGCCGCCCGCCTCATCTACGCGGATGAGCGATGCGTCGAGTGGGCTCGTCTCCCAGAAGGCAAAGCGATAGCGCACATAGTTCTCAAGCGGCTGCTGGGCAAGCTCGAGCGACACAAAATATGCCTGCGCCGCCTGCCACACCGGATGGATGAGCAGCCCCGGTCCCCCCTCATAAAAGACCGATGCCAGCTTTTTAAACTCGTCATAGGCGCCCTTCCCCGCAAAGACGCCCTCGCCCTCCATCACACGGTAGCTCAGCCCCAGATCCTGCATCCCGTAGCGTCCAAACGGCACCTTCGCCACCGCCACGCTCCGTTTGAACGCGATGGTGTAGGTCTCCGGGTTGTGCGGCCATACATAGTCCTTGTATCGCATCGGTGCAAGGTTCATTCTTCTCTCGTCCTCTCTCAGTAGAATAAAAAGCCGCCGTCATAGCGCCGCGCATCGCGCTCGAGGCTCTGTGAAAAGGCTTCCGTCTCCCGCATCTCCCGCTCCCGCGAGAGCATGAAGGCGTCCCGCTCTTTCGCCGCTGCAATGCCCGCCGCGGCGGTCATGTCCTTCCCCAGCTCCTGCCGGAGCCATACCGCCGCACTCTCGCCGCCGTGCGCCCCACTCTTTTCCCACAGAGGGGCAGCCGCGTGCGCCGTCATGCCCACCGGCGCTGAGCGGCCCTCCTCCGCCTCTTTCGCAAACGTCCCCGAGCCATCTCCACTGCCCAGCATCCGCGCAAGGCGCTCCACCGCGCCTTGCACACTTTCATCCGTTACGCTTTCGACCGCTTCCGCTTGCGGTAGAAAGGTCTTCCATCCAGCTCGTTCCGCCGCGGCATCCCTCTCCGTCGTACCACCGCTGCTTTTCACCGCAACAGACTGCGACAAACGCTCCTTCGATGCTTCTTCCCGCTCGCGCCACAGCTCCAAGCCTCTTTGCAGCGCCCATTCGATGTAATTCAAGGTTTTCTCCCCTCCTTCATGCGGAGGTAGCGCGCCATGTCAAAGCCCGCATTCTCCCCGCCTGCCGTATCGGCCAGCAGCTCTCCGCAGACGCTGCACCGCGCCTCCTCCGCGCGCTGCCTGCACGCAGGACACATCCGCTCCAGCGATTCCTCCCGGTCGAGCAGCTCGTGCATCAGGCAGTAGAGGTAGTCCCCGTCCGTCATCTCCTGCGCTCTTTTTTCGCTTGGCAACGCCCCGGCATATCGGAGCACGCGCCATTTCAGCCGCTCGTAGGGCGCGTGCTCCAGGCTTTTTTTAGTGTTTCCACCCGCTCGCGCTCGTCCTCGCACGAGGGGTTGCCCGCCCCGTCGAGCAACGCGTAACGCGATACAAGCGCGTTGATCTCTCCGACGCTCAGCGCGTTTTCCACATCCTCCGCGCTTGCAAAGACCGCCGTGCCGTTTTCGTTTTCCCGCAGGCTGCGCCGCAGCAGCGCCGCGTTCGCCCGCAGCGCCCGCTCCTCCTCGTCCCGGCAGTCCTCCTGCGCAATCTCGCGCCGCAGCGCGAGCGTCTCGCGGGCTGAAAGCAGGCGCAGCACGCACATTCTTTCGCCGATGCGCACGCGCTCCTCCCGCTCGCGCCCGAGAAAGCTCAAAAGCGCTCCGTCCATCAGCTTGTGATCTCCATGCGCTTGCGCGCGATGATCGTCACCTTCTCCGCAGCAGGGTCGCCGAGCTTGCCCGCCTCTTCAATGCTGCTCCAGCGGCACTGCGAGTAGATGATGCGCTTGTCCGGCTTGCAGATCACAAGCGAAAAGTCGTTCAGATCATAGAAGTTGATGCCGTCGCTGATGGCCTCATCCGTCGCGTACAGGCGGCTCAACTCCAGCGTGTACTTGTTCGCGCCCGCGATCGTCGCCACCGGCTCGTTTTCGCCAAAGGCCTCGATCTCGCGGCTCGTGCGCGTCGCTCTCGTCGTGTAGCTCTGCACCACCGCCACCTTTTTGCCGTCGACTTCGAGATAGATGTCGCTGCTCAGCGGCAATACCGTATTCGCCATGTCTCTCCCTCCTTATACCGTGATGTGCGCCGTCAGATAAATGCGGTTCAGCCCGTGCGCCACCGTAAAGCTGAATTCCACCAGGCACACCGTCGGGTCGCTCTTGAGCGCGCTCACCAGCACCTCGCCGTAGCTGTCCACGATCTCGCGGCTTTTCATCTCCTCGAGCTCCAGCACCACCTGCGAGCGGATCGCGCCGCGGCTCTGGGCTGTATTCTTGCTGCGGGCAAAGCGTGTGCGCAGCGCATTGCGGATCGTCGGGATGACCTCGTCGGCGATCAGGATCGTCGTCAGCTCGCGCCACGTCGTGTCCGCCGCGCCGCCGCTCGTTGTCTTCGTCGTGATGCCGCGCACCGGCGAGCACACACCGCCCACGCACTCGATGGGCGTCACGCCGCCGCGCACCAACTGGTCAATCTCATTGTCGTCAAGTCGCTTGCTCATGCCGCCGATGCCTGCAAGCTCTGCGCCGTTGATGGGTACCGAGGCATCGCCGCCTCCCGCGATCGCGCCCGCCACCGCCGCGGCCGCAAACACCGCGCTCGCCTCTGTGCCGCCATCCAGCATGATATCCGGCCCCACCAGCACCACGCGCTCACTGTTGAGCTTCTTCGCGTGCTCCGTCATCTGCGTCACGCTCTCCTTCGCGCCGCCCACAACTGCAATGCGCTCGCGGCGCGTCTTCGATGCGTTCTCCACGCTTTCCTTGAGGCTCTGGTGCACCTCGGCCAACGCGCTGTCGCACACCACGATGCCAACATCTTCCTCCTCGTCGAGCGCCGCAAACGCGCTCGCGTAATCCGCCGCGCCGTCCGTACCCTTGCCAACGGCCACCGCCTTCACCGCGCCCGCACCGTTCAAAAAGAGCATCTTCAGCAGCGCACTCATGCCATGTACGCCGCCTTCGTCCTCGCCGAATGTGCTCCTGCCTTCCTCATAGGAGGTGATGAGGTACACCTTGTTCGCTTCTCCCTTCGCCGCGGCCGCCGCCGCGCCGATGGTCTTCGCTGCCGTGCGTGCGCTCACCACGCTCGATGCGTCGTAGGACGAATACACGCCCGGCCGCTCATGGATCGTACTGTTCACGTTCTTTCACCGTGCCTTTCAAAACAAAATCGGTAAATACCGTCTCATCCTCCGCCATCTCGCAGAGGAAATACGCCTCGTATGCCGCGCTCACGCGCAGGCGGAACATTCCCGTCACCTTGTCCCATTCCGTCTGTCCAAGGTGCAGCTCGCGCAGCTTGAGCCCCTCCGGCAGCGCCGTCATCAGTGCCTGCATCACGCGCTCCGCCGCCTCCTCGCAGCCGTCCGCGCCAAGAGCGCGCGGTGCGAAAACGTCCATTGAAAGCTTGAGCGCCATTCTCCTGCCGTACACCTCGCGTGCTTCCTGTGTCCCCTCGTCCGTCCGCCGTCCGAGGTATTCAAGTCCCCCGCCAGGCTCGATGACCGTTTCCCGCACGCCGACCGCCGTCACGGCGCTCTCGCTCATTTTGAATTTCTCCGCGCTGTAGCTCTCCTCTGCCGCGCCGCCCGCAGCGGCGATGGCCGCCGCCACCGCGCGCTTCACCTGCTTCACCGCCGTCATGCGCCCGCCTCCTCCGGATGCAGGATCGCCCAGTAATAGGCGATCTCCTCGCCCGCGTAGAACGGCGCAGCTCTGCGCACGACGTACTGTGTCCCCCCGCAAACCACGCGGTCGCCCATCTCGATCTCGACCTCCGCCGGCCCGAGATAGCGCCAGCACTGCTCGCTCACCGCGCCCAGCACCGTCACGGAAAACGGCTCTTCTCCGCTCTCGCGCCGCAGCGGCTGGACAAAAGCCTTCGTTTGCACCGCGTTTTCCCCGCGGCGCACCTCCGCGCTCATCCCATAGCGCTCAAACGCTTCGCTCAGCATCTTTTTCATCCCTGCACCCCGAAAAAGCAGAACGATCCATCCTTTGTATAGGGCCGCATCAGCATCCGCGCCTGCGCGCACAGTGCCTCAAGCCGCCTGCCGCTCTCTCCGGATGCGCGCTTCGTCACCATCAGGTCGCCCGCGCGCAGGGAGGATAGCTCCTCCCCGCCCGCTCTCGCGCTTTCCAGCGCCGCCGCCGCCAAAAACGCCGCCGCGCAGATGAACGCGCTCTCGCACATCTCCTTGGAAACGCCGTCTCTCAGCTGCTTTTCAAGCGCCTCCTCCTGCGCCGTGCACAGCATCGCGAGCGTTTCCTGCTCGCTCTCGTCCGCCTTGGTCAGCGCACAGGCAATGGTGTATACCTGCCCGCTCATGCTTTCCTTTTCCGCCATTTTGCCTGTCTCCTCTCTGCGTTACTTCAGGCAGAGCACTTTTGAGGCCTCCTGATACGGCTTTGCAAAGCCGGAAATGCTCGTGATGGCCGCGCGCTCGAGCTGGCGGTCGATGAGCTTGTCATACTCGACCAGCACCTCGCTGCCGCAGATGCGCTCGAGCGCATAGTTCTTGTCAAGGCCGATGATCTTGCCCGCAGGCATCGCGCTCGTGCGCAGGAGCTTTGCGCCCAGCGGAGTCGCGAGCGTGCCGGTGCCCTGGAAGTTGAGGCCTGTCAGCGGGTTTTGGAACTCCGAGAGCTTGAGCATCGCGAGCATCATGTCGCTGCCCATCAGCATCGTGTTCATCGTATACGGGTCAAACTGCGACCAAAAGCCCAGCAGCGCGTCATAGCTCAGCGTGCCCTTCGTGCCGCCGATGCCTTCATCGCCGATGGTATAGCTCGTGGCGGAATTGTTGTTGCCGTCGCCGTTCATCAAAACGTCGATGGCGTCCTTTAAGTGCATACGCGCGATGTACGCGCCGATCTGGCGCAGCGTCACAGAAAAGAGGTCCAGTCGCTGGAAGCGGATGGCCTCATAGGACGCGACCAACATTCTGCCGCGCTTGTGGAGCTTCACGAGATTCTCCTGCGTGCGGATGCTGGTCGTCGGGATACCCGCGCCCTCCTCCACGCGCTTGAGCTCCTTGTCATCGTCTGTCGGAACGGACGCAATGGAGCGGTAGTCCATGCCGTCAAAATTCGTCACGGTCGCAGTGATGTCAGGCAGGATATCGCTCTCCATACCCTGGCGCACCACACGGGAAACAAACTCCGGGAACAGCACGGAGCTTTCGCTCGTGTGGAAAAACTTTTCCACCATGTCGCTGCCCGCGCCCTTGACGTGAATGTCAAAGCGCTTGAGCTGGCGCTGAAAGGCGTCCAGGCCCTCGAGCGCCGTGCCCTTATAATTTTCGCTCGGGTCGAGCGATTCGAGCACCTTCAGAAAGCTCTTGCCGCTTTGACCGTACATACCCTTTTCGAGCTTCACATTTTCATACTGATATGCCATGTTCTTCTCCTCCTTAAAGCTTGATGACGGCCTTGCCCGCCGCACTGTCCACGCTCAGCACGAGATAGGCGCTTCCGCTCTGGTTGTCGCCCGGCTTGCTCACGCCGCCCGTGCCGTTCGCCACCAGCTCCGCGTAGCCCACCGCAGGTGCCGTGCCGCTGTACTTCACCTCGGCAAGGCCGCCGAGCTGCACCGTACAGGCTTTGCCGTCGTGCGCGATGGCACGCACCACGCCGCAAAAGCCATTGCCCGCCGTGCACTTTGCCACCGTGCCGTTCGCGCTCACCTTCACAATCTCGCCCTCGCTGACCGCGCCGCAGCCAAACGTCGCGCACCACTCGCCGATGCCCTGATAAGAAATGCTCATAAAAGTTCCTCCTCAGTTTCCTTTTATTCCAAAAGCGCCGCCGCTTTTTGGTCTTTTCTTACACGCGGAAGTCGCTCTCGTCCTCCGCCACCTTTTCCTTTGCGCCGTAGCTGAGCTGTGTGCGCAGTCCCAGCCTCTTTTCCGCTTTTGCGCGGTAGATGCGCTCCATCGCCCTGAGTTCATCCTCATCGAGCTTTTCCACCAGCCGGCCGATGGTCTCGCCGTCCGCATCTTTTTCCGCGACCAGCATCCAGCGCTTCACCTCGCCGCGTAGCGCGCTCATGTAGCGCTTGCCGAGCGCCGCCTGCTTTTCGAGCGCTTCGAGCTCGGCGAGATTTGCCCTCGACCCGCGCCGCTTGACGAGCATCTTGAGCGTCCCCGCCTCTCCGCCGCCGCAGCGTTTCAAAACGCCTGCCCGCGGCTGCGCCGGCACAGCCACAAAGCTCCACTCATACGCGTCCTGCGCCTCTACGAGCTCGGTGCAGCAGAGCTTCCCGCCATACATCTCGCCCTTTTTGTGTGCGCACTTGCCCATCTCTTCTCCGCAGACAGAGCACCGGCAATGCGCCACGCTGCACCCAACACTCACCTCTTTTTTGATGCCGCCCTCGATCTCTTCGATGAGCGCGTCGTTCGCGCCGCCGCGCAGCATATAGGCATAGCCCTTCAGGTAGCAGCGCTTCTCGCCCACCGAGCAGAAGCCCTCTTCCTCTACGAGCTCCGTGCGGTAGATGCGCGCCGCCTGTCCCTTCGCCGTCCACTCGTGGTCAAAAATACCGCTCTTGCCCACGAACAGCTCCGAGAGCTCTTCAAGCGTCTCTCGCGGGAAGCGCTCGCCGTCCCGGTCCACCTCGTTGTCGCACAGCCTCACGGCAAAGGTGTAGACCTCGTCCGCCTTCAGCTCACGCTTGGTAAAAGCGTTGATGGCGGCAAGCTCCTCGTTCGTCACCATGCTGTTTTTGAGCCCTAGGCTCTCTTTTCTCACTTCCATGCTCATTTCCCCTCCGCTTCCTTGTTTTCCAGTTCAAGCTTTCGCGCCTGCTGCAAATAGAGCGCCGCCTTGGCTTCCTCCACCTCATCCTGCAGGTTGATATCCTCCCAGTCCACCTTGAACCGGCAGCCGTAGCCGTGCAGGCGCAGCCACAGCGCGCACACGCGCCCGATGGCAGGCTCCAGCGTGCGCCGCAGTGCCGTGATCTCGCTCGTCAGCATATCCGCCTGCTGCGCGCTCATCCGTTCAGTGGAGGACCAACTCAGCCCCAGCATAAAGGGCGGCAGTCCCGTCTTCGCCACCAACTGCTCGAGTATCTGCCGCACCAGCGTCTCGCTGTCGAGTATCTGGTTGTCCGCGCCGATGGCCTTGATCGACACATCGCCCACTGATACAAAATCCCGCACGCTGCCGTTTCGGCTCTCCTGCATCGCCCGCGACCACTCCTCGGCGATCTGCTCGGCGCGCTCCTGCGCCGCCCCGCGGTCCAGCTCCTCGCCCTGCGGCCTATAGGTCACCGCAAAGCGCACATTGCCGCAGCGCTCCCAGTTTTTCCCCATCGCGTCGTATATCTTGATGAGCAGCCCCGTCAGATACGGCATCGAGCGCAGCATCGATACGCCGTAGGGATGCCCCGCCTCGGGGTTATACGGCGTAAAGAGCAGCAGGTCCTGAAATTCCAGCGGCACGCTGCGTCCGCACGCGTCCCGCCCGCTGAGATAAAAGTCCAGCGGACTGTCTCCCTCGTGCACCTCCACCTGCGAAACGTCCCCGCACAACACCGCCGCTATGTCGCGTCCCGCCGCATCCGGCACGATCTCGCCCACCGCGCGCCCGCAGGTGAGCAGCGAATCGAGGTAGCAGCTTAAAAACGCGTTGATGCCCCTCTGTCCTCTTCCCACCGGCACATTGCGCAAAAACTGCTCCAGCTCCAGCTCCGCCCTTTCGTCCTCGCAGCAGACCTTCACACCGTTCGTCAGACGGATGATCTTTCCGACAGCCGCGTCCACCACCGGCACCGCCTCGCGCACCAGCCGGTAGACCTCCGTGTCCCCATCCAGCAGCGGCACATAGCCATCAAGCCCGCCGAACGCGCTTCGTCCGCCCGTTCTGAGCTGCACCGCCGCCTCGCCGCCTGTGCTCCTCTCTTTTTGAAAGAGTCTTTTCATCTGCTCGCCCTCTCCTTTTCGTTTTTTCACCGCGCCGTGCGCTCCACCGCGCGCAGCGCGATCGCTCCGCCGCGTCCTCTTCCCGCGACCGACATGGCGAAATACCGCATCTCATCCATCGCGTGGTCCCTTTCCTTCCTCGGCCGGTCACGTCCTGCGCCGCCGTCCTCCCAGCAGTATTGCGCGATCTCTCTGAGGCTGTTTTCGCAGTCCTCGCAGATCACGATCCTCCCCTGCTTTAGAAGGTCCGCCGTCACCCGCAGCCCGTCGGCCACATTGTTGTCCGCCCGGCTCACCGCGAAGCCCGCCCGCTTCGCCGCCTCGATAAAGCTCGCCGCCGACGGATCGACGATGACCTTCTCCACCGTCCATCCCGCCGTGAAGCGTTTCAGGTCTTCGAGGTACTCCGCGTCCGTCTTCTGCCGCCCCTCTCTTCGCGCGTCGTAGTAGTATTCCTTCACCCGGTACCACACGCCGCCCTTGAGCGCCCACATCCCAAAGCTCATCGGGTTCACCGTCCCGTAGTCGATGGAGACGCGCACCCTTTCCCACGGCTCTTCCGGTGTTTTCCGGCAATACTCCTCCGGCGTGAAGAAGTCGTAGATGAGCCCCTTCGCCGCCGTCCACTCGCCCAGGACGAACCTCCGGTAAAACGTCCCGCTGTATGCCTTTTCATACCGCGCCCGGATACGCGGTGAGAGCGACGGGTTATCCTCCATCGTAAAGTGCAGATACAGCGCCCCGCGCTCCTCCGCGCGCAATATCCACTCGCGGTAGAACCAGTGCTGCGGTCCCTCGGGGTTGCAGTTGAACCACAGCCTGCTGCCCGATACGCTGCATCGCGCGCTTGCCTGCTCCACAAACGAGCGCGGCATCAGCGCCGCCTCGTCGAACAGTACGCCCGCCAGCGTGATGCCCTGGATGAGCGCCGCGCTTCCCTCGTCGCGTCCGCCGAAGAGATAGAAGCGGTTCTCCCGTCCCCCGCAGCGCACGATGAGCAGGTTCTCGCTCCGCTTTTCCTCGCAGCGAAAGCCCAGCCCGCCGAGCCACGGCAGGATCTCGTGCAGCACGTTGCGCCGCAGCGATACGATGGTCTTCCCGCACAGCGCGAACTGCTGGCCGTCGAAGCGCTTCATCGCCCACAGGAAGAACCCGATGCCCATCGAGAGCGTCTTTCCGCTGCGCACCGCACCGTCGCAGATGAGCGCGTCGAAATTCCGGTACTTTGGGCTCGTCCACCAGGTCATCGCCGTCTTCTGCTTGGCGGAAAACCTCTTTACGCCCGCCAATCGTCCTTCTCCTCTCCCGCCTGCTCCAGCGCCTGCAAGAATTCCTCCGTCTCGTCCTCGCCGCCGCTGCCGAGCATCTCATAGAGCACGCTGAGCGCCTTCACGCGGTCGACGAACTTCACCTCCACCGCGCCGTTGGCGCCCCGCTTGAACTCCGCCACCGCCGACAGGTCCATGCGCTGTACCCGCTGCGGCGTCGCCTTTTCCAGATACGCCAGCTCCACGCCGTGGTTCGCCTTGCCGAAGGCGATCTTCTTCAGCGCCTCGATGACGTCCTCCTGCCGCACTTCCTTTTTTCCCATCGTGTCCCCCCATTCCGCATTTCTCTTTTCACCCCCACCCTGCGCGCTCCGATTTGTTGCACATCCCGGTGCACGTTTTTTCTTCCGCGCAAAAAAATCAGGACGGACCGCTTTTTCAGGCGGTCCGCCCCAACATTTTCTTGATTCTTTTATTGCGCCAGCAGCACTTCGAGTTGCCTGGCATCATCTGCGATAACTGTCGCGCCGGCCTCGATCACGACCTCGCGCGAGCGGAAGCCCCAACTCACCGCGATGACCGGCAGCCCCGCGTTCAGTCCCGTCTGCACGTCCACCTCGGAATCTCCGATGAACACCGCGCCATCGCGCGTTTCGCCAAGCGCCTTGAGCGCATCGTCCACCATGTCGGGATACGGCTTGCAGCGCACGCCCTCCTTCGCGCCGACGGCATAGTCCATCCGGCCGCCGAAGTATTCCTCGCTCAGTTTTTTCACCGCCGCGTCCGGCTTGTTCGACACCACCGCTGTCTTCACGCCGCGTGCTTTCAGCGCGTCCAGCATGTCCAGCAGCCCGTCGTAGACCTTCGTCTTGATTCGGCAATGCTCCTGATAATACGCGCGATACGCCCTCAGCGCCTTTGCAATATTCTCCTCGCTCGTTCCCTCCGGCACAGCGCGGCGGATCTGCATCTCCGCCCCGTTGCCGACAAAGCGGCGCATTTCCTCCAGGCTTCTCTCGGGGTAGCCCATCTCGCGCAGCACATGGTTCGTGCTGTCGCGCAGGTCCTCGAGCGTATCGAGCAGCGTGCCGTCCATATCAAAAAGGGCCGTCTTATATGCCATCATTCATTCCTCTTTTCTCGCTTTTTGCATTTTTCGGCCTTATTATAATTGCCATGCGCACAAAGTTCAAGGGCAGATTCGCTCATATCTCTCCGTCTGTCCCCTTGCGCACCTCTTTTCCCTCTGATATAATATTTCTATCAATTTATAGACAAGGAGCGCTTTCATCATGCACGAACTGGAACGACTCTATCATATTCACTGCGCCAAGGGCGAAGTCGGCCGCTATGTCATCCTGCCCGGCGACCCCGGCCGCTGCCCCTCCATCGCCGCTCTTTTCGACGATGCCCACCTCGTCGCGCAAAACCGCGAGTACACCACCTACACCGGCGCCCTGCTGGGCGAAAAGGTCTCCGTCTGCTCCACCGGCATCGGCGGTCCCTCCGCCTCTATCGCCATGGAGGAGCTGCACCAGCTCGGGGCCGACACCTTCATCCGCACCGGCACCTGCGGCGGCATTGACCTCTCCGTCAAGTCCGGCGACATCGTCGTCGCCACCGGTGCCATCCGCTATGAGCACACCTCGCTCGAATACGCGCCCATCGAGTTTCCCGCCGTCGCCGATTTCGACATCACCCTCGCCCTGCGCGAGGCATCCCTTGCCCTCGGCTATCCCACCCACACCGGCGTCGTCCAGTGCAAGGACAGCTTCTACGGCCAGCACTCCCCTGAAAAGAGCCCCGTCTACTACGAGCTCCTTCAGAAGTGGGAGAGCTGGAAGCGCCTCGGCGTCAAGGCGAGCGAAATGGAATCCGCCGCAATGTTCGTCGTCGCCTCCGCGCTCGGCTGCCGCTGCGGCTCCTGCTTCCACGTCGTGTGGAATCAGGAGCGCGAGAAGGCCGGTCTCGACCAGGACATGAGCGAGGACACCACCGCCTCTGTCAAGGTCGCCGTCGAAGGCCTCAAGCGCATCATTCTGCGCGACCGCGAGCTAGCGGCGCTGCCCGAAAATGCACAGAAGCTGCTCGAAAAGAAGGAAAAGGGGCTTCTCCATGAGTGATAAAAAGGTCATCGGCATCCTCGGCGGCATGGGCCCCCTCGCCACCGCCGATCTCTTTCAGAAGATCACCCTGCACACGGCTGCCTCCTGCGATCAGGACCATCCGCGCGTGTGCATCGACTCTAATACCAATATTTCCGACCGCACGGCAGCCCTCCTGCACGGCGGCGCCGACCCCGTCCCCGAAATGGTCAAGAGCGCGCAGCGCCTCGAGTCCATCGGCGCGGATCTTCTCATCATGCCCTGCAACACCGCGCACAACTTCTACGACGCGGTCGCCGCGTCCGTCTCCATCCCCGTCCTCCACATGATCGCCATCACGCGCGACGCGCTGCTTGCACGCGGCGTCAAATGTGCAGGCCTCCTCGCGACCGACGGCACCGTCCAGACCGGCATCTACCAGCGCACGTTCGAGGGCAGCGGCGTCGAGCTCCTCACCCCCGATCATAGTGAAGATCAATCCGCCGTCATGGATATCATCTACAACGGCGTCAAGGCCGGCGACCTCACGCATGACGCGACCGCCTTCCGCGCCGCCTGCGAGCATCTTCTCGCGCGCGGGGCCGAGGTCCTGATCCTCGGCTGCACCGAGCTCCCTCCCGCGTTCGATATCTACCACCTCGACTATCCCAACGTCGACCCGACGCTCGAGCTGGCGCTTGCTGCCGTCCGCGCCGCGGGCTGTGAAACCAAGTGAGGGCGCGCGCATGAGCTACGCCGATCAGGTCTTCCGCGCCAACTGTCTCGACATTCTCCAAAACGGCGTGCGCGACGATGACCTCACCGTTCGTCCTCACTGGGCCGACGGCACCCCCGCCCACACGATCAAAAAGTTTGGTCTTGTCAACCGCTACGACCTGCAAAAGGAATTCCCCATCCTCACGCTTCGCCGCACCTACCTCAAAAGCGCGGTGGATGAGCTTCTCTGGATCTGGCAGAAGAAGTCCAACAACGTCCACGACCTCTCCTCCCACATCTGGGATGCCTGGGCGGACGAAACCGGTTCCATCGGCAAGGCCTACGGCTATCAGCTCGGCGTCAAGCACCAATATAAAGAGGGCCTGTTCGACCAGGTCGACCGCGTGCTCTATGACCTCAAGCACACTCCCGCCTCCCGCCGCATCCTGACGAATCTCTACAATTTCGAGGACCTGCACGAGATGCACCTCTACCCCTGCGCCTACTCCATGACCTTCAACGTCTCAAACGGCACGCTGAACGCCATTCTGAACCAGCGCAGTCAGGATATGCTCGCCGCCAACAACTGGAACGTCTGTCAGTACGCGGTGCTCGTCCATATGTTCGCGCAGGTCTCCGGCCTCAAGGCAGGCGAGCTCGTCCACGTCATCGCCGACGCGCACATTTACGACCGTCACATCCCCATCATCGGGCGGATGCTCTCCGAGCCCGAGCATCCCGCGCCGAAGTTCACCCTCGACCCCGCCGTCACGGACTTTTATCAGTTCACGCCCGACAGCGTCCGTCTCGAAGGCTATGAATACAGTCCCTTTGAAGAAAAAATACCCATCGCCATCTGACGCGCCTTCGCCGGACGGCAAATCACTATAGAAAGTCTGGATCAGATCACTATGACTGCTATCGTCTGCGTTTCCCAGAACTGGGGCATCGGCCGCGACGGCGCGCTACTGTTCCGCATCTCCGCTGACCTCAAGCGCTTCAAGGCCCTCACCGTTGGCAAGACCGTCATCCTCGGCCGCAAAACGCTCGACACCTTCCCCGGTGGCAAGCCGCTCAAGGACCGCCGCAATATCGTCCTCTCCCGCCGTGAGCTCGATATCCCCGGCGCGGAGATCGCCCACTCGTTTGAAGAGGCCGCCGCTCTCGGCGGCGACGATGCCATCGTCATCGGCGGCGCAAGCGTCTATATGGCCCTGCTCGGCCGCTGCGACCGCGTCTGCGTCACCAAGGTCCTCGCCGACGCCGATGCCGACAGCTTTTTTCCCAGGCTCGATGACAATCCCGATTGGCGCGTCGCGTCGGAGAGCGAGGTTTTCGAGGAAAACGGGCTCAAGTTCCGATTTGTCGATTATATCTGCAACTGCAACTGAAAAGAGGGGCGCAAGCCCCTCTTTTTTGTACCCAAAGGGTATGGGGAAGCAGCGTCGTTGGCGCTGCACGAGGCAAAGGGGGCTATTCTCTTTCGCGAAAGAGAATAGCCCCCTTTATATCCCCCAAGAGAAAGACCTAAATTGGCAGTCTCGGGCTCGAATGAGCTTTTTGCCGCCGGAATGGAAGTGCCTGCGCGCGGCTTTGCCGCGTTAGCACTGCTATACGATTTGACTTGCTTCTATTACCCGCTGTTGCGCAGCCGTTGGCGGCTCTGCCGCCTTACGGATGCGGCACACCCCTTGCGGGTGCCGCTCTGCCCATCTTGTAGGAGTACAGCCTAATTTCCGTCTACCGAGGAACC
>URXY01000013.1 GCA_900552015.1 uncultured Eubacteriales bacterium | reverse complement strand
CACCTACACCCCGGCTCTCGGTTACACCAACCTGACTGCCATCCTCAACGGTAAGACCAACGCCACCCTCGGCTACAAGAACTTCAGCCTGACCAAGGTCAAGGACACCGATGACAAGTGGGGCCGTCCCGCTTATAGCTGGACCAACGGCAAGACCGGCTCTGCCAAGGTCACCTATGCTACCATCACCGAGAAGCCCATTGCCACCTACACCACCGCCGTTACCGAGTGCGATGTTGCTAAGGATGCAGGCCAGACCGCTGACAAGAACTACAAGCTGGTCGTCAACGGCGCTAACGAGAGCACCATCACTGTTCAGCGTCTCGACACTGTTACCAAGCTCGGCGCTCAGGGCCGTCTGACCGAGGTCTATGAGGACCGTATCGTCATGATCGACACCTTCCTTGCTAAGGTTACCGAGAATGTCGAGGCGAAGTTCGACAAGAACTCCCACATGACCACCCCGTATATGCTCAAGCTGGACGTTTATGACAATGGCAATACTGCCAGCACGGTCGTTCTGACTGATGAGGATGCCGCCTTCACCTATGCTGTCGGCGATTTCATCCTGCTCAACGCCTATACTGCCAAGACTGGCACCTCCAGCACTGAGGGTGGTCTTGTTGCTAAGAGCAGCGTCTACAATGTTGCCGCTAACGTTGCTAACTACGCTGAGATCGTCGGCAAGGCCGATTCTCTCGAAGGCGCTCAGACCGTTATTTGGTACAACGCTGCCAAGCACACCGTCAACGGCACTGTCTATGATGATGCTGCTGAGTTCAACCACAACGATGCTACGACTAACATCGGCAACTACACTTGGTACTTCGATTCCTATGGCAACCTGATTGGCTCCTTCGAGATCGCTACCGCCTACAACTATGGTGTTATCACCAAGATGTGGTTCGCTGGTGATCCTGCAACCGGCTACGGTAAGACCATGGCCGAAGTGACTTACATGGATAAGTCCACCAACGTTGTCACCGTTTCCTCCATCGACGTCCTTGATGTTGATGCTACGACCGGCAAGACCCGCGCTTATACGCCCGTTTATGGCTACGGTTATACCAACAACGCTAGTGTCGGTTACTACGGCGATGCGATGCAGTTCACCAAGACTGGGGACGTCTACACTCTGCCGGTCGCTTCCAACGCCGCGGTCAACGCCACTATGGATAACCTGACTGGTAATAACGTGAAGGCGAAGGACATCATCGATGGCCACCTGTTCCGCATGCAGACCCTCGCTGATGGCTCTGTTGCTTTCGTTCTGGTGAACGACGGCGCTGCTACCAACCCGGCTCACACCACCGTGACCAGCACGATTACCAACAAGTATGCCTGGATCGGCAACGTTAAGGTCGATACCGAGACGCTGTTCCTCGTTGGCACTGAGAATGCTACCACTCATGTGTACTCCTTCGAGACCTATAAGGGTCTCAACGAGATTCCGTCCTTCACCAAGAGCTCCGTTGTTGTCGATTATGTTCTCGACGCTACGACTGGTGTTGCCAAGTATGTCTATGTTGTTGGTACGCCTGACTCCGCTCAGGCCAGCGACTATGTCCTGATCACCAACGACAGCTACACGGCCAACCTGAAGACCGCTGCTAACGGCGTCCAGTATTGGGAAGTCAACCTCAACACCCTCGAAGGCCTTGTCACTGTCAAGACCCAGACTGCGGCTGTTAAGGATGTTCTCACCAATGCTGCCAATGTCAATAAGCTGTATTACCTGACCTATACTGACGGTTATGTTGCGGCTGTCTCTGACATGAAGGAGATCACCACCAACCATCAGGTGTGCGATGCTAAGAAGCCCACCATCGCTGCTGTCAAGGCTTCCGGCACCACCAAGTATCTGAACGGTGTCCTTGAAACCACCATCAACGGCACTCAGGATATCCGCTTCAACGTCACTGCTTCTACCGTCGTTGTTGGCGCACTCAGTGCTGATATGACCGGCAAGATCGTCTATGTCACCTTCGACATGAGCAACCACAATGCGGAGAAGGTTTGGGTTGTTGATGCTACCTCTACTGTCCCCGGCGCATATCCGTACTACGTTGCAAGCGCTACGGTTGCAAACATCTCTGCTCCTACTATCTACAGCCCCGTTTCTTCCGCCACTGCTTCTATTTTCACTTGGAATTCCAGTGATGGCAATGCTGCCGCCGATACGCTGAAGGTCAGTGTTCAGTGGCAGAAGTGGAATGGCACTGGTTACGAGAATTACACCGAGCCTTACTTCCTTGAGGGTGCTTATCGTGCCATCGTTACTCTGAGCACCGACAACACCAATAACACCTATCCGTATGTGATCAACGAGAAGACCGCTATCACCTACGATGGTGCTGCTAAGCTCAATGGCTTCGCTGTTGAGGTTGGCTACATTCACAAGTAATCTCTGATTAGTAGTCTGTCAAAAACTACCCCCAAATAGTTTTACCCCCGAGGTCTTACGACCTCGGGGGTTTTTTATGCCGTTTGCGCTCAGTAGCCTAAGATCACATATTGGTAGGTCACGCCGCTGCCGTTCAGGTGCAGGTAGGCCGGGCCGTTGACGCCAGTGGTCGTGGAGTACCACGAAACGGCGCGTTCGCCCCATTCCAGCACCACCGTGCGGCCGTTGTAGCCGTTGTCGCCCGCCGCCATGCCGCGCAGCCAGACGACCATGTGCTGGTTGGCGCTCGTGTCCGGGTTGGTGACGAACAGCATCAGCGGCTTGAACGGCGTCTGGATGGTGAGCTTGTTGGCCTCGCCGTATGTGCCGGTGCCGGTGTAGCTGCCCGTGACCGCGCGGCAGTTCTGCCCGCCGCTGCCGACGTCCGCCAGCACCGCCGCGATCGACGCATCCGCGGCGGTATTTGCATCCGCGCCCGCTTTCAGCGCCGCGTCGAGCTTCGCGGTGAGGTCGTTGAAGTCATCCATCTTGATCGGGTCTGCCTTTTCCCAGTTCGGGAGGTCGTAGTTGGGGGTACGTTTCATATTTGTGTCCTTTTCCGGCCGCAAGATCGAAATACGAAGACCGCCCGGTCCCGACTCTGTCTCTGCGGGGGCAGTCTTCTAATGATACGCTGTATCATTAGCGTTCGTTGGACGAAACGGGGCAACTGTCAGACTGAGGGGCGCTTTTGCTTGCTATTTTCACCTATTTGTGCTAATCTACTATAATTGAGAAGAAATTCGACAGCGTTTGCAAGGAGGACTCCTCATGAAGCTCGACAACAGGCGCACGGTGCTGGTGGGCCTTGCCTTCCTCTCCGTTTGCGCGTTCTGGCAGATGTACGACAACATCATCCCGCTGATCTTGACGAACACGTTCCACCTGAACGAGACCGTTTCCGGCGCCATCATGGCGGCGGACAATGTGCTGGCGCTGTTCCTGCTGCCGTTCTTCGGCGCGCTGAGCGACCGCACGAGCACCAAGATCGGGCGGCGGATGCCGTTTATCCTCGGCGGCACGGCGGCCGCGGTGATCCTGATGAACCTGCTGCCCGTTTTCGACAACGGCTACGCCGCGACGGGGGAGACGGGCAAGCTGGCGCTTTTCGTCGTGGTGCTGGGGCTGCTGCTCGTGGCGATGGGCACGTACCGCTCGCCCGCGGTGGCGCTGATGCCGGACGTGACGCCCAAGCCCCTGCGCTCGCGCGCGAACGCCATCATCAACCTGATGGGCGCGGTCGGCGGCATCGCGTATCTGATCGTGGCGGCGGTGCTGTATCCGAACAGCAAGACGGCGGGGCTTGCGCACGTGAACTATCAGCCGCTGTTTATCGTCGTGTCGGTGCTGATGGCGGCGTCGGTCATCGTACTGTACTTCACGACAAACGAGCCGAAGCTCGCGGCGGCGGAGAAGGAATACGAGGCCGAGCATCCCGAGCAGCAGCTCACCGAGGAAGAGGCCGACGGCCGTGAGGAGCTGCCGAAGGAGGTCAAGCGCAGCCTTGTGATGCTGCTGAACTCGATCGCGCTGTGGTACATCGGCTACAACGGCGTGACGACGTGGTGGACGACCTATGTTGCGCGCGTGATGGGGCAGGGCCTCGGCGGCGCGTCGACCTGCCTGCTCGTCGCGACGGGCGGCGCGATCCTCTCGTACATCCCGGTGGGGCAGCTCGCGTCGAAAATCGGCAGAAAGAAGACCATTCAGGGCGGCGTGGTGCTGCTGGCGGCGTGCTTCGCGTCGGGGTATTTCCTGACGACGCACTATCAGACCATCAACGGCATCATGTTTGTCGTGTTTGCGCTCGTCGGCCTTGCGTGGGCGGCGATCAACGTCAACTCCCTGCCGATGGTCGTTGAAATGTGCAAGGGCAGCGACATCGGTAAGTTCACGGGCTACTACTACACTTTCTCGATGGCGGCGCAGGTCGTGACGCCGATCCTGGCGGGCACGCTCTTAAAGCACATCAGCTACAGCGTGCTGTTCCCGTATGCGGCGTTCTTCGTGGCGTGCAGTTTTGTGACGATGTGCTTCGTGCGCCACGGAGACTGCAAGGTGGAGGCCAAGGCCGGTCTTGCCGCGTTCGAGGACATGGACGCAGACTAATCTAATACAAGAAGTGATATCAAGTGAAAATTTTACTTATTGTTGTCGGAATTTGCCTGATTCTGGCGCTTGCGTGGGCGATCCTGCTGTGCGCGCGCCGCGGGACGGAGTCCATGGCGGCGCTGCGGAAGTTCCGCTACGCGCACCGGGGGCTCTACGATAAGGCCGCGGGCATTCCGGAAAATTCGATGGAGGCCTTCTCGCGCGCCGTTGCGCACGGTTTCGGCGTGGAGCTTGACGTGCACCTGCTGCGCGATGGGACGCTCGCCGTCTTCCACGACAGCGACATCAAGCGCATGACCGGGCGCGAGGGCTACCTTGAGGATCTGAGCGCGGATGAGCTTAAGGAGTATCCGCTGGACGGAACGGCGGCGGTCATCCCGCAGTTTTGCGACGTGCTCTCGCTCTTTGAAGGCACGGGCCTTCCGCTCATCGTTGAGATCAAGACCTTCCGCGATAACTTTGCCGAGCTGACCGCGCGCACGATGGCGGAGCTTGACAAGTTCCACGTTGATTACTGCGTGGAGTCGTTTGACCCGCGCAGCGTGGCGTGGCTGCGGAAAAACCGCCCCGAGGTCATCCGCGGGCAGCTGAGCTGCAATTTTTTGAAGGATCGCGGCAAGCTGAGCCTCGCGATGGCGTTTGCCACGACGAACCTGCTGGGCAATATCAGTGCGCAGCCGGATTTTGTCGCCTACAAATACGAGGATAAGAAGCAATGGGCACCGCGCCTGTGCCGCAGGATCTACGGCGCGCAGGGCGTGTACTGGACCATCCGGTCGAAAGAAGACTTGGAGACGGCGGAGCGCGAGGGCGCGATCGCCATTTTTGAGCGGTTTATTCCCTAAAGAGGGGTCCCACTTGTGGAAGGGTGGGGGAAAAGAAGCAAAACCGAAAGAAAAGGAAGAAGGTTTTATGGCAGAACAGAAAAGACGCTGGGGCGACCGGCGCGACGCAACACTGCTGCGGGATGTGGATTCGCTGCACTTTATCATGGGCATCATCTATCCCAACCGCGCGGACAACGAGGCGTATATCGCAGAGCGCGTGAATTTAGAGCCCATCAAGGACTACATTGCGACGAAAAACTATGAGGGCATTCCGTTCAAGTACACGTTTTTCCACGTGATCCTGACGGCGCTCGTTAAGACGGTCATTTTACGGCCGAAGCTCAACCGCTTTTACGCGAATGAAAACTACTATCAGCGCAATAAGGTGACAGCAGGCTTTGTCATCAAAAAGGAGTTTGCCGACGGCAGCGAAGAGGCCATGGCTCTGCTGGAGATAAAGCCTGAGAGCACTATCGAAACGATCCACGAGGAGATCCACCAGGAGGTTGCGGCCTGCCGCGAGCAGAAGAAGGTCAACACGACCGACAACAGCATGAATGTGCTCAACAGCCTGCC
Source organism: uncultured Eubacteriales bacterium (assembly GCA_900552015.1). Lineage (GTDB taxonomy): Bacteria > Bacillota > Clostridia > Oscillospirales > Oscillospiraceae > Hominicoprocola. The sequence continues at coordinate 33,428 of URXY01000013.1, read as the reverse complement.
ACGCTTTTTGTCCAAGGCGGCGGTGCGATTTATCCGTTGGCTCGACAAGCACGGCTGGTGCCCCGATTTCCTGATCGGCAAGGACCCGAACTACAGTTCGGTGTTCATCTCCAACCTCGGTTCCATTCATCTCAAAAGCGGCTACCACCACCTGACGAACTGGGGCACGAGCTCGCTGTTCTGCATCATCGGCGAAAAGAAGTGGACGCCACTGTACGACGAGCACGGCCTTGTCGAAATGCAGGAGACGGTCGACCTCGGCCTCACCGTGGATGAGCGCATTGCCGACGGCTACTATTACGCAAAGAGCGTGCGCCTTTTCAAGTATCTGCTGGAGCACCCCGCCCTTTTGGAGCGGCCGATGTCGGAGGAGGTAGACTATGAGTGATATGATCGTAAAGACCCCTTGGAAGGATTACATGGGCGAGGTGCCGATGCACCTTGAGTATTTCGACGGCTCGATGTTCGAGGCCGTGGAGCAGATCGCCAAGAAATACCCGGGCAACATTGCCTTCACCTTTATGGGCAAGTCCACGACTTACCGTCAGATGATCCGCGAGATCGAGCAGTGCGCCAAGGCGCTCAAGACCATCGGCGTGCGCGAGGGCGACAAGGTGACCATCGCCATGCCGAACTGCCCGCAGGCCATCTATATGTTCTACGCCGTCAACCTCGTCGGCGGCATTGCGAACATGATCCATCCGCTCTCGGCGGAGAAGGAGATCGAGTTCTACCTCAACGCCTCGGAGAGCGTGGCGGCGGTGACGCTCGACCAGTTCTACAACAAGTTTGAAAAGGTGCGCGAGCGCACAAAGGTCGTCAACATGATCATCGCAAGCGTGCGCGACGCGCTGTCTCCGACGATCAAGGCGGGCTATATGCTCACAGAGGGACGCAAGATCGAGAAGATCCCCGAGGATGCGCCGGTCATTATGTGGAAGGACTTCATGAAGCTCTCCCGCTCCTGCTATTATAAGACCTATAAGGTCAAGCGCGAGGGCGCCGACCCCGCCGTCATCCTCTATTCCGGCGGTACGACCGGCACGACGAAGGGTATTGTGCTGACGAACAAGAATTTCAACGCCCTCGGCCAGCAGGTCATCGCGGCGAACCCGATGTTCCGCCCCGGCGACCGCATGCTCGCGGCGATGCCGCTGTTTCACGGCTTCGGCCTGGGCGTGTGCGTGCACACGATGCTCTCCCAGGGCGGGCGCTGCATCCTGATCCCACGCTTTACGGCCAAGAGCTATGCAAAGCAGATCGTGAAGTACAAGTGCAACTTCATCGCCGGCGTGCCGACGCTCTATGAGGCGCTGCTGCGCCTGCCGAGCATGGACGGGGCGAACCTCAGCTCGCTCAAGGGCGTATTCTCCGGCGGCGACAGTTTGTCGATCGAGCTGAAGAAGAAGTTCGACAAGTTCCTCTATGATCACAAGGCGTCCATTCAGGTGCGCGAGGGCTACGGAACGACCGAAACGGTCACGGCCTGCTGCCTGACGCCGCCGCATATGTTCAAGGAGGGCTCCATCGGCCTGCCGTTCCCCGACACGTATATCAAGATTGTCGAGCCCGACACCGATAAGGAAGTGCCCTATGGCCAGGAGGGAGAGATACTGCTCGCCGGCCCGACCGTGATGAAGGAGTACATGAATAATCCCGAGGAGACGGCGCAGACGCTTCGCACGCACGCCGACGGCCTCACGTGGGTCTACACAGGCGACCTGGGCGTGATGGATGAACAGGGCTTCATCTACTTCCGCGGCAGAGCGAAGCGCATGATCATCTCGTCGGGCTACAACGTCTACCCGGGACAGATCGAAAACATCCTCGACGCGCACGAGTACGTGCAGATGAGCTGCGTCATCGGCGTGCCCGACCCTTACAAGATGCAGAAGGTCAAGGCCTTCGTCAAGCTTGCCGCCGGTGTGCCCGCGACCGAGGACACGAGACAGGCGCTGCTCGCCTATTGCCGCAAGAATGTTGCGAAGTACGCCATGCCCTACGACATCGAGTTCAAGGAGGATATGCCGAAGACTCTGGTTGGTAAGGTGGCGTACCGCCAGCTGGAGGAAGAAGAACTTTCTAAGCTGAAGGCTCAGGAAGAGAAATAAGGTTTTCTGCGCTGGTGCAGAGAGAAGATTCCCCCGCCTGATGCGGGGATGCGAATAAGGGAGGGATATCTCTTTTTCAAAAAGAGATATCCCTCCCTTAAACCCTCCCAGAGAAAATTTATATTGGCAGTCTGTAGCTTGAATAACTGCACGCGCTGCGCAATGTAAGTGCGGTGTACATGGCTTCGCCATGAATCCCTACCATCTCGTTAGCACTTGCAACCGCGCCTTACTATCGTGAGGCGCGAGTGACGGTAGAACGGCGGCAGACTGCCTGCGGAATGCGGCATTGCTTCGCTCGCCGCATTGAGGAGTGCCACGGTAGACGGAAATTAAGTTGTACTCCTACAAGATGGGCAGAGCGGCAGCGGATAATAGAAGAAAGTCAAATCGTATTAGCAACACTAACCGCGGCAACGCCGCGCGCAGGCAGTTGCATTCCGAAGGCATAAAGGTTATTCAACCCTGAGACTGCCAATCTAAACCTTTCTCTTGGGGGATTTAAAGGGGAATATTCTTTTTCGTGAAAGAGAATATCCCCCTTTGCCCCGTTCCCCATGCGGCATGGGGAAACTATTTCTTGTCAGCGACAGAAAGAATTTTATCCGCCGCGGCTTTCGCGCCGCCGCAGCGGAGGAAGCTCTCACGAATATTCTGCGCATTCGCGCGGTACGACGGTGTTTGCAGAACGGCGTTGACCGCGGTGCGGATGGAGGCGGCGTCGGCTTTTTCGAGCTTGAGGCCCGCACCAAGCTCGGCGACGCGGGCGGCGACGCCGCCCTGTTCGTTCGTTTGCGGGAAGAGGACGAGCGGCACACCAAAGTAGAGACTCTCGCTCGCACTGTTCATGCCGCAGTGGGAGAGGAAGACGTCGGCTTTTTGCAGCACGGCGATCTGGTCGACGCGGGGCAGGGCGGTGATATTTTCGGGAAGCGCGCCGAGGGCGGAACGGTCGATCTGCTCGCCGGTGGAGAGAATGACCTGATAGAGCGAGTCCGCGAACGCGGCGATACAGGCGCGGTAGAAGGGGAGGAGGTCGTTGTTGACTGTGCCCATCGAAATGTAGATGAGTACATCGTGGGTCTTTTCGATATTTTCTGTCGCGGGGCGGATGGACGGGCCGACGAAGGCGTACTTGTCTGAGAACGTGTCGGCGCAGGGCTGGAACTCGGGCGAGGTGTAGACGATGGTGTCGGTCCGGTCGTCGTTCTGGATGATGTCGAGAATATTCTTGATGGGATAGCCGCGGTCACGCAGGCGCTGGAGATCGCGGTTGATCTTCGGCATGGCGAGCATCATTTTGAGCATCTGGCCGCCGCTCTGCTTCATGACTTTGGCCGAATAGCGGTTGAAGGCAAAGGTCGTGGTCGAGGAGATGAACGGGATGCCGAGCTTTTTGGCGACGGCCTTGCCCCAGACAGCCATCGAGTCGGCGACGATGCAGTCGGGCGCGTAAGCGCGCATGTCGGCGCAGACCATTTCGTCGAGGGCGAGGGTGGTCTCGACCAGAATGTGCGTTGAAAAGGCGATGTCCTTGCCGACGCGCGCGCCGTCGGCGGGCGTGAGGTGCTGTTCGCAGTCATACGGGTCGCAGGCGACGAATTGCGCGCCTGCGGCTTCGATGAGCGTGCGCATGGGTTCGTAGGAGTAGTAGCGGACCTCGTGACCGCGCGCGGTGAGCTCGCGCACGACGCCGAGCGTCGGGTTCGTGTGACCGTAGGCCGGAATGCAGAAAAAGACGATCTTGCTCATTTGCTGTCGCCCCCGTTGTCCATTTCGGAAAAGATACGCAGCATATATTCCCGCTGCATGGCCTTGGGCAGGATGGCGATGCCGCGCTCGTCGTCGCCGAGGACGAGCAGCTCGTCGCCGGGATGAAAGCCGAAAATGTCGCGCGCTTCCTTGGGGATGACAAACTGGCCCTTTTCGCCGATCTTGACCATCCAGGCGTGCTTGCCCTGAGGTACTTCCATAAAATCAACCTCCTAAAGTATGATTAATTATACTAATCATACTACGAAAGAGAAAAAAGTCAAGCCAACGGCTTGGCTTTTTTAGTTCATGGTATCGGCGTTGAGCTCGAAGAGGAGCTCGACGCGGGCTTTGAGCAGCGGATGATTTTTGAGCGCGGGGTCGGCGGCAAGGAGCTGCTCGGCGGCGGACTGTGTCTCGTGCAGGAGCGATAGATCGCACGAGAGATCGGCGACGCGCAGCGACGGCAGGCCGTGCTGGCGGGAGCCGAAAAAGTCGCCCGGGCCGCGGAGCTTCAAGTCCTCTTCCGCGATGGCGAAGCCGTCGCTCGTGGAGGACATGACCTTGAGACGCTGCTTGTTTTCCTCACCCTTGTTGTCGGAGACAAGGACGCAGTAGGACTTGTGCCGGCCGCGGCCGACGCGGCCGCGCAGCTGGTGGAGCTGGGAGAGGCCGAAGCACTCGGCGTTTTCAATCAGCATGAGCGCGGCGTTCGGCACGTCGACGCCGACCTCGATGACGGTGGTGGAGACGAGCACGTCGATCTCATGCGCGGCGAAAGCGCGCATGACGGCGTCCTTTTCCTTAGGCTTCATCTTGCCGTGGATGGGGGCGATGCGAAGGTCGGGGAAGACCTCTTTTTGCAGCATTTCTGCGTAGGCGGTGACGGCCTTGCGCTCATCAGGGAGCTCGTCGTTTTCCGAGACCATGGGGCAGACGATATAGGCCTGCCGCCCCTCCTGCACGAGCTTGCGCAAAAAGGCGTAGATGCGCTCATGATAGCTCGACGGGACGGCGAAGGTGTCGATCTTCTGCCGTCCGGGGGGCAGCTCATTCAAGATGGAGACGTCGAGGTCGCCATAGATCATCAGCGCGAGCGTGCGCGGGATGGGCGTGGCGGACATGACGAGCAGGTGCGGGTCATCGCCCTTGGCGGACAGCGCGGCGCGCTGGTCGACGCCGAAGCGGTGCTGCTCGTCGGTGACGACGAGACCGAGGTTTTGATACTGTACATCGGGCGAGAGCAGGGCGTGCGTGCCGATGACAAGGGAGAGTTCGCCGGATCGGAGACGTTCATTCAGCGCGCGGCGCTCCTTGGCTTTGGTCGAGGCGGTGAGCAGTGCGCAGGGGAAGCCGAGTGGCTCCAAAAGCGGGGCGAGCGAGCGATAGTGCTGCTCGGCAAGGATCTCGGTCGGGGCCATGAGGGCGCATTGGAGACCATTTTTTGCGGCCATGTAGATGGCGGCGGCGGCGACCATCGTTTTGCCCGAGCCGACGTCGCCCTGCACGAGGCGGTTCATCGGGCGCTGACCTGTCAGGTCATGCGCGATATCGCCGATTGCGCGGCGCTGTGCGCCGGTGAGGGAAAAGGGGAGAGAGGTGAAAAAGGGCGAAAGGTCGACTTTTTTACACTGTTTTCCCGCGACGAACGTGCGGCGCTCGCGCAGGAGCTTGAGGCCGAGCGCGAGCAGGAAAAGCTCTTCGAACGCAAGGCGGCGGCGCGCGGCGGAGAGGGCTTCGTCGTCCGTGGGGAAATGGATGTTTTCATAGGCAAAGCGGGTGTGGCAGAGCTGATAGGCGAGGCGAATGTCCTCAGGGAGAATGTCCGGCAGCTCGTCGACGCAGGCGGCAAGACCCTGCTCGACGGCCTTATAGAGCATCGACTGGCTGACGCCCGCGGTGAGCGGGTAGATGGGCATGATGCGGCCCGTGATCTGATGCGCGCCCTCACGCTCGAAGAGAGGATTGGTCATCTGCGGGCGGCTCGGCGTGCCCTCAGCGCGGCCAAAAAACACATAGGTATCGCCGGTGTGGAAGGTGTTTTTGAGGTAGGATCGGTTGAAATAAGTCAGCTCGAGCGCGCCGGTCTCGTCAACGGCACGGAGCTTGACGAGATCGAGCCCCTTGCGGATGCGCGAAAGCTTGGGCTCGCCCGCGATGACGGCGCAGACACAGGCATTCTCGCCGGGGATGAGGTCGGCGATCTTCTTGTACGCGCGGCGGTCGTCGTAGGCGCGGGGAAAGTAGGAAAGGAGGGAGCGCAGGTCGGTAATGCCGAGTTTGGCGAGCGACTTGGCGCGCGCTTCGCCCACGCCCTTGATATAGCGGATATCGGTGCTAAGCGATGGCATGGCGGTCCCCTCCTTTACGAGTGTTGTACCCGATTATTATACGCAAAAGAGCAGAAAATGAAAAGAGGGGATATTTTGTGGACAGTGTGCTGCGGGGGATTGCCTTTTCAGTTTTCTGCTGAATCGGCACTGCTGATGGCTTCATCAGGGATAATGTCATGTGCAATCACTTTCTCTTCGGCATCGAGCAGAGCTCTTTGCATGACTTCACGGGCAAGGATACCCTTTCCTTCGTCGTAGAGGTCGATGGCTTCGCTCATACTGCGTACCATCAAGTGGTATAGCGTTTTATAAGTCGTCATCTTATCACCTCTACACAATTATAGGTCAATATCACCCTATTATCAATAGGTCAATTTGCCATAATTTTGTTGGGGTGATTAGATGACTCGTATGAAAGAACTGCGCAAAAAGAAAGGCTTCTCACAGGTCAGAATGCAGATGCTGACGGGAATTGACCAGAGCGATTATTCAAAAATCGAGACCGGCAAACGAAATATGAGCTTTGAACAGTGCCGCCGCATCGCCCTTGCCTTGGAAACCAGCATGGACTATCTCGCCGGTCTGACCGACCAGGACACCCCCTATCCCAGAACAAAGTAAAACGACCGCTGGCGCTGCTATCCTTATTGATGCTTATAAACCCGCCGGTTGTCGAGCGCGAAGACACGCTGGCTGAATTCACCCGCTTTGAGCGGCGCGAGCACCTCGCGGTAGATCTCCATGCGGCTATCGATCTGGTCGATGAGCGATAGAAGCTCCGCCTCCGCGCACTGGGGCAGCACCGCCGCGCCGAATTGCGGCTCGCCGTGATGTGAGAGCAGCAGGTGCTGCAAAAGCACCGACTTTTCCTCCGGGATGCCGAGCTGCGCGGCGGCCTCGCCGACCTCCTGTGCGCCCATGACAAGGTGGCCGAGAAGCTGGCCCTTCGTGGAGTAATCCGTCACGAGGCCGAGGTCGGAGAACGTGAATTCCTGCTCTTTGCCGAAGTCGTGCAGCAGTGTGCCCGCGAGCAGCAGGCTGCGGTCCACAGTGTCCGCGTACTGCATGGCGAGAAAATCGGCCAGACGCAGCATATTGTACGTGTGCATCAAAAGGCCGGAGAGAAAGCTGTGGTGCACGCTCTTGGCAGCAGGGATGGTGCGGAAGGCCGCTTCATGGCGGCGCAGCATTTCCTCGCACACGGCGCGGTGATCGGCGTCCTCGATGGAGGCGACGAGGCGCGCGACGTCGGCGTAAGCGCCTTCGCGGTCGATGGGCGCGACGCTCACAAGGCGCGAAACATCCACATGGTCGTCGTCTGTTGCAAGGCGAAGCTTGTCGACCGTGATCTGCAGGGCGCCGCGGTAGTCCGACACGCTGCCGCGAATTTTGATGACTTTGCCCGCGTCGCGCTCGCCGATGGGGCCGGTGTAGTCCCAGACCTTGGCTTCGACGGTGCCGCTCTCGTCGGCGAGCACGGCGGTCAAAAACGGCTTGCCGCTGGCCGTCACCTTGGAGAAGGCGGATCTGAGCAGGTAGAAGCCCTCAACGTCGATGCCGCGCGCCATGCGCGCGATGGGCAGATCGTATTCCATAGTAATATCCCCTTTTCTGTCCGCGCGGTCGCGCGGGCGGTCCTTTTGTTCTTTAAAAACTTATTATAGCACGAAGTAGGTCAAAGCGCACGGATTTTCTTACGCTTTATCAACGCGTTCGAGCCAATCCTTCCCCTCGGTGAAGCGCGCGACGAGGAACGTGACCACGTAGTCGCCAGCGGCGTTGATCATCGTCGCGGGCGGGTCGACAAGGTTGCCGATCGTCACGGCGATGGGATAGGCGATGGCCATCTGCGCGGGGAAGAAGAGAGAGCAGATGATGTACTCGCCGATGTAGCCGCCGCCGGGAATGCCGCTCATCGCGACCGAGCTGAACACGGCGACGAGCAGAATTTTGACGATGAGCCCCGCGCCCTCAAACGGGATGCCGAACACGCCGAAGAGGAACGCGATCTTCAGCACGCAGCTGAAGCACGAGCCGTCCATGTGCATCGTCGCGCCCAGCGGCAGGACGAGGTCGGAGATGTCACGCGGCACGCCGCTGTCTTCCGCAGCCTCTAAATTTGTCGGGATCGTCGCGACGGACGAGCAGGTGCCGAGCGCCGTGACTGCGGGGCGCAGGATGTGCCGCCGCATGACGCGCACGCCCTCCTTTCCGCCGCCGAGATAGGCGTAGAGCGGAAACGCGACGAGCGCGTAGACAAAGCAGAGCGGATAGTAGACGAGCATCGCGCGGCCATAGGCCGCGGTGATCTGTGCACCGTAGGTCGCGACGAGCGAGGCGAAGAAGCCGAAAAACGCGACGGGAGCGTAGTAGGAGATGAGCGAGACGACCTTCAGAAGGCAATTCGTCATGTTCTGTAAGACCCTTGCCGTCAGGCAGTCCGCGCCGCCGCTCAGATTGACGCCAAAGCCGATGAGGATGGAGAAGACGATGAGCGGCAGCATCGCGCGACGGGACAAAAGCGCCGCAAAGTCCTCGACCGTGAAGAAGTTGACGAGCAGCTCCGCGACGCTCGCCTGCGCGTCGACCGTACCTGCCGCGGCATCCGCCCACGGCTCAAGCACCGGGGGATAGAGGCGCATCACGGCGACCATGATGATCGCGGCGATGAGGCCTGTGACGATGAAGACGAGAAGTGTGGTCCCCATGATCTTCCCCGCGCGCTTGGGGCTTTTCATGCAGGCGATGGAGCTCGAGAGCGAGCAGAACACGAGCGGCACGACGATGCAGAACATGAGGTTAATAAAGATCGTACCGAGTGGGGCGAGACACGTCGCCCCCGGCCACAGCGCGCCCAGCACGCACCCGAGCACGATGGCGAGCAGCATCGCGCTCAGAAAGCCGTAGGTGCGGAAAAAGGAACGAGACATAGAATTCCTCCCTCAAAAATTTGCGTTCAACACAATATAGCGGGAGGACTTGGACAATATTCGACTGCGAAAAAGAGGCGCAGCCAATGGCCGCGCCCCTTTTCACGCTTATTCCAATTCGAATGCGCCGGTATAGAGCTGGTAGTATGTGCCCTTTTCCGCAATCAGCTTTTCGTGGCTGCCGCGCTCGATGATGCGGCCGTGGTCGAGGACCATGATAACGTCGGAGTTCTTGACGGTCGAGAGGCGGTGCGCGATGACGAACACCGTGCGGCCCTCCATGAGCTTATCCATGCCGCGCTGGACGATGGCCTCGGTACGCGTGTCGATGGACGACGTTGCTTCGTCGAGGATCATGACCGGCGGGTCGGCGACCGCCGCGCGGGCGATGGAGATGAGCTGGCGCTGGCCCTGCGAGAGATTCGCGCCGTTGTTGGCGAGCTCCGTCGCGTAGCCCTGCGGGAGTCTCGTGATGAAGTCGTCTGCACCGGCGAGCTTCGCCGCGGCGATGCACTCTTCATCCGTCGCATTGAGTTTACCGTAACGGATGTTATCCATCACCGTGCCGGTGAAGAGGTTGACGTCCTGCAAGACGATGCCCAAGCTGCGGCGCAGATCGGCCTTCTTGATCTTGCTGACGTCGATGCCGTCGTAGAGGATATGACCGTCGGCAATGTCGTAAAAGCGGTTGATGAGGTTCGTGATGGTCGTCTTGCCCGCGCCCGTCGCGCCGACAAAGGCGACCTTCTGACCGGGCTCGGCGTAGACGGAAACGTCGTGCAGGACCTCTTTGTTCGGCTCGTAGCCGAAGTCCACGTCGATGAGGCGCACATCGCCGCGCAGCTCGCGGTAAGAGACCTTGCCGTTGTCGTTCGGGTTCTTCCACGCCCAGTGGCCAGTGTGATGGTCGCTTTCAGTGATGGTGCCGTCGGGGGTGATGTTCGCGTCGACGAGCGTGACGAAGCCCTCGTCGGTCTCGGGCTTTTCGTCGATGAGGGAGAAGACGCGCTGCGCGCCCGCGCCCGCCATGACGATCGAGTTGATCTGCTGGGAGAGCTGGTTGACGTTGCCCGTGAACTGCTTGGTCATGTTGAGGAACGGCACGAGAATGGAGATATCCAGCGCCTTGCCGGAAAGGCTGACGTTCGGCAGGTGAATGAGCAGGAACACGCCGCCCACCAACGCGAGCGCAACATAGAGGAGGTTGCCGATGTTGCCGATGATGGGGCCGAGCACGCTTGCATAGGCGTGGGCGCGGTAACTGTCCTCAAAGAGGGCATTGTTGATCTCATCGAACTCCTCGATGGAGCGCTGCTCGTGGCAGAAGACCTTGACGACCTTCTGGCCCGTCATCGTCTCCTGAATGAAGCCCTCAGTCTTGGCGACGGCCTTCTGCTGGCGCAGGAAGAACTTGGCGCTGCCGCCGCCAACGCGCTTGGTGACAATGACCATCAGCACGATGCCGAGGACCAGCACCAGTGTGAGCCAGAGACTGAAGTAGAGCATGATGGCGAATACGACCAGCACGATCGCGCCCGACTGGATGAAGGCGGGGATGGCCTCGGACACGAGCTGGCGCAGCGTGTCGATATCGTTGGTGTAGAAGCTCATGATATCGCCGTGCTGATGGGTGTCAAAGTAGCGGATGGGAAGGTCCTGCATCCCGCCGAACATCTCTTGACGGAGCTTGTTGAGAAAGCCCTGCGTCATATAGGCCATGAGCTGCTTTTGAACAAGGATGGCGAGGATGGAGAGCGCGTACAGCACGACGAGCAGCGTCAGGATGGGCTTGAGCTCAGCCTGCGCCGCGGCCCAGTCGCGCGAAACGTACCACTTTTCGATGACCTGGATGACGTTCTGCGTGAAAAGTGAGGGGATGGAGGACACGATGGACGAGAACAGGATGCACGCGAACGTGATGGGGGCGAGCACGGGATAATAGGAGAAAAGCTTTTTCACCGTGCGCTTCAGCATGGCGAGGTTTGCCGCACCCGCGTTGGGGCCGCGGCCGGATGCGCCGTGATCATGCTTCATGTCCGTCACCTCCGTTCGTCTGGGATTCGTAGACCTCGCGGTAGATAGCGCTCGAGGTAAGAAGCTGCTCATGCGTACCCATATCCGCGATGCGGCCGTTGTTCATCACAAGGATGAGGTCGGCATCCTGTACGGACGCGACGCGCTGGGCGATGATGATCTTCGTCGTCTCGGGGATGTAGGTGCGGAAGCCCTCGCGGATGAGCGCGTCGGTGCGCGTGTCGACCGCGCTGGTCGAGTCGTCAAGGATCAGGATCTTGGGCTTTTTGAGCAGCGCGCGGGCGATGCAGAGGCGCTGCTTCTGGCCGCCGGAGACGTTCGTGCCGCCCTGCTCGATATAGGTGTCGTACCCATCGGGGAAGGAGCGGATAAAGTCGTCCGCCTGCGCGAGCCTGCACGCCTCGACCATCTCATCGTCGGTGGCGGTTTCGTTGCCCCAGCGGAGATTATCCTTGATCGTGCCGGAGAAGAGGACGTTCTTTTGCAGCACCACGCTGACCGCGCCGCGCAGCGCCTCGATATCGTAGTCGCGCACGTCCACGCCGCCGACCTTCACGCTGCCTTCGGTTGCGTCGTACAGGCGCGGGATGAGCTGCACGAGGGTCGATTTGCTCGAGCCCGTGCCGCCGAGGATGCCGACGGTCTGTCCCGGCGCGATGTGCAGGTCAATGCCTTGCAGGGCGAACTTCTCCGCCGCGGCGGAGTACTTGAAGCTGACATTTTCAAAGTCGATCGAGCCGTCCTTCACCTCACACACGGGCGCGGCGGGATCGGTGAGCGCGGGCTGCTCCTGCAGTACCTCGCAGATACGCACGAACGACTCATAGGACATCGTGAGCATGACGTAGATCATCGAGATCATCATCAGCGACATCAAGATCTGCATGCCGTAGGTCAGCATGGCAGAGAGCTGGCCGACATCGATGGTCGTGCCGCCGTTGGTGATGATGAGCTTCGAGCCGACATAGAGCACGAAGACCATGTTGAAGTATACGCAGAACTGCATCAGCGGGGAGTTGAGCGCGACCACGCGCTCAGCGTAGGTGAAGTCCTTGGCGATATCGCCCGAGGCGGCCGCGAATTTCTTCTTTTCATAGTCCTCGCGGGCGAAGCCCTTGACCACGCGCATCGCGCGCACATTTTCCTCCACGGATTCGTTGAGCTTGTCGTATTTGCGGAAGACCGCGCGGAACGCGGGCATTGCCTTGCGCGCGATGAGAAGGAGGCCTGCGATGAGCAGCGGGATGACGATGACGAAGGTCGTCGCGAGCGCGCCGCCCATGATATAGGCCATGATGATCGCAAAGAGGAACATCAGCGGGGCGCGCACGGCGATGCGGATGCACACCATGAACGCCATCTGCACGTTGTTCACGTCGGTCGTCATGCGCGTGACGAGCGAGGCGGAGGAGAATTTGTCGATATTCTCAAAAGCGAAGCTCTGCACGCGGGTGAAGACGTCGTGGCGGACATTCTTAGCAAAGCCCGCGCTCGCGCGCGAGCCGAACAAGCCGCCCGCTGCGCCGCAGCCGAGCGACACGAGCGCCATCAGAATGAGCACAAGGCCCACGCGCACGATGCCGCCGAGCTCCGCGCCGGCTTTGACCTCGTTGATGAGGTTCGCGGTGAAAAACGGGATGAGCACTTCGATAGCCACCTCGCCGACCATGCACAAAAGCGTCAGAATGGTGGGCTTTTTGTACTCGCGGATACAGCCCATGAGCTGCCGGATCATTTTCATTGGCAATTCTCTCCTTTCTTGGGGGGACAGGGGGGGAGCTTTCTCTGTGCGATGAGGCGCCTGCGCTGCTCATCGAAGGTGTCGTGTATGGTGCGCAGCGCGCCGCAGAAGCGTTCGCGCTCGCCGTCTTCGAGCTGGTCGAAAAACGCGCGGAACTCCGCCGCATCCTTCTCTAAAAAGCTCGCCACGTATTCGTCGGCCTTCTCAGTCGCCCGCAGGCGGATGACGCGGCGGTCGTCGGGGTCGCTCAGCCGCTCGGCAAAGCCGCCCTCGACCAGCTTGTCGACGAGCTTGCTCATCTGCTGCTTGGGCATGCGGGCAAAGTTTGCAAGCTCTGTCATCGTCATCGTGCGGCCGCTGCGGCGCATCGACTGGATGCAGTAATACATGTCGAGGCTCACGCCGTCGTTGAGCATGCGCTTGAACGGGCGGGCGAACCAGTAATGCCACGCGGGGATGGTGTCGAGCAGGAGTTCCTGTATCTCATTTGTCTGCATGAAAGACCGCTCCTTTCGTTAAAATGTTCATTACTATTGACTATCAATTTGAGTCAACAGTGGTTAGGATACAACAATTAAAAAAGAAATGCAAGAGAAAAATGCAAAAAAGCACCGGCGAGAGCCGGTACTTTTGGGAATGAGATCACTGCTTGAGCTTCACGTTGTTTCGCACGGTGCGCTCGCTTCTCGGACGGTTTGTAAGGCTTTGCAGCACAGCACTGATCTGGCCCTCGGCGGCCTCGACCTCGGCGTGGAACGCGCGGGCGGAGACGCGCAGTGCCCCATGGCCGAGGATGATGACCTGCTCGGGGCCGTCGGACGTCGCCACGCGCACGCGGCGTTCGCGGCGCAGCTCGTAGGTCGCGCGCTCGATGTAGGTGTCGGCAGTCTCAGCCTCTTTCGTGTAGACGACCTTGACACCGTGCACCGTCTGCACGCTGCCGGGATTGCCCTTGACCTTATAGGCGTCGAACACGACGATGACGCGGCACTTGCGAAAGCCCTGATAGTTGGCGAGAATGTCGATCAGCGCGCCGCGCGCCGCGGCGACATCCTGCGCGGCGAGCCGATGGAGCTCGTCCCACGCGAAGATGATGTTGTAGCCGTCGACGAGCAGATATTCCGTGTCCTCTGAGTGGATCGTGACGTCATAGTAATCGGCGAGCGAGGTGCGCGCGGGCTTTTTGCTCGGTTCGAACGCGCGGCGCTCGACCTTGCCGTATGTGCGCTCGAAGATATCCTGCAACTCTTTGTCGGCGGCGTATGCGCCGCCTGCGCCGGCGCCGCGGCGGGCAGCGGGTGTACTTTCTTCCTCGCGCGCTTCCTCGCCGAGGCGGAGGCCGCTGTCGCAGTGGACGTGCTGCGCGACCTCGTCCCAAGGAATGGTGATGCTGCCGCCGTGGTCGCAGAAGACGGAGGAGGCGGGATTGTCCGTGTCGCGCTCGGCGTCGTAGCCAAGGGACGCGACGATCTCGTCCTGATTTTGGCAGGCCTCATACCCGCGCACGGCGCAGGAGAGCTGTCCGCGGCCGCGGGTGTAGGCCGCGACGTCGGCAAAGTAGTCGCGCAGCGTGCGCACCGGCGCATAGCCCGTGAGTACGGCGTTTTCCCCCTCGTTCTGCGGCGCGTCGACCGTGCCGCCCATGTTCTGGAGGTCGGTCATCGCGCGGCCGACGCACTCGGCGGGCACCTCGAGACGGAAGTCGTAATACGGCTCGAGCAGCACATTTTCCGCCTGCATCAAGCCCTGCCGTACGGCACGGTACGTCGCTTGACGGAAGTCGCCGCCTTCGGTGTGCTTCAGATGCGCGCGGCCTGCGACAAGTGTGAACTTCACATCCGTCAACGGCGAGCCGGTCAGCACGCCCGCGTGCTCGCGCTCTAAAAGATGGGTGAAAATCAGCCGCTGCCAGTTGAGGTCGAGCGCGTCCGTCGGCACGTTTGACACAAGCTGGATGCCCGCCCCGCGCGGAAGCGGCTCTATTAGAAGCTGTACTTCCGCATAGTGGCGCAGGGGCTCGAAATGCCCCATGCCGAGGACCGGCGAGGCGATGGTCTCGCGGTAGACGATGCCGCCCTCGCCGAAGCTCACATCGAGGCCGAAGCGGTCCGAGATCAGGCGGCGCAGCACCTCGAGCTGAATTTTGCCCATGAGCTGCACATGGATCTGCCCGTAGCGCTCATCCCAGACAATGCGCAGCATCGGGTCCTCTTCTTCGAGCTCGCGAAGCTTTATCAGTGCGCTGTGCGCATCCGCACCGTCCGGCAGGATGAGACGATAGGTCAAAACCGGCTGCAAAAGCGGGGCGGACGCCTCCGCCTCTGCGCCGAGCCCGAGGCCCACATAGCTGTGGCTGAGGCCTGTGACGGCGACAACGCTGCCCGCGTCCGCTTTCTCGAGCGTGCGGAACTTGACGCCCGAGTAAAGGCGCAGCTGATCGGCCTTTTCGCTGTAGGCGTGGCCCTGCACTTCATAGGAGAGCGGGGCCTTTACGCGCAGCACCCCGCCCGTGACCTTGAGCCACGTTAGCCTTGCGCCCTGTGCGTCGCGCGAAATTTTGAAGACGCGCGCACCGAGGGTGTCGGGATAGCTGGGCGCGAGGGTGTAGGCGTCGAGCGCCGAGAGCAGCGCCTCGATGCCCTGCAATTTGAGCGCCGAGCCGAAAAAGCAGGGGAAGACCGCGCGCTGCTCGACCATGTCGGCGATGCAGGCGTCCGTGACCGCGCCGTGCTCCAGCATTTGTTCGAGCGCCGTCTCGCCGCAGAGGGCGAGCGCTTCGTCGCGCTCGCTCACAGGGGCGGAAAAGTCGACGCATTCCGCACTCAGCGTTGTTAAGAGCTGGGTCATCAGGGCGCTTTCGTCCGCGCCCGCGAGGTCCATCTTGTTGATGAAGAGGAACGTCGGCACGCTGTAGCGCTCCAGCAGCCGCCAGAGCGTGCGCGTGTGGCTCTGCACGCCGTCGCTGCCGCTGATGACGAGCACCGCGTAATCGAGGACTGAGAGCGTGCGCTCCATCTCGGCGGAAAAGTCGACGTGACCGGGGGTGTCGAGCAGCGTGAGCTCGGTCTCACCGGCGGTGAGCATGGCTTGCTTTGCGAAGATGGTGATGCCGCGCTCCCGCTCGAGCGCGTCGGTATCGAGGAAGGCATCGCCGTGGTCGACACGGCCGAGCCTTCGCAGCGCGCCGGAAGCATATAAAAGCCCCTCGGAGAGGGTCGTTTTTCCGGAGTCGACGTGAGCGAGGACGCCGATGCAAACATGTTTCATATCGAAGGCCGCTTTCTGTATGTTATCGTATTAGTTCCATTATGGCAGATTTTCAGGGAGGGTTCAACGGCGATTTTCACCTTTTTCCGCAGGGCATCAGAAAGGGCAGAAAACTCAGGCGAGTTTTCTGCCCTTTTCAGGCTCAGTGCTCAGTTGAGCGGGGGAGGAATGCAAGTGAATGGCTGTCTCTTGCAGACAAAAATCCTCCTCTCAGAGAATAGGGGGGTGATCGCCAGCATTGTTTTTTCCAGCACCGCGATATCGATGGGCTTGGAGACGTGCGCGTCCATGTCCGCGGCAAGACTGTTCTGCACGTCGTCGGAGAAGGCGTTGGCCGTCATAGCGATGATGGGGATGGTCCTGCCGAGCGGGTTTTCGCCGCCGCGGATGGCCTTCGTGGCGTCATAGCCGTTCATACGCGGCATCTGGATATCCATGAGGATCGCATCGTACTCGCCGGGCTTCACGCGCTCAAATGCTTTAACGAGTTCTGCGCCGCACTGTGTCAAGGTCTCCTGCACCTGCTCGCGCTGGGCGAAGTCCACACAGAAGATGAGCAGCGCGTCCGGAGAGAGCTTACGCAGCGTACGAACCATGTCGGAGAGCGACTGGTCGCGCAGATAGCCCACCAGCAGGACGACGTCCACGTGATGCTTGGCGAGGAAAGCCATGGCCTCTTCCTTCGAGGAGACGACCGTGAAGTTGAGGTCGGTCCCGCGGATGGGAGCGCTCATATTGCGGATGAGGGTGTCGTCATCCGAGATGAGCAGAATGTCCTTCGCGCCGAGGTCGTAGCGCGCATCCGGGTCGATCTTGAGCATCAGCGTGACGGCAAAGCGGCTGCCCATGTTCACTTCGCTCTCGACCGTGATGGTGCCGCCCATCAGATCGACGATGTTCTTTGTGATGGCCATGCCGAGGCCGGTACCCTGCACCTTGTTCGTCACGGAGCTTTCCGCGCGGGTAAAAGGCTCGAAGATGTGCGTGACAAAGTCAGGCTCCATCCCGTAGCCCGTGTCGGTGACGGAGAAGCAGAACTTCGCGCAGTCAGGCACTTCACATGCGAGTACGGCGACATCAAAGGTGATGGAGCCATCCTCGGGCGTGTACTTGACGGCGTTCGACAAGAGGTTCGGGAAGATCTGACGCAGGCGCATGCCATCGCCGATGAGGTATTCGTGCGCGATCTCGTGCACGCGGATGTTGAGGACCTGCCCGTGCTTGTTCATCTGCGAGCGGATGATGCTGTCCACCTGGCCGACCTGCTCGGCAAGGCTGACTCTTTCTTCGTTGAGTTCGACCTCGTTCGACTCGATTTTGCTCATATCGAGGATGTCGTTGATGAGACTCAGCAGGTGACGGCTGGAGAATTTGATCTTCTGGATGTAGCCGCGCAGACGGTCGGAGGTGTTGCCCTCGTGCTCCATCAGGTTCGTGATGCCGACGATGGCGTTCATCGGCGTTCGGATATCGTGCGACATATTGGAGAGGAACTCGCTCTTGGCCTTGCTCGCGGCCTCTGCCTCGCGCATGGCGGCCTCGGCCTGTTCCACTGCTTGGGAGAGCTCGGCGTTCTTGCGGTCGAGCTCATAGTTGATTTCCTTGAACGCCTCGGTGTTGCGTCGCTCGGCGGCGATGGCCTGCTTCTGCTTGATGCGCAGCACGATGTAGATGAGGATGGCGCACACGCACACCATGATGAGCGCAAAGATGAGAATGAGCCGCACCGTCGTATGGATGAGAGAGACCGTATTGCTCGCAACGCAGGCGGACGGGACTAAGAAGAGCAGCGTCCATTCCGCGTTTTCCATCTGGTAGAGGGAATAGTAGTATTCAGCACCGTTCAGAACGGCGTTGGAGTATGCGATCTTGTGCTCGCCGAGCTCCTGACGCGCCTCGGCAAAGGAACTGCCGTGCAGATACTCCATCTTTTCGAGCACCGAATAGACGTTATGGCCCTGCAGGAGCGTGTTGTTTGCGTCGCTGAAGAGCTTGGAGCCGTTGTTGTCCACAACGTAGACACTGTTGTTTCAGTTGTAAGCCTCACAACTGAAATACGGGGTCAGCTCCGTCATGCTGCGGGATACGCCGCAATAGGTCAAGCGTATGGTCTCAAGCGTACGGTCTGCTCACCGACGCGCATGGTCACAGGCTCCGGCAGCTTCAGCAGGAACACCATTTCCGACTTGTTTGTGGTCATGGCGTTGTACACATAGCTTACGCGCTCAGGTTCGTCCATGAGATAATTCAGCCCCGTGAGGGTGCCCTGTATTCCGTTTTGGGTGTAGTAGCGCCCCGTATCGTCCGCGGCCATCATCTCTGACTGAGAGAAATCGAAGGTGTTGAGCCGCGCCTGACGCTCCATGAACGCGATCAGCTCATCGGCGGTCGCGGACTCGTATTCCTGAAAGTAGCGGCTCTGCGTTTCGGCGATGCCCCATTGGTTCTGTACCACATCATCGATGCCGGTGAAGAGCTGGGTGGTCACCTCGCGCATCTGGCTCAGGCGTTCGGCGTAGATCACGCCGTCGATGTAATCGCCGTAGAATTTCAAAAACGACAGCACATCGACGAAAACGACAGACAGAAATATAAGAAGCAGGATGAGCAACTGCTTGTGTGCTTCTGTTTTTCGGTTCGGGCGTTCCGCTGCATTGTTCATGCGTTTTTCTTACTCCCAGATGATGTCTTTTTCAGAGATGTGGTCGAAGCGGCTGAAATATTCGCGCGCGGCGTCGAGGCCGAGAATGCCGGTGTCGGTCTTGCTGCCCTCTTCGGCGACCTCGTCGGTCACGCCTGCGATGGCGACGGTGTAAACGGCGTCGTCGTCGATGACAAAGCCCTCGGGCGTGACGAGCGCATAGGGGAAGGGATGCTCGCCGTCGCCGGAGCGGTCATAACCTGTCTCGGCGAGTTCCTTGACGCGCTTGCCGGTGAGAGTGACGGTCTGGATGTTCTGGCGCCAGCCGGTGGGGAGGATGGAGGTGATCTCCTGATCGGACACGGGCAGCGGGAAGAGCGCGCCGCTCACACCGTCGAGGTTCAGATCGCCGGAATCATCCATCCGGTACCACTTGTTCATCGAGATGAGCGCCATGTCCGCGCCACTGGCTTCGGCAAAGCAGATGCCGACGAGCTTGGCACAGTGCTCGGTATCGATCTTCTGTGTGACGGTCGTGTAATACTGGGTCGAGTTGTCCCAGATGAGGTGCTGATTGCCGTCGATGGTGCTGACGACGTCGTCAAGGGTGGACTCGCCCGTGACAAAGGAGATCATCGACTCGCCGATCGCGACGATGATGTTTTCCTAGCCGTTGTAGATGAGCGGCGCGGTCGCACCGGAGTTGATCTGGTCCTGAATATCGGCATAATAGCGGTTAGAATTCACGGTGTAATCCTTGAGCGGTAGAAGGGAAGTGTCGGAATAGAGGCTGTTGAGCGCCTGCATTCCCTCGACCGTGGAGAGGACTTCCATCACGTGCAGCGCGTCCTCAAGCTTCTGCTCATTGCCAGCCTCTTCAAGGTGCTTGTTGAGACCGACATAACGGTTGACGTTCAGCACGAAGGTGTTGCGCGTGCCATCCTCGGAGAGGAAGGGCATCAGGCCGAACTCATCCGTGGTCTCATCCGCGGAGAAGACGTTGGAGCTGCCAAGCAGGAAGAGGGTGTTGCCCTCGGCCATCTTCGATCGGGTATCGTTGTCACTCGTAATATCGCCGTTGCCGTTGAGCATACCGAGATCGCGCCATTTTTGCAGGATGCTCATGCTCTCGAGCATTTCTGGCGTATCTTCGAGCGTGGCTTCGCCCTTTAAAAAGGCGGTCTGCCAAGCGCGGCCGTCAGGCGTGTTGAGCCAGCCAGTGTCGAGAATGTCGCACAGATACTGGAAACCGTAGCCAGGGAGCTGGATATCATCCAGACACAGGTCATAGCCGGCTGCCTTGACCTTGGGCGCGAGCTCTTCAAGCTCTTTGAGGGAGGTCGGCAGCGTCCAGCCGTTCTTTTCGAGCAGCGTCTTATTATAGGTGATGCCGAGACAGTCGTAATAGGTCGGCAGCAGGTGGATCGCGCCTTTGCTGTCGGTCACATCGCGCAGGCGCGCCTCAGCGTAGTTATCGGTGAACGCGTAGCTCGAAAGGTCGATGAGCTTGCTGCTCACATCGTCGAGGTCGGGGATAAAGTACGAAGTGGTGTAGATATCAGGCATATCATCAGCGGCAAGCTCGGCCTTGACATAGGCGGTGTAGTTCTTGCCGCTGTAGGGGATGACCTCCAGATTGATCTCGGGGTACTTTTCGTGGACGATATCGATGAATACGCTCATGTTGCGGAACGGGGACTGCATCGTGATGACGGGTGCTCGCTGGTGTCGGTACTGCTGTCATCGGCGGTGTCCTTGCTGCCGCAGCTGGTCAGCAGGGATGCTGAGCACGCCGCTGCCAGCAGCAGGACCGTTCATCTCTTTTCCTGCCTAGTGGATTCTCCTTCTTCCTTTTGGCCCGCGAGTCGCCGCAGCGGCAGGCAAACACACAAAGATACAATTTAACGGATTCCTTATACAACGCAGTCCTGTCAAACTCGACCGCTTTTCGATAAAAATACGCGGCGTTCCCAGATAAATTGTGCTTTTTTCACAGCAGAAGCGGAAAAAATAAAAAAACAGCAGACCGGTCTGCTGTTTTTTCAGAAGGATAAAAGAACATCGGAGCAAAGCGGACTTTGCTCCGACGTGGTACGGGTAGTGGGGGTCGAACCCACACGGATCGCTCCACAGGAACCTAAATCCTGCGCGTCTGCCAATTCCGCCATACCCGCGAATACAGCTACTATAACACAACTGCCGCGCCACGGCAAGGAGAAAAATCGAAAGCGGGATGAGCTGTGAAAATCTATGAAAAAATTTCATTTGCATCAGGAGAGCATTCGTTTTATGCTATCCGTGTTAAAATTTGGCCGCGCTCTTTTCGATTGCTGTGCACGGAGCCGCGGCCGCCGTCCGACCTGCGGGTGGAGCAGACAAAGGAGGATCACAAGATGAAAGCCAAAGTTTATTTTTCCAGAGATATCACACCGGAAAAGGTCGTGGAGCTCTATAAGGCGCTGGGCAGGGAGCTGCCCGGCAAGGTCGCCGTCAAGGTCCACTCCGGAGAACCGGGCAACCAGAATTTTCTGACGCCCGAGTTCTGGCAGCCGATGATCGAAGCGGTGCACGGCACCGTCGTTGAGTGCAACACCGCCTATCCCGGCGAGCGCAACACGACGGACGCCCACCGCCGCACGATGATCAAGCACGGCTGGAGCAAGCTCTTCGATGTGGACATTCTCGACGCCGAGGGCCCGGACATTGAGCTCGCCATCCCGGGCGGCAAGCGCATCCAGAAGAATTTTGTCGGCAAGGATATGGCCAACTACGACTCCATGCTCGTGCTCTCGCACTTCAAGGGCCACCCGATGGGCGGCTTCGGCGGTGCGCTCAAGCAGTTGTCCATCGGCTGCGGTTCGAGCGCGGGCAAGGCCTACATCCACGGCGCGGGCAAGCCTGAGGAGATGTGGTCCACCGACCAGATCGCGTTCCTCGAGTCCATGGCAGACGCGGCCTCTTCCGTTGTGAAGTATTTCGACGGCAAGCTTGCTTATATCAACGTGATGAAGAATATGTCGGTCGACTGCGACTGCTGCGCCGTGGCGGAGGACCCGTGCATGAAGGATATCGGCATCCTCGCCTCGCTTGACCCCATCGCCATCGATCAGGCTTGTCTCCACCTCGTCTACGCGTCTGACGATCCGGGCCGCGACCACCTCGTCGAGCGCATCGAGAGCCGCAGCGGCGTGCACACGGTGGAGGCCGCCGCCGAGCTCGGCTTCGGCACGAGAGAGTACGAACTCATCGAGCTGTAAATTTGCGAAAATGACAAAAAAGGAGGCGATGGCCGCGCGGCCATCGCCTCCTTTTTTTATTTCCGTTTAAGGGTTGAGCAAAACGCGAGTTTTGCAAAATTGAGTAACAATATATAGTGTTCAAACAAGCTGAATAGTACTGTTTATTGTATAGCCTTATGAGCAAATCGAAGTTTTGCTCAACCCTGTATTTCCGTTTATTTGATGAACCAGAGGTCCATGTCGACGTTGCCCTTGATGCCGGGGACGCTCCCCTTGGACGTATACTGCCACATGGCAAAGTCATAGTAGAACGTCGGCGCATTCGAGCTGTAGTACGCGAACCACAGCGGGTAGTCGGCAATTTGGCTGAGGTCATACTTGACATAGCCGGCATAGCTGTCGGTGTAGATCATCGCCTGATAACCCGCGTCTTCAATGATCTTGCAGAAGGCGCGCGCCGCGGCGCAGAGCACACTCGTTTCGATGCCGTAGGTGCGGGCGCTCGACTTGCCGACGACCTCCCAGTCGAAGACGACGGGGCCGGTAATGCTGTGGCCGCGCAGCTTATCGAGCACAAAGTAGGCTTCCTCCTCCGCCTCCTGAACGCTGATGGCCTGCGAGTAGAAGTACGCGCCCACCTGAAGGCCTGCGGCAGCCGCACCGTCGGCGTAGTCGTCAAACTTCTTATCGGCGTAGATGGAGCCTATGGTGTAGCCACGACCGCCCGCGCGCGCGATGACAAATTCCACGCCGCTGCCCGCGACCGCCGTCCAGTCAATGTCGCCCTGATACTGCGACACGTCAATGCCGAGGCGCGTGCGCACGCTGGGGTCGTTGTAGCGCATGATGCTGCCGTCTCTTGAGAAGGCGGACTTGTCGTAATTGTTCGTCGGCACGCCCTCCAGCACGTCGAGCGTGTAGTTCCCGTAGTGGATCTTCTGCTTGGTGTTGGTGGCGTTTGCCTGATAGATGCGCCACACGATCGTCGCCACCTCCGCGCGCGTGATGCTGTCGTTCGGGTAGAAGAATCTCTGCTCACCGACGGTTGTACCGATGAAGATGCCCGCCTCGCAGAGGGCGGTCGCGTAGCCATCGTTCACGTCGGCAAAGGGAGAAGCGCTGCCCGACGCGCCGTAGCCCATGGCCTTGGCCGCAAGACGCGCGACCTCAAGGCGGCTGATGGGAGAATCGAGCGCATCAGCCTTGTCGCGCGAAAGATAGCTCATGGAGAGGGCGTAGGTGCCGTAGCCGCTGGCCCAGTGCGTTCCTGTGGGAGACTGCTGCTTGTGACCTGTTGCGAGCAGCACGAGCTTGAGCATCTCGCCCGTGCTTGTGGCGCGGTTGGGAGCAAAGGTGCCGTCGCCGTTGCCGCCGACGATGCCCTGCGCGCTCAGCTCCATGACGTAGTCATAGAACCAGTCGCCCTTCTTCACGTCGGAATAGGTCGTGCCGGTGTAGCTGTTTGCATTCCATGCGGCGGTCGCGGTGACGTTTCCGCTGGCGATGCTGTTTTCCGTCAGCACCGCGCCGGACGCGGTTTTCAGCCCCGCGAACGTGCAGCCGAGCTTTTCCATTGCGGGAAAGCTGCCGTAGGCCATGCCGCGCTGGTAGACGCGGAAATCCGTCTCATACGACACGCCGTCTTCCTTGTTGATGATGAGATAGGCAAACTCCGTCTCCGCGGCGGCGGTGCTGCCGTCTAAGTAGAGAGCTGCCTCCTGAAGCCTGCGGTCGGCAAGGCCCGGCTGCGCCTGACCGCCGGAGTGGCACCACTCGCCGAAGGCCTGCGCCACTTCAAGGCGCGTGGCCTGCACCTCGCCGCCGGCGATCTTCACGAGTTTGCTCGTGCCGCTCATCCAGCCCGTGCCGTAGTTATAGCTGAAACAGATGAGCGCGTCGAACTGGCCCTGCGTGGGCGTGATGCCGCGGCGGGCAAAAAAGTCGTTCAGCTTGACCTCAAAGGCCGCGATTTTGCTGAGCAGAAGCGTCTCCGCCTCCTGCTGGGTGATGCCGCCGGGATAGTCGTCCGCACCGCATTCCGTTCCGTAGCCGATGTACCATTTGCCGTTCGCGCTGTACTTTTCCGCGCGGAAGCCCTCTTCCTCTTCAAGCTGGCGGATGGCCGCGCTGCCAGCGGTCATTGTCGTGCCGCTTGCAAGCGCCGGAATGCAAAGCTGCATCGCAAGGCACAGCGCAAGCAGCAGCGCGAGCGGTGTTTTCTTCCGTGTGATAGTCCTCATGGTCTGCTCTCCTTTTCCGCGCGGGAGCGCGAACGCTCCGCATCTGAGTTTTGTCCGCAGTATATCATAGGTTTACATAAAAATCAACCAAACTTCGCGCCGATTCGTGAAAAAGCCCGCGTTTCACCGTCTTTCGGCAAAGCGCGGGGAAAGCTCACATCAGCGCGTCGAAAAGCGCGTTCAGGTTGTCATCAGAGTATTCGACCTCCGCGCTGTAGAGGCGGCAGAGCTCAATCTGGTCGCTCACGGTGAAACTGCCGTGTTTTTTTTCGTGCAGCGCACCGAGCGCGAAGAGAAGCTGTACCGAGGCAGCGGCGAACGCCGCCTTGCTGCCGACGTCCCCGTCGTCGAGTGCCGCCGGCACATGGCGGTAAAGGAAATAGACGAGCAGTTGCTCGTATTCCGTCTCGCGCCCATTCATGTGCGCGGCAAAATCGGAGAGGGGCAGCTCGTCCGCGTGGCTGCGCAGCGCGCGCAAAAGCTCCGTCCACTGCTCGTCCATGCGCTCGAGCGAAAGATAGAACTCTGCCCACTGCTTGAGCGAAATGGCGGGCAGCGCCGCGCCGCAGAGCGAGAGCATCCTCTCCATGCGGGAAAAGATCGGCGCTTCCCGGTCCTGCGCGGCGGCAAAGAGCCGTTCGCGCAGCGCGAGCAGGGCGGTCTCCTCTTCGTCGAGCGTTCCCTCGCCCGTCACGACGAGCGTTGTCCTGTCGGACTTTGTCAGAATGAGCCGCGCGGCCTCCTCACAGCAGAGGCCCACGCCGATCTCCGTCCGCTCCGAGAAAAAGCTGCGGTAGCGAGGGTGATCGGTGCAGATCTGGCACAGCAGCTTATCCCCGCCGTACAGGATGAGGTCGCAGAGGTTTTTGCCGTTCAAAAACGGGCAGCGCTCATGCTCGCCAAGAAGAAAATGCGGTGCATCACCATCTTCTGAGATGCTTCTGCGCAGGCGCTCACCCATTTCACCGCCGATCCGGTGGTAAGAAGCGAGCGTATTTTCATCCACGTCGATCTCCCAGCCGATGCAGCAGTTGTGGCGGCAGCGGTCTGCGATGCAGGAAAACTGCGGGTAATAGTCTGGATATGCGTTCAGCACGGCGGTCCCTCCCCAAATGGTCTTCAGCCATTATAAAGCGCGCTGCCGCGCTTTGCAACGCTGATCGTGGAAAACAGAGCGCATGAGTCCGCAGGGTACGTGCATTCATGCGCCGTTTCGCCGCAAAAATGCGGGGCGCGCGGCGAAAGCTCAGTCGGATATTGTATTTTTTGCAAAATTCTTTTGCTTTGTGCGGAGAAAGGTGCTATAGCAAAATAATTAAGAAACTGTCAAGAGGCGATTTCGGATAAGAAAGCGGGGTGACCCGAGCGAGTGACGAGTTCGATCTACCATCAGATGACCATGCTCTGCTTTATGATCATAGCAGTGACGTGGATGAGCGCGGCCATTACAAAGCGATCCAACGATAGGAGCTACTTCTGGCTCAATACTGCGGCGCTGCTGTACGCAACGGCGGATGCGGCATGAGGCCTGGTCTATAATGAGTCGGTCCCCTGCATGCCATGGGGGATGGTCGTGATCCGCGATATCTATTTCCTGACGATGGTGCTCTCGGTCGTCATGCTCGCGCACTATGCCGCGCGCGACCTGCGTCCCGCGCTCATCAAGACACTCAAATGGACATTCCTTGTGTTTTACGCCGCGGTCGTCGTGCTCGTTCTGGTCAACCACTGGACGGGCGTGCTCTACACTGTCACGCCGGACGGCGGCTATATCCGCAGCCCTGCGAACGTCATCAAGTACACAAAAAACGGCGGACAGATCATCGTCCGCATCATCCGGAAGCCGGACTACTCCAACGGCTACGCGACCTATGAGTTTCATGTTAAGGACAACGGCATCGGCATGAGCAAGGAGTTCCAGAAGCATCTGTTCGAGGCCTTTACCCGCGAGGAGAGCACGACGGTCAGCGGCATCCGGGGCACGGGCCTCGGTATGGCCATCAGCAAGAACATCGTCGACATGATGGGCGGTACCATCAGCGTTGACAAGGGTACGGAATATACCGTTTCCATCCCCTTCAAGGTGCTCAGCACGTCGGCAAAGTACGAGGCCGTGCCGCAGCTCCAGGGCGTACGCGTCCTGGTGGCGGACGACGACTCCAACACCGCCATCAGCGTCAGCCGCATGGTGCAGGAGATCGGCATGCGCTCGGAGTGGGCGCTCTCGGGCAAGGAGGCGGTGCTGCCGCATCCGCAAGCTCATCGGCGAGAGCAAGCCCATCATCATGTCCGAGCTGCGCGATGTGCTCACGCAGCCCTACCGCGTGGAGAAGGAAGAGCCGTCCGAGCGCAAGCACGACTTCCACGGCAAACGCCTTTGAAGAAGACAAGCAGAAGGCCATCCGCGCGGGTATGAATGCCCATATCTCCAAGCCTATCGAGGCGGACAAGCTAATGGAAACGCTTTCCGGCATTCTGCAATAGGCGAAAAACAAAACAGAAAAACGCACAGGCGGCTGCCTGTGCGTTTTTGCATCGTCAAGAGCTCAGCTCCTGTATCTCCGTTTGGATGAGACGGCCTGCCGCGGCGGCGAGCTGATCCATGCGGCGGATGCGCGCGAGGTCGCGGCCATAGATGGCGTTCGCGGCGGGAACGCTCTCGTTCTCGCCCATGAAGACAGCGGCAACGCGCACGCCCTGCGCGCGCAGGGCGCGAACCTCCTCCGCCGTGTCGTCGATACCGGCCTGACCGTCGTAGTCGCGGCTGAGCGGGACCTTGCCGCTCGGCAGGATCTTGTGGCTGTCGTCCGGGCTCGCGTCGGTCAGCAGGATGAGCAGGTGCTTGTCCGCGGGCGCGGATCTCATCAGCTCACCCGCACCGCGCAGCGCGAGCCCGTCGCGGTTCCAACCGGCGGCAAAGTAGTCAAAGACCTTCCGCTCGCCGTTCTTGTCGCCGAGATCCTTCAAAATGTGCAGCACCGTGTAGCCGCGCAGGCTGCAAAAGCTCGTCACGCGCACGGGGATGCCGCAGGAGGCAAGGCTTTTCGCGAGGATGTAGCCTTGAATGGCGATGGTCTCCTGACAGTGCAGGCGCGAGGCCGAGCCGTCGAGCATCAGATCGACCGTGAAGCCGGGATGCGGCTCTTCATCGGCGCGCAGGAACACACGGTCATCGCGCAGGATCGGCTCGCGCCAGACTTTTGTGCCGTCCAGGAAGCCCTGACGGGCCGTGACGCGGTCCGGCTGCTGGTGGACGAGCATACAGTTGCGTATCTGCTCCGTCAAGCGTAGCAGCGCATTCTGATAGAGCGCGTTGTCGTGCGAGAAGGCGGCGCGGTTGCGCTTTGCCTGCTCCTCGGCCTGCTCGTAGAGACGCTGCGTGTCGGCGCTCACGGGTTTGTCGGGGGCGTTTTCGCCCCTAGTGAACCACAGGTGGCAGCCGAGGTGGTTTCCGGTGCAAAGCTGCTGCTCGATGCGCGCAAGGCGCTGGGGGGAATAGATGCTGCGACCGAAGCAGCGCTCGATATAGTTGCGGTCCTGCGTTTCGCGCTCGTTCGAGTGGAGCTGGGCGCGCAGCGCGTTCGACGCGCGCACCATGCCGTTCTCGCCCGCGGCGGCGGAGCGGCCGATGGTCAGATCGTCCGTGCGGACGATCTCCACCGGCATGAGCTTGGTGAGAAGCGGCGCCCATTTGTCACCAAAGTGCAGGCGGAACGGCTCCTTTTTATGTACCGTGCCGTCGAATTGCAGATATTTTTCAAAGGCCGCGAGAACGGCGGCCTCGAGCTCCTCGCCGCTCATCGTACCCGGGCAGGCGAGGGCCTCGCCGAGCCCCTTTTCCCATGGCGCGAGGAGGGGCGGCTTTTGTGAGAGGACCTTTTTCCACCGCTCGGACTGGAGCGAGTAGACGAGCTGGTTTTTGTCCATCCACTCCTGCCGCGAAAGCTGGTATTCCGACGCGAAAAATTCTTCAGCGTGCGTATAGCGCAGCGCTTCGAGTACGGGACGCTCGGGAAGCTCTTTTTCATACACCGCGTTTTCGAGCGCCAGCCACGCAAGGTCGTCGAAGGTGCTTTGCCGCACATCGCCTGTCCAGTGGGCGAAAAGGCGCTTTTGCGTCTCATCACCGAACCACTTGTGCACAAGGCCGATGACGCAGTTCATATAAAAGTCCGGCTCGCCGTTTGATTTGAGCGCTAAAAACTGCGGCTCGAACTGATAATCCCCGCTCGCCGTCCAGACGAGGTTGATGGCCCGGCGCTGCTGGGCAGAGTAGCTTGCGGTCTCCATGTCAGTCGGTAAAAAGGCGGCTGCGGTCGAGCTTGCTTGGGATGCGCGCGGCGATCACGTCGCGGATGAGACCCTGCTCGTAAGCGTCGAAGGCTTTGTTCGTGATGCCCATGTCGAGCGCGAGGCCTGCGCTCACGCCGCGGCGGATGAGGCGCAGCGCGTCCAGAAGGCCGCGCAGGTCCAGCGCCTTTTCCGAGATCTCCGCATTTTCGCACTTTTTTTGCAGATCGAGGAAGAGCTGCACGAACTGGCCGCGGTACTTCTTCTCCAGCGTCGGGAACTCGTCACCGAGCAGACGCGCAAGACCGCTTTCGTCGATCGGCGGCATCTGGATGACGACAAAGCGCGACGTGAGCGCTTCGTTCAGCTCGCGCGTGCCGGCGTAGCCGTAGTTCATCGTGCCGATGAAGCGCGCGGCGGGATCGACCTCCACGCGCTCGTAGCCGGGAACATCGATGGCGCGGCGGAAGTCGAGCGTCGCGTGCAGTACAGCAAGCGCCTCATTTTTTGCCATATTGATCTCGTCGAGCACGCCGAAGCCGCCATTTTTGGCGCAAAGATACACCGGCCCCGGACGGAAGCGGACCTCGCCGCCTTCGAAGGTGTCCATACCGATGAGGCTCGCCGCGTCCATGTTGACATGGAATGACACGTCCCACGCAGGGCGCGCGAAAGCCTGCGCAAGGTTTTCTGCCAGCACGTTCTTGCCCGTTGCCTTGCTGCCCGCGAGCAGCAGGTTTTCTCCGCACAAAATGGCGGCGGCCGCCGCCTCCCACACGTCTTTACCGTAATAATGATAGCGCGGACGCGGCACGCGGCCTTGCAGCTCCGGCGGCGTGGGATACTGCGCGTTAAACGCGCGGATGCCGTCCAAAAGGTCGGGGCTCAGCCCCTCCTGCTTTAAAAAATCCAACAAAGTAAGATCACTCTTTCTCAGCAACGTGTCCTGCACGTCCATTTTTCGCACCCATCATAACACGGAAAAGATGCTTTGCAAGCAGTTTTTGAAATTTTTCTGTAAAACTGACGGGGAAGTTTGTCCCCTGCACCGTGTAGGGGAAGCGGGGAAAAGGTGGTGTTCTCTTTTGCAAAAGAGAACACCACCTTTGAGCTCTGTTCCCTGTGCGGCACAGGGGAGATCATCTGCTTACTGTTCCAGTAGGAACCGTGCGATATTCTCTATCGCAATAGAAGCTTTTTTGATCGGGAACATCTGAAACACATGCCACATCCCCTCGCTGACCTGCAGGCGGCAGGAGACGTTGGCGCGCTTCATCGCCTGATAGAGCTGCTCCGAATCCGAATACAGGATCTCGTGATCGCCGACCTGAATGAGCGTCGGCGGGTAGCCTGCGAAGTCGGCGAAGAGCGGCGACAGGTCGCTCGAACGGTAGTCCCGCCCCGCAGCGTAGGCGAGGCGCACGGCCTCGATGTACTCGGGCGTGAGCATCGGGTCGATCTCCGTGCGCTCTGTGTACGATTTGCCCGACATCGTCATGTCCGTCCACGGGGACATCAGGATGAGCGCGCCGGGGAGCTTGCGGCCCGCCGCCTTGAGGCGGCTGCAGAGCACGAGGGCAAGGTTGCCGCCCGCGCTGTCACCCGCGAGGACGATATCGTGCGCGCCGTAGCCCTGGAGCATCAGATAGTCCCACGCGCGTAGCGCGTCCTCAACGGCGGCAGGATAGGGAAACTCGGGCGCAAGGCGGTATTCAAAGCTCAGCACGTCGTAGCCTGTCGCGTGCGCGAGCTTGGAGGACAGCACGCGCGAATAGCCGAGGTTGCCGCTCGTGTAGCCGCCGCCGTGGCAGTATAAAATCGCATGGCGGCTGCCGTGGGGGGCCTTGAGCCGCGTCCACGCCGCGCTCATGCCCGAGAGGGCAAATTCCTCGTAATCCATGCCCGTCATCGGCGCAGTCAGCTTGCCGAGGACCTCCTGACTGCGGCGCTGACGCTCAAGCTCTTCGGCGGTCATGCTTTCTGGCGCACCGGCGCTGTGCAGCGCCTTGAGCGCACGCATCAGCGGGTCGAGGTGGGCGCGCTCGGCCTCGCTCCTTTTTTTGCGGATGATATGCAGTTTGGGTTCCATAGGCGTCTCCTGTGGTTCGGTGTTTTCAGAATTTTTTCCAGCGTATCATATTTTTGCAAAAAAGAAAAGGAAAACTCTCATCTTTCTTGTCGTGCGCGGCGCTTTGTGCTACAATACAATATCAAATGATCGAACGCGAGGGAAAGGTGAGAGATAATGGCCAAGCCGAACAGCAGGTGGTACCGGCTTGACAACGCGGGTATTTTGTATTCCGCGCTGCAAAAGGAAGAGTATTCGGCCATCTATCGCTTCTCCGCCCTGATGGAAAAGGACGTCGACCCCGCGGCGCTCCAGCGCGCTATCGACCGCTGTATGCCGCGCTTCCCGAGCTTTGCCGTGCGCATCCGCAAGGGCGCATTCTGGTATTATCTGGAGCCGAACGATGCACCGGGACCGTTTTTGAAGGAGGACGTGTCCGACCCCTGCCAGCCCGTCCGCTTCAAGGAGGACAACGGCTGGCTCGTACGCTTTTACTATTATCGTAACCGCATCTCCATCGAGGTCTTCCACGCGTTGTCCGACGGCGGCGGGGCCATCGTCTTCTTCCGCACGCTGCTGGCGGAGTATCTGCGCCAGACGGGCATCGATATTCCGGCGGGAAACGGCGTGCTCGACCTCAATGAGCCGCCGCGCGAGGAGGAACTCGAGGACGCCTACGCCCGCTATGCGGGACACCACGCGCTGGGCCTTCACCGCCAGCCGACGGCGTATCAGAACACCGGAACGCCCGAGCCGTTCTACACCTTCCACGTGACGATGGGCTTTGTGCCGCTCTCAAAGCTGCGCGAGCGGGCAAAGAGCTATGGCGCGTCCATCACCGAATACCTTTCCGCCGTGCTCATCTATGTCATTTTGGAAAAGCAGAAGCGCGAAAAGCCGTACCGTATGCGCCCTGTGGCGCTGGCCATCCCTATCAACCTGCGCGGCTGGTTCCCGAGCGAGACGCTGCGCAACTTTATCACCACCGTCCGCCCGTATATCGACCCTGCGCTCGGTGACTACACCTTTCCCGAGATCGTCTCGCAGGTGCGCCATTTTATGAAACTGCACATCAACCGCCAGGAATTGCAGGCGGCGTTTACGGGAAACGTCCGCTTTACAAAGAATTTTGCGCTGCGCCTTGTGCCGGTCGCACTCAAAAATCCCGTCATGGCGCTCAACTACCGTCTGCACGGCGTGCGGCCCTATTCCTGCACCTATACCAATCCCGGTGCTTTTACCGTACCGCCGGAGATGGCCGAGCACATCCGCGGGGCGGAGGTCATCCTGGGGCAGGCGACGGTGCCGCGCTGCCACTGCGCGTCCATCAGCTATGGCGACACGATGGAGATCACTTTTGCCGGCACGCAGGCGGAGACGGACACCGAGCGCGACTTTTTCCGCTTCCTCGTGCGCGAGGGCATCCCCGTACGTGTGGAGAGCAACCGCTGAGAAATCGAAAGAAGGAATTTGATGTCATACTGTGTCAACTGCGGCGTGGAGCTGGACGAGGGCGCGGAGCGCTGCCCGCTCTGCGGCACGCCCGCATGGAAGCCCGCCCCCGACGCGCCGAGCTATTTTCCGACCAAGCCCGCGGAGGTGCCGCCCGCTTCGCGCCGGGCTGCCGCCGCGCTGCTGACAGCGATGCTCGCGTCCGTGTCGCTCTGCTGCGGACTGCTGAATCTCATTTTGCCGACGGAGCACCCGTGGTCGCTCTACGTCGCGGGCGCGGCGGTGATGCTGTGGGTCTGGTTTGCGCTGCCGATGCTCGCGCGCGGCATTCCGATCTTCTTCCGCCTGACGGCGGATGTCGCCGCCATCGGTGTTTACGTCTGGATCATCTCAGTCGCGCTGCACGGGGGGCGGTGGTTCCGCGGGCTCGTGCTGCCGATGCTCGGCTGGGCGTGCGTCGTCGTGTTTTTGCTGAGCTTTCTGCTGCGCGACGGCAGAAGGTCACGCCTTTCCTCCATCGCGATGTGCATCGGCGCGGTGGGTCTGATGGCGATGGGCGTCGAATACTGCATTGACCGGTATTTTCTTGAGGCGTGGCAGCCGAGCTGGTCGCTCGTCGTGCTCGTCATCTGCATCGGGCTCATCATCCCGCTGCGCATCGTGCGCCGCGTCCCGTCGCTCCGCGAGGAGGCAAGACGGCGCTTCAATATGTGAAGCGCGTCCCTGAAAAGTAAGCCCGCCCTGACGCTTTTGCGTCGGGGCGGGTTTTGTGATGTTTGCTTACAGCAGCAGCCAGCTGAGCACCATGCCGACGAGCAGTGTGATCCCGGCGGTGAGCAGGACGAGCAGAACTTTCTGATAGGGCCGCTTGCCCGCTTCGACCTTCTGCTCGATCTCGTCGAGCCGCTTCCCTTCGCTGAAGGCCAAGATCTCCCTGTAGGACTGGACGTTATTTGCTTTTTTGATGCGCTCGAGGCGGAGGGCGAAGTACATCGCGCTGCCCCAGAGCAAAAGCTCCGGGATGAGGCCATACAGGTCAAACCATTTGAGCAGCGGCACGGGCAGGATGATCGTGGCGGCGAGCAGACCGGTGTAGATGACGGCATCGCGGTTCATGGCCTTGACGTCGGCGGCGTTGACTTCCTGTTTCATGGTTTCCAAATCTCCTTTGATGAGTTGGTCGAGCGAAACATCGAAGAGGGCACTGAGCAGGAGCAGGCTGTGGATATCGGGATAGCTCTTGCCCGTCTCCCTTAATTAAAGATATTGTTGGGTAAAAAAGAAAGGTCAGTCGATTTTGCCGATGAAGCGGTAGTAGATTTCTACTTCC
>URXY01000012.1 GCA_900552015.1 uncultured Eubacteriales bacterium | reverse complement strand
TTTACAACTTTTCGATAATGAAAATGAGAAAAATATAAAAAATATTAGAAAAATAAGAACTTTTATCGAATGAACGGTGGAAACTTGACAAATCTTTTTTTGCGCGGTATACTGCCTGCAAGTTTTGGAAAAGTTACAATTTGTAATCTTTTCCGGGACACAGCGCATTCCCCGGTGCGCGAAGCTGCGGCGGCTCACGCCGCGAAAAAAGGAGTATCTAATGCTGAAGTTTTTGAAAGAGATGTTCACAGCCCAGCGATGCAGAAGAGCGATGTTTTTCGTGCTCTTTGCCGCGGTGATGCTGCTGAACAGTTCGCCCGAGCTGCGGGCTGACGCGCTGTATCTCATCGCCGACGGCGACACGGTCAGCGTGCTGGACGGCACGACGGCGATCCCGCAGGAGCGCGTCATCGTCACCGGCGCGCAGAGCGATGACGCGGAAGTCACGCTCCCTGCCGGCGAAAAGGTGACCGTGACGCACGGCAGCAATACCGAGTACGCCACCACGCGTGCGGGCGAGAGCGTCAGCGCACTGCTGCGCCGCCTGCAGATCACGATCAGCCCGCTCGAGATGGTGCTGGTCGACGTGTCGGACGAAGCGGTCCAGATCACCGTCGGTTCCGACTTCACCTACTATGAGACCGTCACCGAGGCATCCGAGCATGCTGTGCTGACGAGCACGTCCTACCGCATCCCCAAGGGCGAGACGCAGGTCGTGCAGCAGGGCATCGACGGCACACGCAACGTCGTTTACGAGGTCGTGTACGCCGACGGCCAGTTCGTTTCCCGTCAGGCG
The DNA here is from genome assembly GCA_900552015.1 of uncultured Eubacteriales bacterium. Lineage (GTDB taxonomy): Bacteria > Bacillota > Clostridia > Oscillospirales > Oscillospiraceae > Hominicoprocola. The sequence goes on along the minus strand of URXY01000012.1, from coordinate 40,043 downwards.
GTGGAGGAGAAGAACGATACCTCCGTCGCTGAGATCAGCTATGTCGGCACGCTCGTCGACAAGGCGCAGAGCGGCGACACGATCAAGTCCGTTGTCACCGAGAGCGACGGCAGCGGCTACCTTCTGATGAAGTCCGGCGATTCCGTCCACTTCACGGGCTCCATGAAGGTCACCTGCACGGCCTATACCGCGGGCTACGGCGGCGTGGGCACGAGAACGGCCACAGGCACGACGGTCCACGTCGGCACCGTTGCGGTGGATAAGAGCGTCATTGCGCTTGGCACCGAGATGTTCGTCGTCGGCTCGTCGGGCTATACCTATGGCAACGCCGTTGCCGAGGATACCGGTGTGCGCGGCACAGCGCTCGACCTCTATATGAACTCCTATCAGGAGTGCAAGCAGTTCGGCCGCCAGAAGAACTCGACGGTCTACTTCCTCGACTGAGAACGAAACAGGAAAAGGCACCCGTATGGGTGCCTTTTTTGCTGTCTGTGCGGCTTGCCTTTTTCCTGCGGACATGGTAAGGTGGAGAAAAAGGAGGCGGGATCAATGCGGGTATGGACCAGGCAGCACAAAAGTGTGCTCGATGAGCTGAACGCGCATGGACGCTATGCCGCGGGGCGCGGCGGCGTTTATCTGGACCTTGGAGAACACGCGCCGCTCGTGCTGGAGGCCTACGACTGGCTGAGTGCGCACCATCCGCTGCGCGCGCAGCGGCCCAAGGATGCCGAGGGCCTTGTCTGGCTCTCGTACGAGAAGAGTGCGGCGATGCTCGCGAACGGGGAGACCGTGCTGCTGGAGCTCGAAATACCGGACGAACGCATCGCGCCGGTGAACATCGCCAAATGGGGCGCGATACTGAACTTTGCCTACCTTCCGAGGGACGAAGCAGACGCATCGCGCCACCACAGGGAGATGAACGCACTGGGCCTGAGCGACGCGCAGGCCTGCATGTCCCGCTTTTACCCCGAATGCAAGCGCGAGATCATGGCGAGCTGGGAACGGCTCTTTGACCCTTCCGTTTCGCTCGGCAACGACTCGTGCTACGGAACGACATGGGAGCTGAGAAAAGAATGGCTGATCGCAGTGGAACAGTGAGGGTGTATGCCGCGCAGACCGCGCCGGTCATCGAAGAGCTCGAGAAGAACGGGCAGTGCTTCTGCCGCGAGCGTTACATCCGCAAAAAGTACGGCGAGTGCGCGGACGGTTTTCTCGTTGCCTACCGCTACCTTGCGGAAAAGGGCGAAGCCCTTGTGCCGAAGCCCGCAGGTGCGGAGCTGCCGTACTGGGTCTCGCCCGACCCGGCGGGCCTGCCGCGCTCGGAGACGTTTCTGTCGCTCGACGTGCCGCGTGCCGAGCTGCTGCTCTTTCCGCGCGCTTGGTGGACGCGCATTTTGCAGCTCCGATACCTCGGCGAGACGGAAGAAGAGAACGCGCGTTTTGAGCGTGAGCTCAAGGAACGCGGCCTGACAGGCTACGAGATCATGACCTCGCGCTTTTACCCCGAGGAGCGGGAGAGACTGCTCGCGAGCTGGGAAAAGCTGCTCGACCCGAAGGCCATCGAGGGCCTTGCGCCTGCGCAGCTTCAGGGCGCGGTGTGGACCATCCGCCGTGAATGGGTCGCGGAGGAATAGCAAAAGGCGGCGCCGACGGCACCGCCTTTCTCATTCGATATCACGGTCAGAACAGCAGCTCATAGCCCATCTTGATGAAGAGGAGCCCCAGCACGACGAAGATCATGCCGCGCACGCGCTTGCTGCCGCCCTTCATGGCGTAGCGCGCGCCGCAGTAGGCGCCCAGCATATTGCAGGCCGCCGCGGGGAGCGCCAGCAGCCACCAGACCTTGCCGCTGAAGATGAACAGCACCGCCGAGGCGACGTTGGAGCAGAGGTTTGCGATCTTCGCGCAGCCCGACGCCGTGAGGAGGTCCATCGAAAGTGCCATCGTAAACGCCATGATCATAAACGTGCCCGTGCCCGGGCCGATGAGCCCGTCATAGCAGCCAAGACCCAAACCGATGAGCGCGGCGCGCGTCAGCTCCTGCTGCGGCGTGTACTCGCGCGCGGGTGCGTCATTTTCCTTGCCGAAGTCCTTTTTGAGCATCAGCAGGATCGCCGCGCAGGGCAGCGCGACGAGCATCATGATCTTCAGAATGTCCTCGTTGATGAGCAGAGCAATCTTTGTGCCGATGGCCGCGCCGAGCAGCGCGCCGATCCCCGAGACGATGGCGGGACGCAGCAGGACCTTGCCGCCGCGAAAGTATTTGAACGAGGCGAGCGCCGTGCCGGTGCCGTTGACGACCTTGTTCGTCCCCATTGCAAGATGCGCGGGGATACCGGCCATCAGATAGGCGGGAAGCGTGATGAGTCCGCCGCCGCCGGCGACGGAATCGACAAAGCCGCCGAGAAAGATGAGCGGCAGAACAACGATCAAGATCTGCGGTGTGAGCTCCATGAGAATATCCCTCTTTTTCTGAGATTTCTGCATTTTATCACACGGGGAAAATTTTTACTACTCTTTTGCGCAAAATATGGTAGAATCATTTTACAAATTTTTTACGCCCAGTGCGCAGAAAGGGACCACGCTATGGAACGCAACGACAAAGCCGCCATCGAGACGCTTTTAAAGCGCCACGGTTTTCATTTTTCAAAGTCCATGGGGCAGAACTTCCTCATCGACCCCGCCATCCCCTATGAGATCGCCGAGAGCTCACGCGCGGGCGAACAAAACGGCGTGCTCGAGATCGGTCCCGGCATCGGCGCACTGAGCCACGAGCTCTGCGAGCGTGCGGGCAAGGTCGTCTCTGTGGAGCTCGACAAGACGCTGCTGCCGATCCTGGACGAGACGATGGCACGCTTCGACAATTTTGAGGTCGTGTCCGCCGATATTCTGAAGACCGACATCCCCGCGCTGGTGAAAGAAAAGTTCGCGGGCCTCACGCCCATCGTGTGCGCGAACCTGCCCTACAACATCACGACGCCCGCCATCACCGCGCTCATCGAGTCGAAGTGCTTCGAGAGCATCACGGTGCTGGTGCAGAAGGAGGTCGCCGAGCGCCTCTGCGCCGCGCCGGGCACGAGCGCCTACGGCGCGTTCTCCGTCTTCATGCAATACTACACGGAGCCGGAATACCTTTTCGCTGTGCCGCGCGAGTGCTTCGAGCCGCAGCCGAAGGTCACGTCCGCCGTGCTGCGCGCCGTCGTGCGCAGGGAGCCTCCGGTCGAGGTCGAGGACGAGAAGTTCTTCTTCCGCGTGGTGTACGCCGCGTTCGCCCTGCGGCGCAAGACGCTTGTCAACAGCCTGATGACGGCGTTCGGCAGCCAGCTCACAAAAGAGCAGGTCACGCAGGCGGTCACGTCCTGCGGTTTAGAGGCCAACATCCGCGGCGAGCGGCTGGGGCTCAGTGAATTCGCCGCGCTGTCCGCCGTGATCGCCGCATTACTGTGACAGCACAGAAGTATCTATTCAAAAAATTGATAAACCATATGGTTGCTATTGATAAGACATTCTGCTACAATTTTCGGCAGAAAGGAGTCAAACTCAATAGCAGCCATTTTTCCTGTGCATCGGTTAGCTCCCTGCCGCCCCAAAGCGGCACAGCACACCACACAAGACGCGGTGCAAAAAAATCTTCCTTGTGCCGTGAACACATGCTACGAGGGAAAGAACAATGACGAATTTGACGAACAACAAGGCCGTTTTGTCGTGGATCGACGAAATGACCGCCATCACCAAGCCGGACAACATTGTCTGGATCACGGGGGAAGAGGAACAGCTCGACGCGCTGCGCGAGCAGGCCGTCAAGGAGGGTATCCTCATCAAGCTCAACCCGGACAAGCTCCCGGGATGCTATCTGCACCGCACCGACCCCGACGACGTGGCGCGTGTGGAGGACCGCACGTTCATCTGCTGTGAAAGGGAAGAGGACGCAGGCCCCACGAACCACTGGGTAGAGCCCAAGGAAATGTATGAAAAAATGTACGCTCTGGCCGACGGCGCCTATAAGGGCCGCACCATGTACATCATCCCGTACTCCATGTCCATCATCGGCTCGCCGTTCGCCAAATACGGCTTTGAACTGACCGACTCCATCTATGTCGTGCTCAATATGCACATCATGACCCGCATCGGAAAGCCCGTGTGCGACGCGCTCGGCGACGATACGGGCTTCATCAAGGGTCTGCACTGCCAGTGTGACCTCGATAAGGAGAATAAATATATCGTCCACTTCCCGCAGGACAACACGATCATTTCGATGAACTCGAACTATGGTGGAAACGTCTTGCAGGGCAAGAAGTGTTTTGCGCTGCGCATCGCTTCGAACCTTGGCCGGCAGGAGGGCTGGATGGCGGAGCATATGCTCATCCTCGGCATCCAGAACCCGCGCGGCGAGATCAAGTACATCTCTGCCGCCTTCCCCTCCGCCTGCGGCAAGACGAACCTCGCCATGCTCATCCCGCCCGAGGGCCTGCAGCGGTGGGGCTGGCGCGTCTGGTGCGTGGGCGACGATATTGCGTGGCTGCGCGTCGGCAAGGACGGCAGACTCTGGGCCGTGAACCCCGAAAACGGCTTTTTCGGCGTTGCGCCCGGCACATCCATGAAGTCGAACCCCAACGCGCTCATCTCCACGCACAAGGACACGATCTTTACGAACGTCGCGCTCGACCTCAGCGACAACACCGTCTGGTGGGAGGGCCTCAACAAGACGCCGCCCGCGCGCGCCATCGACTGGCGCGGCCGTCCCTGGACGCCGCAGAGCCCCGAAAAGGCCGCGCACCCCAACAGCCGCTTCACCGCGCCCGCGCGCAACTGCCCCTGCCTGAGCCCCGAGTTTGACAATCCCGAGGGCGTGCCCATCAGTGCCATTGTCTTTGGCGGCCGCCGCGCGAAGACCGCGCCGCTGGTCTACCAGTCCTTCAACTGGCAGCACGGCGTGTTTATCGGCTCGATCATGGCGTCGGAGACCACCGCCGCGGCGACGGGCCGTGTCGGCGTTGTGCGCCGCGACCCGATGGCGATGCTGCCGTTCTGCGGCTACCATATGGGCGACTACTGGCAGCACTGGCTCGACATGGGCAAGAAGATCCCCAAGCCGCCGAAGATCTTCAACGTCAACTGGTTCCGCACCGACGAGGACGGCAACTTCGCCTGGCCCGGCTTTGGCGACAATATGCGTGTTTTACAGTGGATCATCTCGCGCGCCGACGATGAGATCGGCGCGGCAGAGACCGCGCTCGGCTACGAGCCCAACACCCACGATATCGACATGGAGGGGCTTGAAATGTCGATGTATGACATGCGCCGCCTGCTCTCGGTCGACCGCGAGCTCTGGCTCCAGGAGTGCGAGGACGCGCGTGAGTATTACGAGAAGATCGGCAAGGTGCCGCCTGAGCTCTACGAAGAGCTCGACGCGCTCGAAATGAGATTGAACCGCGGCTATAAGGTCAAGCACGAATAAAACGAAGCAATGCAAAAAAGGAACCGCTCGAAGAGCGGTTCCTTTTTCGTGTAAATAAAGAGCCTCGCAGAGTTTTACGCCGCGCACGGCGCAGAGCGCACGAAACTTTCTCAAAGAAAGCGGCGAAGCCGCTTTCTTTGAGCTATCTAACGACGCCGAACTGGAAGAGGTAGTCCCTCCACATCGTGTAGTAGGGGGCCTTGACGTGGACGCCGTCGCCGGAGTATTCAGGTGTCAGCGCACCAGTGTCGTCGTCAAAGACTGGATTGCAGTCGATGTAGAAGACCGTCTCGTTGTCGGCGAGCTTCTGTAGCTCGGCATTGCGCGCGTCGATGGTCGAATTCTTGAAGAACGTCGCGTCGGACTTTTCCTGCGTCGTGTGGAAGATGGCCTGCAGGAAGATGATGGCGTCAGGCTGGAGCTCGCGCACTTCGTCGAGCAGGACCTTGTACTGTGCGGCCCAGCTCTCCGCCGTGCCGGTGCCGAGCTCGTTGATGCCGAGCATCAGGTAAATTTTGCCGTAGTGCTTGCCGGAGAGCGCCTGCGCAAGCGTCTGCTTGCCGGGGAACTCCGCCTTTTCGACCGCCGACCAGACCGTCAGGCCGTTGTGGCAGAGGTAATCGGCGTTGTTGAGACCCGCATAGTCCTTGAAGCCGTCGGTGTGCGAGTCGCCGATGAAGAGCGCATCGTCAAAGTAGCTCGCGTCCACCGTGGTGAAGGGGGAGGCGGGCTCCTCCGGTTCGGGCTCGGGTTCCGGTTTCGGTTCAGGGTCCGGAAGCGGCTCGGGGTCGGGGACGGGCTCCGGCTCGGGTGCCTTGGGCTCGCTCCACGGGTAGACCCCATCGGAAGCTGCGAGGGCCATCGCCGCGATGGGCGGCGTTTTGCCGTCGAGGTCAGAGAGGTAGCTGCCGTACACGCCCGTGGGGTCGAGCAGGGGATAGACATTGAGCACGACTGCCCCCGCAAGACACAGCGGCAGCAGAAGGGATGGGATCCGGGAGGACATGAAGCATCTCCTTAAAATCTGGAATAGAGGAAGGCGTTGCCCGACGAGGTGGCGATGAAGTACACGCACACCCAGAAGAGCAGAAACAGCGGCAGGTCGAGCAGAAGTGAGCCGCGGTGCTTTTCATAAAAGCGGCGCGGCTGCGGCAGGCAGAAAAAAATGGCCAAAAGCAGCAGCCACCAATAGGACGCAAGCAGCTTGACCGCGTCCTGCGCGGAAACGGCGCTGTGCGTGCCGAAAAACGGAAACAGACGGGAAAAATACGCGCCGACATCGGAGAGCTTTGTGATGCGGAAGACGACCCACGTCTGCGGGATGACAAAGAGCAGGTAGAGGTGCGAGAGAAATTTGTGCTCCTTGAGAAAGCCGCCGATGCAGAATTTTTCAAGCAGAATGAAGGCGAGCAGCATCACGCCCCAGAGGACAAAGTTCCAGCTTGCCCCGTGCCAGAGACCGGTGAAGACCCACACGACCGTCAGCGCGAGCGCCGTGCGCGCCTTTCCGCGGCGGCTGCCGCCGAGCGGGATGTAGACATAGTCGCGAAACCATGTGCCGAGCGTGATGTGCCAGCGGCGGTAGAACTCGCTCACCGAGCGGGCGGTGTAGGGGAGGTCAAAGTTGCGCGGCACGCGCAGCCCCAGCATCTGCCCAAGACCCATCGCCATGAGGGAATACCCGGAAAAGTCGAAGTAGAGCTGCAAGCTGTAGCTCGCCGCGCCGAGCCAGGCGAGCGGCGCAGAGAGATAGCCGTAGCCGATGCGCTCGAGAGAGGCCCACAGCGGCGCGAGCTGGTCGGCCAGCAGAACCTTGAAGCAAAGACCGATGGTGAAGCACTCAAAGCCGAGAAAGATGTCCTCGCGCGTGATCGTGCGTTCCTTCAGTGCGCCGCGCCATTCGCGGTAGCGTAAGATCGGCCCCATCGTGAGCTGGGGGAACGCGATGGTGAAAGCGGCGTAGTCGATGAGGTTTTTCTCCGCCTCCTCGCCGCGATAGACGTCGATGAGGTACCCCGCGCTCTGGAAAAGGTAGAAGCTGACGCCGAGCGGCAGCGCAAGCTCGACAAAGGAGAACGCCGTCCCCGTCAGTTTGCCCAGATTTTCCAGGAGAAATGCAGCGTACTTGAAATACACAAGGCCGAAGAGGTCGATGCACAGGCCGAAAACGAGCAGCGCCTTGCGCACATGGACCGTGCGGCCCTCCATCCCGCGCGCGAGCGCGTAGTGGAAGACGATGGATGCGCCGAGCAGCAGGCAGTCACGCGCCCCTGCGCCGAGAAAGTAAAAAGCGGCGCTGCCCAGTACGAGCACCGCGTTTTTGAAGCGAAAGGGAACGATATAATAGACCGCGAAAAACAGCGGCAGAAAATAAAAAAGAAACGTAAGGTCGGAAAAGCTCACGGGGAAACTCCTGTCATAATTTGTCAGCGTCTTATTGTACACGCCGGGGCGGAGCGCGGCAATGGAAAAATCAGGAATTCGTCAAGAAACCGCCGGGTAAGCCAAAACATGAGATTTTGGTTTACAGACGGCGGCAAGCGTGCTACAATCCTATGACGGCAGCGGCGGAACGCGGCGGTTTGATGTTATGTCAATCGTAAGCGATAAGCCGCCGCCTGTCAACTTCAAAAGGGTAACATTTCGGTTACATTTTGTAACGGCGGAGGACAGTATGGGAAAAGAGACAGTTTTGGCGCTGCTGCTGCGCGAAAAGGGAAGATATGTTTCCGGAGAGTCCATCAGTGCGTCGCTCGGCATCACGCGCGCGGCGATCTGGAAGAGCATTTCCGCCCTGCGCGCACAGGGGTACGAGATCGACGCTGTCCCCGGGCGCGGCTACTGCTTGAAGTCGCTGCCGGATGCGCTGACCGAGCAGACCGTGCGCAGCTACTTAGGGGAAGTCGAGACCGTTGGCAAACGCATCGACTGTTTTGACTCCATCGACTCGACGAATGCTTACTTAAAGCGCATCGCACTTGACGGCGCGCCGGACGGCACCGTTGCCGTTGCGGCGGAGCAGACGAGCGGGCGCGGCCGCCGCGGCCGCAGCTTCCAGAGCGCGGCGGGCAAGGGCGTTTACCTGTCGATCCTGCTGCGTCCGCAGCTCACGCCGTCGCAGCTCATGCCGCTCACGGGGCTCATCGCTGTTGCGATGAGCCGCGCGGTCGACCGCGTGGCGGGGACGCACTCGCAGATCAAGTGGACAAACGATCTCATCCTGAACGGCAGAAAGCTCTGCGGCATTCTGACCGAGCTGAGCGTCGAGGGTGAGACCGGCGAGCTCCAGTACGTCGTGGCGGGCATCGGCTTCAACGTCAGCCAGCGCGAGGAGGACTTCGTCGGTGACGTTGCGAAAATCGCAACGTCCATCCTGCGCGAAACGGGCAAGCTCGTCTCCCGCGCGGAGCTGTCCGCGGCGATGATCGAGGAGCTCGACGCGCTCTATACGGCACTCAAGACCGGCGACACGCGCGGATACCTGGACGAGTACCGTCGCCGCTGCGTGACCATCGGGCGCGAGGTGCAGCTTTTGTGGCAGGATACGAAGGAAAAAGTCACGGCGCTTGACGTGGACGAGGAGTTCGGCCTCATCGTGCGCCGCGAAAACGGCAAGATCGAAACGGTCCGCACGGGCGAAGTGTCGGTGCGCGGCCTTTACGGTTATGTGGAATAAAAAGGGAAAAAGAACATGAAATTACTGCTGTCGCTTTTTATCACCTTCGCCAAGGTCGGTGTGATGACCTTCGGCGGAGGATATGCCATGCTGCCGATCCTGCAGCGTGAAGTTGTTGAGAACAAGGGATGGGCAACGGAAGAGGAGCTTGCCGACTGGTTCGCCATCGGCCAGTGCACGCCGGGCGTTATCGCGGTCAACACCGCGACGTTCGCGGGTCGCAAGGTCAAGGGCAACATCGGCGGCATCGTCGCAACGCTCGGCATCGTGTTTCCGAGCATCGTCATCATCTCGCTGCTCGCGGGCGCCATCACGACGTTTGCCGATGTCGCGTGGGTGAAGAACGCTTTTGCGGGCATCCGCGTGTGCGTGTGCGTGCTCATCTTCAACGCCGTTGTCAAGCTGTGGAAGAAGTCCGTCGTCGACAAGATGACGCTGGCGCTTTACATCATCATTCTGGCGGCTTCGCTGCTGCTCGACTGGTCACCGGTCATCTTCGTGGTATTCGCGGCGCTCAGCGGTATCATTTTGCAGGTGTATCTTAAGAAGGGCGGTGAGCAGGCATGATGATCTATCTTCAGCTCTTCTGGGAGTTCTTCAAAACAGGTCTCTTCGCCATCGGCGGCGGCATGGCCACGCTCCCGTTTCTCTACGACATGGCGGACAAGACCGAATGGTTCACCCGCGCGCAGCTTGCGGACATGATCGCGGTCTCTGAATCCACCCCCGGTCCCATCGGCGTCAACATGGCGACCTACGTGGGCTATCTCACCAAGGGCGTGCCCGGTGCCATCACGGCAACGCTGGGTCTCGTCACGCCGAGCATCATCATTATTCTGATCATCGCGGCGTTCCTGGAAGCTTTCCGCACGAGCAAGTACGTCAGCGGCGCGTTCTACGGTCTGCGCCCGGCATCCACCGCACTTATCACCGCGGCGGGCCTCGTCGTGGTGAAGGAGACGTTCCTGGTGTCCACCGGCTTTTTCTGGCAGGGGCTCATCCTTGCTGCCGTGATCATCGTTCTGACGAATTTTGTCAAAAAAACGAAAGGCTGGCACCCGATCGTTTTCATCGGCTTGTCTGCGCTCGTAGGCGTCGTGTTTCGGTTCGCGGGGGCATAAGATATTCAAAAAGAGGAGCAGCTTTTAGCTGCTCCTCTTTTTTGAGACTGTCGAAAAAGCGGCGGCGTTGCCACTTTTTCGGGAAAACGCTCCGCTTCGTGCCTTGCCGCCCGCAGGGCGGCTGCGACGCGCGCGGAGCGAGAAGAATTTTTCTGACGCGCACGCCTGGGCAGCCGTTGGCGGCTCTGCCGCCTTACGGATGCCGCGTACCCCTTGCGGGTAAAAGTCTGCGACGCTTTTTAGTGCCTGCGTTAGTCGGTGGAGGCGATGTGGCTGGCGATGCGCTGCATGATCATATCGAGGGCAACTAAGTTGTGTCCGCCTTCGAGGACGATGATGTCGGCATACTTGCGGCTCGGTTCCACAAACTGCTCGTGCATGGGCTTGACGGTCGTCAAATACTGCGTGATGACGCTCTCGAGCGTGCGGCCGCGGTCGCGCACGTCGCGCAGGGCACGGCGCAGGATGCGCACGTCCGCGTCGGTCTCAACGAAAATTTTGATGTCGAGCATCTCGCGCAGCCGCGGGTCCTGGAAAATGAGGATGCCCTCGACGATGACGACCTTGCTCGGCCGGATGAGCTCGGTCTCATTCGTGCGCTGGTGGTCTGCGTAGGAGTAGACGGGGCAGCGGATGGCCTTGCCCGCCTTGAGCTCCTTGAGCTGCTCGACCATCAGGTCCGTTTCAAAGGCGTCGGGGTGGTCGTAGTTCTGCTTGCAGCGCTCTTCAAAGGGAAGGTCCTGATACTTGTAGTAGCTGTCGTGATGGACGACGCTGATATCGTCGCCAAAGTGCTGCTTCAAGTGCTCGGTGAGCGTTGTTTTGCCCGAGCCCGTGCCGCCTGCAATGCCAATGAAAATGGTGTTCATCGCGCATCCTCCGTGTGTCGTATTTTCTTTTATTATAGGGGCGGCGCGCGGGAAAAGCAAGGGCGCGCGGCGCGTCGGGGCAAAATTTTGCGCCTTACGGTTGACGCGGCGCGAAAAAGAAAGTATTATGTAAAGGAACGCGGCACAGAGGATGCGTCCGCGTGCAGAGACTCTATTTTGACACAAGAAAGGAGCGTCGGCATGGATCTTCTCAAGTGCCCGCGCTGCGGTGAAGAATATTCCCCCAGTTATCGCAGATGTCCCTTCTGCGAAGAGGGCGACCATCCCCGTAAGATCAGCAAGCACAGCGGCACGGGAAAGGGTGGCGGCCGCCGTGTTTCGGATAAAAAGCAGACGCATTCCGCCCGCGGCGCGATGGCGGCGGTCATCGTGGTCGCGCTGCTGCTTTTGAGCTGGTCGCTCTTTGGCGACAAGATCGTCGCCAAGCTGGACCCCGGCGACGACGGTAATACCCCCGGCGTGCAGGACGATGTCAACACGCCTGACGACGGCAATACGAACGCGAACAACGGTGATACGAGCGATCCCAACACGGGCGATGAGCCGAACGCAAATGATCCCGCGAACGGCGGCGACACGACTGCCGCTGACCCCGGCACCACGACGACCCCGTCCACCCCGACGGTGGATGTCTCGGCACTGAGCATCAAGACGAACGTCGGCACGACGCTTCCCAAGGACGGCAACGGCAACTTTGACTGCACCATCAAGGCGAGCGAGTCCATCCGGCTGAGCGTTTCCGGCACGGACGCGGCGGCTACCTGGGCAGTGGCGGATGCGAGCGTTCTGTCCATTTCGGCGGACGGCACCATCTCGCCCATCAAGGCGGGCACCACCACTGTTACCGCCACGGTCGGCGGCGCGGCGCTGACCATCACGGTGCGCATCAAGTGAACAAAAAAGAGCTGCTTTTCGGCAGCTCTTTTTTTGCGCAAATGGGGCGGCTTTCCTTGCAAGGCCTGCGGGCCTGTGCTACAATTACCTTGAATCAGTATATGCAGGAGTAAGAACGACATGACGACCCGCGATTTCCAGACCAGAAAACCGATTTCCATCCTCTTTTCGTATTTCAAGCCGCACCGCGGCCTGTTCATTTTGGACCTTGTCTGCGCGACCATCGTTGCGCTCATCGACCTCGCCTTTCCGCTCGTGACGCGCAAGTCGATGTACGACCTTTTGCCCAACCAGCAGTATCAGACATTTTTCCTCGTAATGGCGGTGATGATGACCGCATTCCTTGTGCGTGCGCTTTTGTACTACGTTATCGCCTACTGGGGCCATACCTTCGGCATTCTGGTGGAGGCCGACATCCGGCGCGACCTCTTCACCCATGTGCAGGAACTGGATGTCAGCTTTTTTGACCACAACCGCACGGGCCAGCTCATGAGCAGGCTGACGAGCGACCTCTTTGAGATCACAGAGCTCGCCCATCACGGCCCGGAGGACTTGCTCATCTCGACGCTCACCATCCTCGGCGCGATCGGCATCATGGCGTCGATCGAGTGGCGGCTGACGCTCGTCGTCGCGTGCATCCTGCCGGTATTTCTGTTTGCCATCATGTCCCGCCGCCGCAAGATGAGCGCGGCCTCGCGCAACGAAAAGCAGAAGACCGCCGCCATCAACGTCGGCATCGAGTCCTCGCTCTCCGGCATCCGCACGGCGCGTGCCTTTGCCAACGAAGCGGCGGAGATCGATAAATTCAACACCGCGAACGAGAACTTTAAGGTCTCCAAGCGCGCCTTCCACCATGAGATGGGCGTGTTCAACGCGACGATGGAATTCTTTATGACGCTCCTCTCCACCGCCGTTATCGCGGTGGGCGGCTATCTCATCATGCGCGGCGAGATGAACTACATCGACCTCATCACCTTCTCACTCTACATCACGACGTTCATCAGCCCTGTGCGAAAGCTCGCGAACTTCTCTGAGATATTCGCGCGCGGCTTTGCAGGCCTCGAGCGTTTCACCGAGCTGATGCGCGTGGAGCCCAAGCTCAAGGATGCGGCCGACGCGAAGGAGCTCAAAAACTGCCGCGGCGAGATCGACGTCGACCACGTGAGCTTCACCTACGACACGGAGGAGGAGACCGACGGCGTGCTGCACGACGTGAGCGTGCACATCGCGCCGGGCGAGGCTGTGGCCATCGTAGGCCCCTCCGGCGGCGGCAAGTCGACGCTCTGCCAGCTCATCCCGCGCTTTTACGAGGTGAGCGACGGTGCGATCCGCATCGACGGGGAGGACGTGCGGGAAATCACGCAGTCCTCGCTTCACCGCGCCATCGGCATCGTGCAGCAGGATGTCTTCCTCTTTGCCGACACCGTGCGCGAGAACATCCGCTACGGACGCCCCGATGCGACGGACGAGGAGATCATCGAAGCGGCGAAGTGTGCGGAGATATATGATGATATCATGGCTATGCCGCAGGGCTTCGACACCTATGTCGGTGAGCGCGGCACGATGCTCTCCGGCGGGCAGAAGCAGCGCGTGTCCATCGCGCGCATCTTCCTCAAAAACCCGCCCATCCTCATTCTGGACGAGGCGACGAGCGCACTCGACAGCGTGACGGAGGTCAAAATTCAGCACGCCTTCGACGAGCTCTCCCGCGGGCGCACGACGCTCATCAGCGCGCACCGACTCTCGACCATCCGCTCGGCGGACCGCATCCTCGTCATCGAGGATGGCCGCATCGCCGAGCAGGGGACCCACGACGAGCTTCTATCGCAGAACGGCGAGTACGCGTCACTCTGGCGCACGCAGAACGGAGCGCGCTGATGGATAAAAGACAGCTTTTGGACCGTGCCGCGCAGAACAGTGAGGAGCGTGTGCTGCTGGCACATATTTTGGATAAGTGCGAGCAGTGCAGGCAGCGCAATATCCCGTCGGCGACGGATTTTCTGAGTCCTGCCGAGCAGCGCAGCGCGCAGGACCTGCTGCACGCCGCTGCCATCCACGACGGCTACGCCTTCTGCGGCGGATTTGCGCGCGCGGAGCGGAAAATGCTCCTTTTTCTGCCAGACTGGCAGGAGGAGGCCGACGAAGAAGAGTACATGACGGCGCTTCGCTGCACGTACCGCAAGGAAGATACGCTGACGCACCGCGATTTTCTCGGCTCGCTCATGGCGCAGGGCATCACGAGGGAAAAGCTTGGCGACATTCTGGTGTCGGAGGGCTCGGCCGATCTGATCGTTTCGCGCGACATTGCGCCGTATCTGCTGCGAAACGTGACGAGCGCGGGACGGGTAAAGCTATCGGTCAGCGAGATCGAGCTTTCTGACTTACATATCCCCGCGCTCAAGGTCAAGGAGATCCGCGACACAGTCTCGACGCTGCGGCTCGACGCGGTGGCGGCGAGCGGCTTTTCGATGAGCCGCGGCAAGGCACAGGAGCTCATCTCGTCGGGCCGCGTACAGCTCAACCACCGCGAAACGCTCAAGGCCGACGCACCCGTTGCGCAGGGGGATGTGATCTCCGCGCGAGGCCTCGGAAAATTCGAGGTCGCCGAGGTCGGGGGCCTGAGCAAAAAAGGAAGAACGGCGCTGTTGCTGCGCCGATACCTGTAAGGAGAAGAAAGAATATGACGATGGAAGAAAAGATCGCGCGCATCAACGCGCTGGCGCACAAGGCCAAAGCCGAGGGGCTGACGGACGAGGAGCGCGGGGAGCAGGCACAGCTCCGCCGTGACTATATCGACGCGGTGAAGGCGAACCTCAAGTCCCAGCTCGACACGCTCTATGTGCTGGACGAAAAGACAGGTAAAAAGACGAAGATCGTCGACTTTGAGCGCGAGCGCGCCGCGAGAGCGGGCAAGAAAAAGGAGAACAGATAAATGAGCAAGGATTTTGAATACGATCCCGAGACCGGTTCGTTCCGCTTTGACGAGAGCGGCGGAAAAACGAAGAAAAAGAACGATGTCGACGTCGGCGGCTGGATTTTGATCGCGGCGCTGTTTGCCTTCGGCCTGTGGCCCATCGGTCTCATCGCGCTCATTTCGAAACTTTCCGATAAACCGAAGAAGGTGAGCTCGCCGCGCAGCGGTACGCGCACGTCCACAAGTCCGAATGCAAATGCCTCTTCGCGCGGCAAGGTGGAAAAGTCCGTGGTAAAAACGGCGAAGCAGATGAACCGCGCGCCGAAGACTTCCGACAAGACCGCGCGCACGCTGATGATCATCGGCGGCATTATCGCCTTGGCTGCCGGCAGCGGGCTGATCTCGAACATCGGCGAGATCATCGGCTACGGCTGGTACTCCTACATGGCCGAGTACATGCTGTCCGAGTGCGGCTTCCTCGCCGGCGGTATCGCGATGTTTGCTGCCGGTCAGCGCATGAAGCGCCGCAGTGCACGCATCGCGCGCTATCTCGCCGTGATGGGCGAGCGCGGCTATATCAGCGTGGAGGAGCTTTGCACCGTGACGGGCAAGAGCCGCAAGAAGGTCGAGAGCGACCTTGACTACATGGTCGAAAAGGGCCTGCTCGGCACGGGTGCATATTTGGATAGCGGCCGCGGCATCTTTTTCCGCAATGCCGACGCCTTTGCCGACTACGCCAACGCGACCGCAAAGAAGGAAAACGTCACGCCCAAGGAGGCGAACGAGGGCTACGCAGGCGCGCTGCGCGCCATCCGCTCAGCCAACGACCGCATCGCCGACCCCGTGCTTTCTGAGAAGATCGACCACCTTGAGAGCGTCGCGGGCAAGATCTTCCGCGAGGTGGAGCAGCACCCGGAAAAGCAGCAGCAGGCTGCGACCTTCCTCAATTACTACCTGCCCACGACGCTCAAGCTGCTTGACAGCTACGCCAAGTTTGAAGAGGCGGGCATCGAGGGCGAGAATCTCTCCCGCGCGCAGGAGCGCATCGAAGAGACGATGGACGCCCTCATCAAGGGCTTTGACAAACAGCTCGACGATTTGTACCGCAACGAGGCGATGGATATCGACAGCGACATCCGCGTGATGGAGAATATGCTCCGCCGCGACACGGCGAGCGTGGAGGATGATTTCGGCCTCGGCGGCGCAGCGGTCCAGCGCGCGCCGGATGAGGAATAAGGCACTGCGCCGCGCTCATACGCTCTATGAGGAGAAAGGACAAGAGGCATGAAACAAACCGGCAGACGATTTGACGCCACAGCCTTTTTCGGCGGCACGGACAGCGAGGCCTACCGCTTCCTCGGCGCGCACCGCGCGCAGCGGGGCAGGGAAGAGGGCTATCTCTTCCGCCTCTGGGCGCCGAACGCCGCGCGCGTTTCCGTCGTGGGCGACTTCTGCGGCTGGGACGCGGGCGCTTATCCGATGGCGCGCAATGAGCACAGCCTGTGGGAGCGATTTATCCCCGGCCTAAAGCAATTTGACACCTACAAGTATGCCGTGACCTCCGCGCGGGGAAAAACGGTCCTCAAGGCCGACCCCTACGCCTTCCACGCCGAGACCCGCCCCGGCACGGCCAGTAAGCTCTATGACCTGCCGGACTATCGCTGGGGGGACGGAGCGTGGCGCGCGGGCCGCGCCTCTGCGCCCGTTGACCGCTCGCCGCTCAACATCTATGAGGTTCATCTCGGTTCGTGGCGGCGGCGCGAGAACGGCGATTTTTACGATTACCGCTCGCTCGCCCACGATTTGGCGGACTACGTAGCGGGCCTTGGCTACAACTGCGTCGAGCTCATGCCCGTCACGGAATATCCGCTCGACGATTCCTGGGGCTACCAGTGCACCGGCTACTTTGCCGCGACCTCGCGCTACGGCACACCCGAGGATCTGATGTATTTCATCGACCACCTGCACCAAAAGGGCATTTGCGTTATCCTCGACTGGGTGCCGTCCCACTTCTGCAAGGACGAGCACGGGCTCATCGACTTTGACGGCACGCCCTGCTATGAATACGCAGACCCCCTCAAGCGCGAGCACGCGGGCTGGGGGACGCGCGTATTCGACTACGGGCGCGGCGAGGTGCGCAGCTTCCTCCTTTCCTCCGCCGCGTTCTGGTTGCGGGAGTTTCATCTCGACGGCCTGCGCGTGGACGCGGTCGCCTCCATGCTCTACCTCGACTATGGGCGCGAGGACGGGAACTGGGCGCGCAACCGAAACGGCGGGCGCGAGAACCTCGAGGCCATCGATTTTCTGCGCGCGCTGAACAAGACCGCCTACTCCATCAACCCCAACGTGCTGATGGTGGCGGAGGAGTCGACCGCGTGGCCGTTCGTCACGCGCCCGCCGCAGGACGGCGGCCTCGGCTTCACGCTCAAGTGGAACATGGGCTGGATGAACGATATGTGCCACTACCTGAAGCTCGACCCGTGGTTCCGCCAGTTCAACCACAGGGACATCACCTTTTCGCTGATGTATGCCTTTTCGGAGAATTTCGTCCTGCCCATCTCGCACGACGAGGTCGTGCACATGAAGGGATCGCTTCGCGGCAAGATGCCGGGCGACGATCGGCAGCAGCTCGCGGGCGTGCGCGCCTTCACGGCGTATATGCTCGCCCATCCGGGCAAGAAGCTCACCTTCATGGGAGCCGAGCTCGGCCAGTGGCACGAATGGGATTTTGCTTCTCAGCTCGACTGGTACCTGCTCGAAAATGAAGAAAACCGGAGGCTCCACCACTTTTTCAAGGACATCAACCGCTTTTACCTGTCGCAGAGCCCGCTTTGGGACATTGACTTTTCATGGGAGGGCTTTGAGTGGCTCGTCGCCGACGATAACCACAACAATGTCGTTGTCTTCCTGCGGCGTGACCGGAAGGGCCGCGAGCTCATCGCGGCGGTCAACTTTTCGCCGGTCGCGCAGGGGGAGTACCACTTTGGCGTGCCGCCAAAGAAAATATACCGCGAGGTGTTCACGACCGACTGCCCCGAATACGGCGGCACGGGCGAATGGATGAACGAAAGCCCCATTGCAGTGCGGCCCATCCCCTCGCACGGGAGGGAGCAGTCTGTCTGCGTGAAGCTCCCGCCACTCGGCGCAGCGTTCTTTGCGGGCGAGGGCGAATGGCAGAAGGAAAAGAAAACCGTCGAGCCGTCCGAACTGTGACCGGACGAGGAGGAACAAGGAGGAGAGAAACAGCGTGAAGAAAGAATGTATCGCCATGCTGCTTGCCGGCGGGCAGGGCAGCAGGCTCTATGTGCTCACGGAGAATATGGCGAAGCCCGCCGTGCCGTTCGGCGGCAAGTTCCGTATCATCGATTTTCCGCTCTCGAACTGCGCCAACGCGGGCATCGACACCGTCGGCGTCCTGACGCAGTACCGCCCGCTGGAACTCAACCGCTACATCGGCTCCGGCCAGCCGTGGGACCTTGACCGCGCCGATGGCGGCGTACATATCCTGCCGCCATATCAGAGCGCGAACGGCGCTTCGTGGTACAAGGGCACGGCCAACGCCATCTTCCAGAACATTGGTTTTGTGGATATGTACGACCCCGATTATGTGCTCATCCTCTCGGGCGACCACATCTACAAGATGAATTACGACAAAATGCTCGCCCACCACAAAAAGACGGGCGCGGACTGCACCATCTCCGTGATGGAGGTCCCCTGGGAGGAAGCGCCGCGCTTTGGCATCATGAGCGTGGACGAGAACGATACCATCACGGAATTCGAGGAAAAGCCCGCCCGGCCGAAGAGCAACCTTGCCTCAATGGGCATTTACGTCTTCACGTGGAAAAAGCTCAGAAGCTATCTCATCGAGGATGAGAGCGACGAGACGAGCAGCAACGACTTTGGCAAAAACATCATCCCCAAGATGCTGAAAAACGGCGAAAAAATGTCCGCCTACCGCTTCTCGGGCTACTGGAAGGACGTCGGTACGCTCGACTCGCTCTGGGATGCGAACATGGATATGCTCGCGACCGGCAGCGGGCTCGACTTACTCGAAAAGGACTGGCCCATTTATGGCCGCTCCGTCTCCGCGCCGCCGGCATATTTGGGGAAAAATGCGCACGTGGAGCACAGTGTCGTCGCGCGCGGCTGCACGGTCGAGGGCGAGGCGGAGAACTCCGTTCTCTCCGAGCGCTGCACCGTGGAAGAGGGCGCGAGCGTCCAGTATTCGCTCCTGATGCCCGGCGCGGTCGTCAGGCACGGCGCGCAGGTCGCCTACGCCATCATCGGCGAGAATGCCGTTGTGGGCGAGAATGCCCGCATCGGCCAGCCGCCGGAGGCGGTGCCGCCCGAACAGTGGGGCATCACCGTGCTCGGCCCCGACGCGGCTGTGGCGGATGACTATGTGCTGCCCGCCAACCGGATGCGCAGCGCGGACGGAAAGGAGACGGTACGATGAACGGACTGCACGGCATCATCTTTGCCTATGAAAAAACACCCGGCCTTCGCGAATTGACGGAGGAGCGCATGCCCGGCTCCGTGCCGTTCGGCGGGCGCTACCGCGCTATCGATTTCATGCTATCGAATATGCACAACGCGGGCATTACGGATGTCGGCGTCGTGCTGCACGGCAACTATCAGAGCCTCATTGACCACATCGGCAACGGCAAGACCTGGGACATGGCGCGCAAAAACGGCGGACTCAAGCTCCTGCCGCCCTTTGCCGACGAGCGCAAGTACCGCGGCGAAGCCTTCCGCGGCAAGCTCGACGCGCTCTCGGGCGTGCGCTCGTACCTGCAGGGCATCCGGCAGAAGTATGTCGTCCTGTCGGACAGCGACCTCATCATCAACCTGCCGCTCCAGCAGGTGCTGGACGCGCACATCGAAAGCGGCGCGGATATCACCTGCGTCTGCACGGCAAACGGCGCGTTCGTGGAGAATGCGACCTACTTCACGCTCGACGGTACGGGCAAGGTGAGCGAGACGCGCTGCGCGCCGCACACGGCGTCGGGCTACCGGAGCCTTGAAATTTACCTTCTGAGCCGCGACCTTCTTCTGGAGCTCGTGGAGGAGTGCGCCGCGCAGGAGAAATACAGCTTCCGCCGCGACGTGCTCTGTGCCATGGGCGGGAAGCGGCTCGACCTGCGCGGCTTCGTATGGGACGGCTATGCCGCGCAGCTTCGTTCCGTGCGCGAATACTACGAGCGCAGCATGGAGCTGCTGGACAGCACAACGCGTGCCGAGCTCTTCTGCCCCGCGCGCCCCATCCTCGCCAAGGAGGACGATGAGGCCGCGTCCTACATCGCACCGGAGACGCGCTGCGTGGATTCGCTCATTGCCGACGGCTGCCAGATCGAGGGCGAAGTGGAGGGAAGCATCCTCTTCCCGGGCGTCAAGGTCGGCAAGGGGAGCTGCGTGAAGGGCTGTGTCCTCTTTAAGAACACAACGGTGGAAGAGAATGTGACGCTCAAGTGTGTCATAGCGGATAAAAACGTCCGCATCCGCCGCGGCGGTACGCTCGTCGGACACGAGAGCTATCCGCTCGTCGTGAGCAAGAACAGCGTCGTCTGACCGGATGGGAGAAAGGAGAGCTACGGCATGAACATTCTGTATGTGACGAGCGAAGCGGTGCCCTTTTGCAAGACCGGCGGCCTTGCGGACGTTGCGGGCAGCCTGCCGCCCTCGCTTGCAGCGAACGGCGACCGTGTGAGCGTTATTCTGCCGCTCTACGAGACGGTGAAGGATAAATGGGGCGACAAGCTGCACTTTGAACGCTGGACCAATGTGCGCCTTGCGTGGCGCAATGTCTACTGCGGCCTTTTCTCTATC
Source organism: uncultured Eubacteriales bacterium (assembly GCA_900552015.1). Lineage (GTDB taxonomy): Bacteria > Bacillota > Clostridia > Oscillospirales > Oscillospiraceae > Hominicoprocola. Next base: position 19,264 of record URXY01000012.1, on the reverse strand, counting down.
GAGCGCGAGGGCGTCACGTGGTATTTTGTCGACAACGAGACGTACTTTCGCCGCAGCGACCTCTACGGCTACTATGACGACGGTGAGCGCTTCGCGTTTTTCTCCCGCGCGGTGACGGAATTGCTCAAGGCGCTGCCGGAGAAGCCGGATGTCGTCCACTGCAACGACTGGCAGAGCGCGCTCGTGCCGGTCTACATCAGGGATGAAGCCGTGCGCGACGACTTTTATAAGACCATCCGCACCGTCATTACGGTGCACAACATCGAATATCAGGGGCGCTACGGCCGCGAAACGGTCGAAGACCTCTTCGGGCTGGACAGCGGCTGGTTCGACGGCGGCACGCTCGAATTCGGCGGAGACGTAAACCTCTTAAAGGGCGCGATCGTCACGGCGGACGCCGTGACCGCCGTGAGCCCGACCTACGCCCAAGAGCTCAAATGCGCCTACTTTGCCCACGGGCTGGAAACGGTGATGCGCATGAACGAGGGCAAGCTCTACGGCGTGCTCAACGGCATTGACATGAAGCGCTATGACCCTGCGCACGACAAGGCGCTTGCCGCGACCTACAGCGCGGGAAACCTTGCAGGCAAGAAAAAAGACAAGGTGGCGCTGCAAAAGCTGCTCGGCTTGCAGGAAAAGAGCGACACGCCCATCATCGCGATGGTCACGCGCCTTGTTTCCCACAAGGGACTGGACCTTGTCTGCGAGACGCTCGACGCCATCATGGAAAAGGATGTGCAGTTCGTTGTGCTCGGTAAGGGAGATGCGAAGTACGAGACCTTTTTCGAGTACGCAAGACAGCGCTACGGCGGCCGCATGGCTGTGCATCTCGGCTATTCCGAGCAGCTTGCCATGCAGATCTATGCGGGCGCGGACCTCTTCCTCATGCCGTCGAAGAGCGAACCGTGCGGGCTTTCGCAGATGATCGCCATGCGCTACGGCACGGTCCCCATCGTGCGCGAGACCGGCGGGCTCAAGGACACCGTTCACGCTTACGAGGCGTGGAACGGCGCGGGCAACGGCTTTACCTTTGCCGACTACAACGCGGGCGATATGTGCCATGTCGTCTGTCAGGCCATCGACCTTTACCACAACAACAAAGACGCCTACGCAGCGCTCCAGAAGCGCGGCATGACCGCGGACTTTAGCTGGACGCGCTCGGCGAAGGCGTACGACGATATCTATTCCTCCATTTTGCCGGTAACAGAAAAGGAAAAACGAATTTATGACCATTGACTCCGTGAAAAACATGAAAGAAGCGCTGTGCGAAAAGCTGAAGGTCAGCTTTGGCAGCACGGTGGAGGAGGCGAGCGAGGAGCAGATGCTGCGCGCGAGCGCCCTCGTCCTGCGCGACGTGATGGCTGAGCGCGGCGTGGACAGCGCGCGCCGCAGCCGCGAAGAGCACAAGAGGAAGGTGCATTACCTCTCGATGGAGTTTCTCATGGGCAGGAGCCTGATGAAGAACGCCTTTAATTTAGGCCTCGGCGAGATTTTGAGCGAAGCGCTCGACGAGCTCGGCTTCCGTGCTTCCGACATTTTTGAGAGCGAGCCCGATGCGGGCCTTGGCAACGGCGGCCTCGGCCGCCTCGCCGCATGCTATCTCGACTCGATGACGACGCTCGACATCCCCGCCGCGGGCTATTCCATCTGCTATGAGCTCGGCATTTTCCGCCAGCGCATCGTCGACGGCCAGCAGGTCGAGCTGCCGGACAACTGGAAGGAGCTCGGCGGCGCGTGGCTCATGCCAAAGCCGCAGGAGACTGAGACGGTCCGCTTCGGCGGCACCATCCGTCAGTTCTGGGACGGCGGGCGGCTGCATGTCGTGCCGGAGGGCGCGACGGAGGTGCTTGCCATCCCCTGCGACATGGAGATCGCGGGCTACGGTACGGACAATGTGAACACGCTGCGGCTCTGGGATGCCAAGTCCCCCGTGCCGCTCGATATGTCGCTCTTTTCGCGGGGCGAATACCTGCGCGCGCAGGAGCAGCACGCCATGGCCGAGACCATCGCAAAGGTGCTCTACCCTGAGGACAACCATCCCGAGGGCAAGAGTCTGCGCTTAAAGCAGCAGTACTTTTTCGTTTCGGCCACGGTGCAGTCCATCGTGCGCAAGCACATTGAGGTCTACGGTACGGCCACGAACTTCCACGAAAAGAACGTCATCCAGATCAACGACACGCATCCCGCGCTCGTCATCCCCGAGCTCATGCGCATCCTGATGGACGATGCGGGGCTTGACTGGGACACGGCGTGGTACATCACGACCCATTCCGTCGCCTACACGAACCACACGGTGCTCGCCGAGGCGCTCGAGCGCTGGCCGCAGGAGCTGATGCAGTCGCTCCTGCCGCGTATCTGGACGATTTTGACGGAGATCGCGCGCCGCTATCAGGAAATGATCGAGAATTACTACCACGACCCCGCCAAAACGCGCGAGCTGGCCATCATCTGGGACGGTCAGGTGCGCATGGCGAACCTCTGCATCGCCGGCGGCATGGCCGTCAACGGCGTGAGCGCCCTGCACTCCGACATTCTGCGCAACGATGTCTTTAAGTATCAGTGCGCCATGGAGCCGGAGAAATTCAAGAACGTGACGAACGGCATCGACCACCGCCGCTGGCTCGCGCAGATCGATCCGCGGCTCGACGAGCTCGTGCGCGCGCTCGCGGGCGGGGATGAGTACCTGCTGCACCCCGAGGCGCTCAAAAAGCTTGAAGCCTACGCGCACGACACCGCCGTGCTCGACCGTCTCGGCGAGATCAAGCGCGCCAATAAGCTCGACTTTGCCGCCTACGTCAAAAAGACGCAGGGCGTCGTGCTCAATACCGACGCGATCTTCGATGTGCAGGTCAAGCGCCTGCACGAGTACAAGCGCCAGCTTTTGAACGCGATGCACATTATCTATCTCTACCAGCAGCTTCAAGACGACCCGAACCGCGCCATGCAGCCGCACGTGTTCCTCTTCGGCGCGAAGGCCGCGCCGGGCTATGCGGTCGCCAAGCGCATCATCCGCCTCATCAACTCCCTTGCCGCTGAGATCAACGCCGACCCCATCTGCCGCGACAGGCTGCAGGTGGTGTTCCTTGAGAACTACCGCGTGTCGCTCGCCGAGCATCTGATGCCCGCGAGCGAGGTGAGCCAGCAGATATCCACCGCTGGCAAGGAGGCCAGCGGCACGGGCAACATGAAGTTCATGATGAACGGCGCGCTGACCGTCGGCACGCTCGACGGCGCGAACGTCGAGATGCACGAGAGGCTCGGCGACGAGAACATGTTCCTCTTCGGCCTGCACGCCGACGAGGTCGTGCGCCTCAAGCGCGAGGGCTACGCCCCGCAGAAGCTCTACGCGCGCGACGAGAACCTGCGCGCGGTGATCGACAAGCTCAAGGCGGGCTTCTCAGACGGCGTTTCCTACGACGATCTCGCCTCGCGGCTGCTGATGAACGATGAATACATGCTCTTGCAGGACTTCGCGTCCTACTGCGCCGCCGAGCAGCGCATGGCCGAGGCCTACTCCGCGCGCGAGGAGTGGAACCGCAAATCGCTTTACAACATTGCCCGCAGCGGCATCTTCGCCGCCGACCGCGCCGTTAAGCAATACGCCGACACGATCTGGCACGTAGTGCACAAATAAAGATTTCAAAAGAGGGACAGCGAAGCTGTCCCTCTTTTGAGCTTTGTAAAAAATTCGCTTTGTTCTGCGCCTCGCTTCCCTCGACACCACCCCGTTGCGGCATGACGATTGGCGCGCCCCTGCGGGCGCGCCAATCGAGCCGCTTCCTAGAAACCGGCTCGCTTCTTCCGCCGCCGGCGGCACTTCGCAGGTTTCCCATCCGCGCAACGTGCTTTCTGCCACGCGCACGCCCCAGGGGGACTTCTCTTGCCGCGCTGCGGCAATTCACCTTTTGTCGTCAGGAATAACGATCAAGATCATTTCACGTCTGCGGATGTGAAAATTGGAACTTTTTCGTGGAGATTTACGTCTATTATCAATATAACAACAAAAGGAGGACTCTGCCATGAAGAAGCTACTCTCCCTTGCTCTTGCGTGTTTGCTGCTCTTTTCGCTCTCGGCCTGCGGGCGGGAACCGAAGGAAGAGGTGAGTGACGAAAAGCCTGTGATTTATCTATATCCCGAGCAGGAGACGGATGTGCGTGTGACGCTTGATCTTGCGGGCGAGCTGACGTGCGCCTATCCCGCCTACGGTGAGGGCTGGAGCGTCCGCGCCGCGCCGGATGGCACGCTGACGGATAAGGACGGCCAGATCTACCGCTATCTCTACTGGGAGGGCACGTCTGAGGCAGACTATGATTTTTCCGTCGGCTTCTGCGTCGCGGGGGAGGACACCGCGGCGTTTCTCGAGGACGCGCTCGCGCGGCTGGGTCTTACTCGTGCGGAGGCAAATGAGTTTATCATCTACTGGCTGCCGCAGATGCAGGACAACGCCTACAACCTCATCGCGTTCCAGCAGGACGTTTACACGGATTCGGCGAAGCTCACGATCGACCCCGCGCCCGATACGCTTTTGCGCGTCTTCATGGCGTGGCAGCCGTCGGAGGAATTTGTCGACCTTCCCGCGCAGGAGCTTTTCGCGCCGGAGCGCGTGGGCTTCACGGTCGTTGAATGGGGCGGCTGCGCCGTGCAGTGACGCGCGTTTTTCCAGTATTGACAGCCATGATATAATCGTCCATGACTGAAAATATGAGAAAACAGAGGAAAACGCTATGGAATTGACACAGGGCGTGCGCTTTGACGCGCTCGGGCTGACCGAAGAGGTGCAGCGCGCACTGAAAAAGAAGAATATTGAGGAGAGCACCCCCGTGCAGGCGGGCTGCATCCCGCCGATGCGCGAATGGAAGGACGTCATCGCCAAGGCGCCCACGGGCACGGGCAAGACTTTCGCCTTCGGCATCCCCATCATCGAGCACATCGAGCCGGGCAGCGAGGAGACCGAGGCCGTCATTTTAGCGCCGACGCGCGAGCTCGCCATGCAGATCACGGCAGAGCTGCGCGACCTCTGCGTGTATCTCCCGGGTGTTCGCATCGTCTGCCTTTACGGCGGCGCGCCCATCGGCAAGCAGATCGACGCGCTCAAAAAGCACCCGCAGATCGTCGTGGCGACGCCGGGCCGCCTGAGCGACCACATGAAGCGCCGCACCGTCAAGCTCGACAATGTCAAGACCGTCGTGCTCGACGAGGCCGACCGGATGCTCGACATGGGCTTTATTCACGACGTGACGCGTATTCTCGATAAGCTCAAGAGCCGCCGCAACCTCGGTATGTTCTCCGCGACCATCTCGCGCGAGGTCATGGACATCAGCTGGATGTATCAGCGCGACCCCGAGGAGATCACTGTGCAGGCCAAGGAGGAGAACAAGCCTGATATCGCGCAGTACCGCATCGATGTGGGCCAGAATGACAAGGCGCACGTTATGGCGCAGATCATCCGCGCAGAAGGCCACGAGCGCGTCATCGCATTCTGCAATACGAAGGGCATGGCCGAGCGGCTCAAAGCCTTCCTGATGATGGAGGGGCTGGACGTGGACTGCATCCACGGCGATATCCCGCAGAAAAAGCGCGAGGCCGTTATGGCGCGCTTCCGCCGCGGCGAGCTGCCGGTCTTTGTTGCGACCGACGTGGCCGCGCGAGGCATCGACGTGGACGATGTCGACGCCGTCTTCAACTACGATGTGCCGCTCGAAAACGAATACTATGTGCATCGCATCGGCCGCACGGGCCGCGCGAAGCACAGCGGCGTCGCCTACACGCTGGTGTCAGACTATCCCTCCGGGATGCGGCTCGACAATATCGTGAAGCTCACGGGCAATGAGATCAAAAAGGCGCATCTGGATGAAAATGGGAGGTTAGTCGAAGACTAACGGAGGTTTAGCCCCTGCACCGTGCAGGGGACGCGGTTAAGGGGGGGGGCTGTTCTCTTTCGCGAAAGAGAACAGCCCCCTTTACCCGTGCAGCGTCGGAGGCACTGCCTTTCCCTTTGCGTCCATAGGGTGCAAAGGCGGTATTTCCCCTGTTGGGGAAATGAAAATGGTAACAAACTGTAACTTTTGCGCCCCCTGCCTTTACAAGGCGGCGTTTTTTCGATATAATCACCCTTATCGATCAAAATAAAGATGCGGCATATGCGCCGTGTTTGGATACAGGGAGTGCCTATGGACAAGATGAAACGGTCGTTATGCGCGCTGCTCAGCGCGCTGATGCTGCTCGCGCTGATGGCGGGCTGCGGCAAAAAGAAGAATGCGGACGAGCCTTTTGTGTTCAGCGCCAGCGTCTGCGGCGCGATCGATTCGCTCGACCCCGCGATGAACACCGACACGGACGCTGACAGCATTTTCTACGCGCTCTACGAGAATCTGATGCGTATGAGCGACGACGGCAGCGGCGAAGCCGTGCTAGGCAACGGCGTTGCGAAGGAGTACACGGAGGAGACCAACTACGACGGCACTGTGACCTACCGCTTCACGCTGCGCTCATCCGCCCGCTGGTCGGATGGACAGAAGATGACGGCGGATGACTTTGTCTACGCCTGGCAGCGCCTGGCTGACCCTGCGACAGCCTCGCCCAACCATTCGCTCATGAGTGTGGTGGCGGGCTACGACGAGGTGCGCGAAACGGGAGATAAGACGAAGCTTCAGGTCTCGGCCAAGGATGAGTCGACCTTCGTCGTCACGCTGAGCGCGCCGTGCGCTTACTTTATCGAGGGTATCTGCACGTCGGTGGCGACGATGCCGCTGCGCCGCGACCTTGCCGAAAGCACGAAGTTCGACTCGGCGGACATTGTGAGCAATGGCGCTTACTGTGTAAGTGGATGGACCAAGAGCAGCGAGCTGACCGCCGCGCGTAACGAGGAGTATTACGAAGCGAGGCTCGTCGGCCCGGATACGCTGCGCTTCGTCTTCGCGCAGGACAGCCATCAGGCGTGGCAGTTCTACGAAAACGGCGAGATCGACTACATCGCCCACCTGCCAGACGAGGTCATCAAGGAGCTCTCGCAGCAGGATGGCTGGTCGGCAAGAGACATCCTTGCGACGGCCTGCGTGCTTTACAACAACGAGACAGACCTCTTCTCCAACGAGCACATCCGCAAGGCCTTTGACCTTGCCATCGACCGCACTGCCGCCACAGCGGCAGCGGGCGCGGAGAACCGTCCGGCGACAGGACTTGTGCCCTACGGCATCCCTGACTCCGGCGAGACGGAGGACGATTACCGCACCACCGGCGGCGAGCTGTGCGCCGTCGACGAAGAGACGCTTGCCGAGCGCCAGAGCGAGGCGCAGCAGGAACTGACCTTTGCGGGCTATTACAGCACGGCGATGTTCCCGCCGGTCGAGCTTTTGTACGTCAGCAACACGGAAAATGACGCTGTCGCCGCGGCGCTGCAGCAGATGTGGTCCTCCACGCTCAGTGTGAACGTGATACTGCGCGGCGTGACGCAGGCGGAATACGACATGCGCATGAGAGAGGGCAATTACGAGCTCGCGCTGCAGAAGGTCACCGCACTCTACGACGACGCGATGAGCTTTCTCGACCGCTGGTGCAGCGAGAACGAGCAGAACCTGATCGGCTATGAAAACGGCACTTACGATGTGCTGATGGGCGTTGCCAAGACGTCGGAGAATCTGGTGGCGCGCACGGCGTTCCTGCACGACGCTGAGACCATGCTGCTCGGCGAGACGGCGCTCTCGCCCGTGTACTTCGACGGTACGGCCTCACTTCTGCGCGAGGGTCTGCGCGGCGTGTACAGCGACGGCCTCGGCAACAGCTATTTTACCGGCGTCCGCGCGGATGGAGAATAAAAGAATATACAGCGAACGGCAGGTCCGCACCCCTGAAAAGCAGGGGTGCGGACCGTTTTTCTTCCCTAGCGCAGCTATCTCATCGTATATTTTTCCGCGATCTCAACAAAAATACAACCATTTCGCCAAAAATGGATTTTGGTTGTTTGGATTTTTTGTGCTTGGTTGGTTACAAATTCCGATCGGCCCACTATAATGTCGGCATAAAGGGAAGAACATCCTGAATTCATTCTATCAATGCATAAAGGAGAACAAAAATATGGGAAATCTTGATGGAAAAGTCGCGATCGTCACCGGCGCTGCCCAGGGCATCGGCTTTGGCTGCGCAAAAGTTCTGGCCCAGCATGGTGCCACCGTTGTCCTCGTTGACCTGACGGACGCTGTTGCGGCCTCCGCCGAAGAGCTGAAGAAGGCCGGCCTGAAGACCGACTACCGCAAGTGCGACGTCAGCAACCTCGAGCAGGTCCAGCAGATGGTCGACGACGTGGTCAAGACCTACGGCAAGATCGACATCCTGCACAATAACGCCGGTGTCAACCGCCGCGTCAAGTTCGAGGACATGGACACGAAGACCCGTGACTTCATCATCGGCGTCAACATCCTCGGCGTGTGGAACGTGGCAAGAGCTGTGTGGCCCTATATGCTCAAGGCGAACTACGGCCGCATCATCAACACCTCTTCCGTCACCGGCGTGAAGGTCGTTGACGAAGGCCAGAGCACCTACGCGCTGACCAAGGGTGCTGTCCTCGGCTTCACCAAGGCGCTCGCCTATGAAGGCGGCCCCCACGGCATCACCGTCAACGCCGTCCTTCCCGGCTGGGTCCGCACTCCGAAGGTCGAGCAGGTCTGCCGCGACAGCCGTCCGGAAGATCCCGAGAGCGCGATGCGCGACATGGCCGCGTTCATCCCCCTCAAGCGTCTGTGCAACATCGATGAGATCGGCGATCTGGTTGCGTTCCTCGCTTCCGACGATTCCAAGTACATCACCGGCACCGAGCAGGTGATCGACGGCGGCAGCACTCTGCCCGAGACCTTCGATATCCTCCACGCCTAAGCATGGACATTGAGCTGCTGTTTCAAACGCTGCTGAAGCTCTATGTGATGCTTCTGCTCGGCTTTGTGCTGGCAAAGGTACACATACTGGACGAGCACTCGAACCGCAGTCTCTCACAAATGGTCGTTTCGGTGACCTATCCGCTCATGCTGTTCTACTCAATGGCGGGACAGCCGGGGGAGCGCAGCACGGCGCTCATTGTCCTCGGCGGCGGATTCGTCTTCTACTTCGTGATGATCGCGGTCGCAAAGATCGCCGCACGGGTCCTGCGGGTCCCGGAGGAGAAGCGAAGAGAATTTGAATGCCTGATGGTCTTCGGCAACACCGGCTTTGTCGGCGCGCCGCTCGCGCAGTCGTTTTACGGCAACGCGGCGTTCTACGAGATCACGCTTTTGAACTTTGCCTACTACTTCCTGTATAACACCTATGCAGTGAAGCTTCTCTCCCCTCCGGGGGAGAGAAGAGGCTTTTCCCTCCGTGACCTGCTGACGCCGGGCTTTATCATGACGCTTTTGTCCATCATCCTTTACCTGCTGCGCTACGATGCGCCCGCAGTCGTGAAGGATATCATGTACATGGCCGGCAGCATGACGGTGCCGCTTTCAATGATCATCCTCGGCTCGTCACTCGCCTCGTACTCGTTCCGCGAGTCATTCCGCGACCCGTGGGTGTACGTTTACTCGGCGGCAAAGCTCCTTTTGATGCCGGCCATCGTGTTCGCGCTGTGCAGGGCGCTTCCCATCGGGGAGTACTACAGCGGCCTCACCGTTATCAGCGCGGCTGTGCCGGCAGGGTCGATGATCCTGATGCTCGCACTGCAAATGAAGCGCGACAGCAGCTTCATCAGCCGCGGCATCTTCGTTTCGACGCTTCTCTCGGCGCTCACGCTGCCGATCATCGCGATCTTCTTCCTCTGAGAAGAGTTTTCTGAGCAACCAACAATACTACAACAGGAGGCAACAGATATGCAGTATCCTTACATTCCGAACAGCAATGATGCTGTCCGCAAAGAGATGCTGGATTTCATCGGGGCCAAGAGCGTGGAGGAGATCTACGCCTTCATTCCCGACGAAGTCCGTATGAAAAAGCCGCTTGACATTCCCGCTCCCTTCACCACTGAGCAGGAGCTGAGCAAGCACATGAATTCCATCCTCGCTGAGGACTCCACCTGCGAAGAGAACATCAGCTTCCTCGGCGCAGGCTGCTATGACCACTATGTTCCCGCCATCTGCGACGAGATCAACGGCCGCAGCGAGTTCCTGACCGCCTACAGCGGCGATACCTACGCCGACCACGGCAAGTGCCAGGCATTCTTCGAGTTCTCCAGCATGATGGGCGAGCTGCTCGACCTCGATGTCGTCAGCTTCCCGACCTACGACGGCGGCCAGGCCGCTTCCACGGCGCTGATGATGTCCCGCCGTATCAACGGCCGCAGCAAGGCGCTCGTGCCCGAGAACATGAACCCTAACCTGCTCTCCCAGATGAAGTGCTACTGCGAGGGCATGCAGCTCATCGGCGTCAAGGCCAAGGAGAACGGCCAGCTGGACCTCGAGGACCTCAAGGCCAAGCTCGATTCCGACGTCGCCGCCGTCTTCATCCAGAACCCCTGCTTCCTCGGCTTCTTTGAAGAGCAGGGCAAGGAGATCGGTGAGCTGGCGCACGCCGCCGGCGCGGAATATGTCGTTTACGCCGATCCTTCCTCCCTCGGTATCACCGAGCCGCCCGCAGATTACGGCGCGGATATCTCCTGCGGCGAGATCCAGCCCCTCGGCATCCATATGAGCTTCGGCGCGGGCCTCGGCGGCTATCTCGCCACCCGTCAGGAAGAAAAGTACGTGATGAACTATCCGCATCACCTGCATAACATCTTCAAGAACTCCAAGGGTCAGTTCGGTTATTCCCGCGCCCTGCCCGAGCGCACGAGCTACTATGTCCGCGATAAGGGCGTTGAGTACCTCGGCACCTGCGTGGGCCTGTGGACCGTTACCGCCGCCGTGTACCTTGCCCTGATGGGCCCCGAGGGTATGCGTGAGCTGGGCGAAAACATCCTCTACAAGAGCAACTACGCGCAGAAGAAGCTCGCCGGTCTCAAGGGCGTGACGATGCCGTATGCCGGCAGCCACAGCTTCATGGAGTTCGTGCTGAACTTCGACGGCACGGGCAAGACCGTTGCCGAGATCAATAAGGCGCTGCTTGCCAAGCACATCTTCGGCGGCTATGATCTCAGCCGCGAGATGCCGCAGCTCGGCCAGTCCATGCTGGTCTGCGTCACCGAAAAGACCGCGCTGAGCGATATCGACAAGCTGGCCGATGCGCTCGCTGAGATCCTGTAAGGGAGGGGGAAGAAACCATGTCTGAACTGAAGAAGAGAAATTTCCACGAAGCACAGTGGGACGAATCCATCATCTATGAGCAGAGTGTGCCCGGCAGCCGCGGCGTGCTGGTGCCCGACGTGTCCGAGGAGGCCTCCAAGGTCACCGGCGACGTCTCCGAGCTCATGCCCGCATCCCTCAAGCGCAAGCAGAAGCCCGACCTGCCGGAGCTTGCACAGCCCCAGGTGCTGCGTCACTTCCTGCGCCTGTCCCAGGAGACCATCGGTCAGGACCTGAACGTCGATATCGGCCTGGGCACCTGCACGATGAAGTACAGCCCCAAGATCAACGAGCAGTTCGTCCGCTCCCACAAGTTCACCGAGATGCACCCCTATCAGGACGATGAGACCAGCCAGGGCGTGCTGAAGCTCATCTATGATTTCGAGCAGATCATGAAGGAGATCTCCGGTCTCGACGCTGTCTCCTTCCAGCCCGGCGGCGGCGGCCAGGGCATTTATGCCAACGCAGCCGTCCTGAAGAAGTATTTCCGTGACCGCGGCGAGGAGAATCAGCGTACCCAGATCATCACCACGATCCTCTCCCACCCCATCGACTCCGCCGCCCCTGCTACCAAGGGCTTTGAGGTCATCAGCCTCTATCCCGAGGCCAACGGTTACCCCAGCATCGAGGCGCTGAAGGCTGCCGTGAGCGAGAAGACCGCCGGTATCTTCATCACCAACCCCGAGGATACGGGCGTGTTCAACCCCATCATCCGCGAGTTCGTCGACGTCGTGCATGAGGCGGGCGGCCTGTGCGTCTGCGATATGGCGGACTACAACGGCCTGTTCGGCATCGTGCGCGCCAAGGAGCTCGGCGCTGACCTGTGCCACTTCAACCTGCACAAGGCCTTCTCCTCTCCCCACGGCTGCATGGGCCCCGGCTGCGCGGCGCAGTGCGTGAGCGCAGAGCTTGAAAAGTATCTGCCCCGTCCCCGTGTCCGCTTCGACGGCAAGAAGTACTACACCGATTACGACGGCGAGTATTCCATCGGCAAGGTCCGTCAGTTCCACGGCTCCCTCGCTGCGGTCCTGCGTGCCTACGCGTGGATCATGAGCCTCGGCAAGGACGGCCTGAAGACCGTTGCCGAGACCGCCATCCTGAACAACAACTACATGATGAAGCGTATGCTCACCGAGGTCAAGGGCGTTTCGATGTCCTGGGCCGAGGAGGCGCCTCACCGCCTCGAGCAGGTGCGCTACAGCTTTGAAAAGCTCTACAAGGATACCGGCGTGAGTGCCGAGGACGTCAACCGTCATCTGCTCGACTTCGGCTTCCAGCGCTTCTTCGCGAGCCATCACCCGCTCATCGTGCCCGAGCCGTTCACGCCGGAGCCGACCGAGTCCTACTCCAAGGCGGATATCGACGAGTACGTCGACGCGCTCGTGCAGATCAGCAACGAGGCGTACACCACGCCCGAGGTCGTGCTCAACGCGCCGTATGCCGGTCCTATCTCCAAGCTGGAGAACGACCACATCAAGGATTGGCGCGAGCTGTGCGTGACCTGGCGCGCCTACAAGAAGCAGAATGGCCTCGCCTAAGATCAAGCTTGGCCTCATCATCAACCCCATCGCGGGCATGGGCGGCAAGGTCGCCCTCAAGGGTACCGACGGACAGGCTGTGCTGGCCATGGCGCGCGAAAAGGGCGCTGTGCCTGAAGCGAACAGCAAGGCTGAGCGCGCGCTTCGTCTGCTGATGCCCCACCGCGAGCAGATCATGATCTACACCGTCTCCGGCGACATGGGCGAGAGCCTATGCCAGAAACTGGAGCTCCCCTACACAGTGGTCCATACGCAGTCTCAACATGAGACGTCTCCTCTCGACACGATGGCTGCGGCGAAGAATATCGCCGCAGCCTCCGTCGACCTTCTGCTCTTTGCGGGCGGCGACGGTACGGCCCGCAACATCTGCGAGGCCATCGGTGAGAGCGTACCGGTGCTCGGCATCCCGGCGGGCGTGAAGATCCAGTCCGCTGTGTTCGCGCTCGATCCCGAATCCGCGGGCATGATCGCTGCGACGATTGCGCAGGGCACGGTGATGACGAGCGCGCAGCGCGAGGTCGTCGACCTCGACGAGGATGCGTACCGCACGGGTCACGTCTCCGCCAAGCTCTACGGTGTGATGCGCGTGCCAGACCAGCCGGAGCGCTTGCAGTCGATGAAGCAGAGCGGCTTTTCGACCGAGGCCGACCAGATGAACGTCATCGCGGCGTATCTCGAAGAGCACATGGAGCCGGGCGTTTACTACGCTATCGGCTCCGGGTCCTCCGCCAAGTGTATTTCCAAGCGTCTCGGCATCGATTACGAGCTGCTGGGCGTGGACGTTGTGAAGGACAAGAAGCTTGTCGCCAAGGACGTGACTGAGCAGCAGCTCTGGGAGTATGCCAAGGACGGCAATATGAAGATCATCGTCTCGCCCATCGGCGGACAGGGCTTCGTGTTCGGCCGCGGCAACCACCAGTTCAGCGCCCGCATCCTGAAGGCTGTGGGGAAGAAAAACATCCAGATCATCTCCCCGGAGGCAAAGCTGCTCTCCATCCACGACCACACGCTGCACATCGACTGCGGCGACGCCGCCGTCAACGAGTCGCTCCATGGCTACTACAGTGTGCTGTGCGGGTACGGGTATTCGGCATTGTTCGCGTGTAAGTGAGCAGGAGCTTTTCAAATTTTGTTGTTGTCAAATGTGAAAATGAAGGCCACCGGCGACTTTGCCGGTGGCCTTTTGGCGTCCTTACAAAGGGTGTTTGCATAGCGGTGCTCCGTGCGGCGGCTCTCGCGCGCTGCACGGGGTGATGGTGCAGCGCGGGACGCGGCTGCCAGTCAAAGGGGGTGTGTTCTCTTTTGCGAAAGAGAACACACCCCCTTTGACCTCCGTCCCCGTACAGCGCACGGAGAGCCGCCGCAGCGCCCTTTGGGCGCTGATGTCCTGTCTCCTTACGCGAGAGCAAAGAGAAAAGCCCTCCGGCATAAGCCGGAAGGCTTTTCTCTCTATGAAAAGGATCGGGTAAAAGCTTACAGAGCGAAGGTGCTGAGCGCGGGGATGAAGGTCAGAGCCATCAGCACGATGAGCATCGCGCCGATCATCGGCATGATCTTCTTGGCGATGTTCATGATAGGAACATCGGAGATCGCGCTTGCAATGAAGAGGTTCGCGCCGTAGGGCGGGGTGATGAAGCCGATGCAGAGGTTGACGGTCATCACGATACCGAACTGGACGGGGGTCATGCCGTAGCTCTGCACGATGGGCAGGAAGATCGGCGTGAGGATGAGCATGGAGGAGATGTTGTCGATGAAGCAGCCGACGATGAGCAGGAACAGGTTGATCATCAGGAAAACGACGACCTTGCTGTCGATGGCGCCGATCTTCGCGGCGATGGAAGCGGGGATCTGAGACATCGTCAGGAAGCGGGCGAAGCCCATGGAGAAGCCGACGAGGAACATCGTCTGGCCGTTGACCAGAACGGACTCACGCAGCGCATCGTAGATGGTGGCGGGGGTCAGCTCCTTGTAAACGAAGACGCCGACGATCAGGGTGTAGACGATACCGACAACAGCAGATTCGGTCGGGGTGAAGATACCGGCATAGATACCGCCGAGGATGATGACGGGGACCATCAGGGCGAGCCAGGTCTCTTTGAGGGTCTTCCACAGCTTGCGGAGGGAGAAGTGCTTGGCAGCATGGTTCTTCATGCCGTAGCCGTTCTTGGTGACGGCGATGTAGTTGACGATCATCAGCACGACGCCGATCAGGATGCCGGGGAGAATACCGGCCTTGAACATATCAGCGATGGAGCAGTTAGCAACAACGCCGTAGATAACGAACGGGATGCTGGGGGGAATGATGACGCCGATGGTGCCGGCGGCAGCGTTCAGAGCAGTGGCGTAAGCGCGGTCATAGCCTTCCTCTTCCATCTTGGGGATGGTCAGGGAGCCGATGGCGCTGACGGTCGCGGGGGAGGAACCGGACAGGGCGGCGAAGAACATGGAGGCGACGACCGCGACCATACCGAGCGAGCCCTTGATGTGGCCGACGAGCGCGTCGGCAAACTCGAGGATCTTATTGGATAGGCCGCCGAATTTCATCAGGTTACCTGCCAGAATGAAGAACGGGACAGCCAGCAGCGGGAACGAGTCAAGGCCGCTGAAGCACGCGGTCGCGACCGAGGCTGGTGGTGGTGACCAGCGTGATGACCGTAGAAGCGCCGAGCGCGATGGCCATCGGTGCGCCCATCATCATGAAGAGGAAGAGGAGCGCGAAGATCAATACTGCTTTTAAGATCATTTTTCGTTATTCTCCTTTCTTCTTGCTGTCCTTGATGCTACGAACGCTGTTCTGGATGAAGCGGAAGGTCATCAGGGCCATGCTGAGCGGGAGGGAGAACCATGCGATCCACATCGGCATGTGGCTGCCGGTGGCGATGGATTTACTGGCATAAACGGTGTAAGTGACTTTGCCGGAGGTGTAGAGCATGAACATCATCAGGCCGATGAACAGGACGGCAACGAAGATGTCGGCGAAGACCTTCATCGCGCCGGTGAACTTGCTGGAGAGAATATCGATCTTGATGTTCTTATTTTCCTTGGTCGCATAGGCTGCGCCGATCCAGACGAGCCAGATGAACATATAGCGAGCGATCTCCTCGCTCCATGCGAGGGGCGATTTGAGGATAAAGCGCGTAATGACCTGCGCAAAAACAATGATAACTTCGGCGACCATCAGGAGCACCAGAAGATATTCCTCAAAGTGGTTGTTCAGCATTTTCAGAAATTTCATGTTTTTTGTTCACATCCTTTGATAGCGGCGTGTTTTTAGATAGCGGTAATGGTTTTGATAGGGCTGGAATGATGGGCGGGGAAGGCTGGGTCATTCCGCAGCCTTCCCCGCGGCAACCGTTTCAGTAGACTTATGCGGCAGTTGCTAAGAAACGATCGATTCAAAAGTTGGGATCGATAAAAGATGCTTACTTGTTGAAGGAATCAGCGAGGTCGATCAGGTCCTGACCGTAGAGGTCGGCAGCGGTGACCCAAACGGATTCCTTGGCCTTCTGCTGGAACTCGGCCTTGGCCTCGTCGGAGAGGGTGGTGACCTCAACGCCGGCATCCTCGATGTTCTGGAGCAGGCTCTGGTTCTGCTCGGTGATCATTTCGGCCTGCAGGGCGGTGGTGTTGGCACCGGCCTCACGGATGGCGTCCTGATAATCCTGGGGCAGGCTCTCGAGGAAGTTCTCGGCAATGCACAGAGCGGTGGAGGTCCAGATGTGCTCGGAAACGGTCATGTACTTCTGAACTTCATAGATGTTGTTGTTCCAGATCATAGCGGTGGGGTTCTCCTGACCGTCGGCCGTGCCCTGCTGCATAGCGGTGTAGAGCTCGTTGAAGGCCATCGGGGTGGGCAGAGCGCCGAGATACTGGAAGTAAGCGACATGCAGGTCGTTGGTCATGGTGCGGATCTTCAGACCCTTGAGGTCGTCAGCGCAGGTGATGGGCTTCTTGGAGTTGGTGATGTTACGGAAACCAACGTCGCACCAGCCGAGGTTGACGATGCCGAGCTGATCCTGCAGGCGGGAGCTCATCTCTTCGCCGAACTCACCGTTCATCGCGTTGTGGACGGCGTCAACGGAGGTGAAGAGGTAGGGCAGGCCGATGATGGAAAACTCGGGGATGAAGCCGGAGAGGATCGAGTCGTTCAGGTAGGCCATCTCAAGGTCGCCCATCTGCATCGAGTTGACGTTCTCGGTCAGGGAGCCGAGCATACCGTTGGGGTAGATCTCAACGGTGATGTTGCCGTTGGAAGCAGCCTCAAGGGGCTCTTTGAAGCAGTTCACCAGCGCGATGTGGGAGGGGTGGATATAGGAAGCGTCCTCCGCGATGCGGATGGTGATCTTGTCGGTAGAGGTGATCTGGGTCTTGAGGGCGTACTCGCTGGAGTCGACCTGCGGGGTATCGGTGTTGGTGCTGTTGTCGTTGTTGCTGCTGTCGTCGGTCTTATCGCCGCAGGCGACGAGAGACAGAGCCATGACGAGCGCAAGAAGCAGGGCTACAAATTTCTTCATGATATTTTCTCCATTCTTCATTTTTAGTTCTGTTTCTTTATTGGAATATGCTGCCGCATATAGCAAATGAAATTAGTTGCGGGAGTAAACGAGCTTGCCGCCGAGGTAAGTCTTTTCGACCTTGATGTCCTTGATCTTCATCGGGTCGACCTTGAACACGTCGGCGTCGAGAACGACGAAGTCGGCGAGCTTGCCTTCCTTGATGGTGCCCTTGATGTTTTCCTCGTAAGAGGAGTAGGCGGCGTTGTAGGTGTACATTCGCAGCGCGTCATAAACGCCGATGCACTCCTGCGGGTGCCAGCCGCCTTCGGGATAGCCGGTGTAATCCTTGCGGTTCACCAGCGCGTAAACGCCGTCGAGCGGGTTGAACGAGTCGCACGGGCTGTCCGAGCCGCCGGTGAGCATCAGCCCCGCGTCCATCATCTTCTTGTAGGCAAAGGTGTAGGCGCCGCGCTCGGTATCGCCCATGCGGCTGTCCGCGCTGCGGACGTTGATGGGGATGAACACGGGCTGCACGTCAACGATGACGGGGAGCTTGCTCATGCGCTCGACGAGCGAAGCGTTGAGCGTGGTCATGTGGATGAGACGGAAGCGCGGATCGGGATGCGGGTCCTCATGGTAGATGGTCTCGATCGCGGTGATGAGCATATCCGCCGCACGGTCGCCGATGGCGTGCACGCCGATCTGCATTCCCTGCTGATAGCCTTCGCGCAGGCGCTCGGTGATGGCCTCCTGACTCTCGTAGTTGCACACGCCGCAGGTGCTCGGATCGTCACTGTAGGGCTCGAGCATGAAAGCGGTGCGGCCGCTGAGGTTGCCGTCCATGTAGGACTTGTAGAAGCCGAACTTCAGCATCTCGTCGCCGAGTCCCGTGCGGATATTGCAACCGGGCAGCACATCGTAGTTGATGTAGATGCGCGCCGTCAGGCGGCCTTCGTCTTTGAGCGCCTGATAGATGTCGGTGTACTCCATCAAGTCGCAGTGCTTGCCCTGAATGGGATGCACGCCCGTCAGACCGTAGGAGTTGAGCTGGCCGAGGGCCTTGACGATGATATCCTTCTTTGCTTCAAAGGAAGCGAGCTTGTCCGGCACGATGGAGAGCACGTGGGTGCCTGCGCCGTCGCAGATGACGCCGTTCGGCTCGCCGTTCTCGTCGTACTTGACGTTGCCCTCGACAGGGGGCTTGTAGTTGCGGTCGATGCCGCCGAGCTTCAGCGCCATGGAGTTTGCGGAGAAGAAGTGCAGGCAGTAACGGGAGAGAAGCACCGGATGATCGGCACAGGCCTCGTCCAGATCCCAGCGGGTGGGCATCGCCTTGCTGCCCTCGAACTTCTCGTTGTCGAACCCGACGCCGAGGATCCATTCGCCCGCGGGCACGTCTTTGGCGTAGTCGTGGAGCATCTGCTTGAGCTGCTCGAGCGACTTGGCTGCTTTCAGGTTCAGCTTGGTGAGGCCGCTTGCGTAGGCCAGCAGGTGCTGGTGCGTGTCGATCATGCCGGGCAGCACAGCCGCGCCATGCAGATCGACCACTTCGTCGGCAAGCTTTTTGGCTTCCCCATCGCTGCCGCAGTAAACAAATTTACCGTCCTGTACAACGAAGGCCGAGCACTTGTCACCCTCGCTCTCCATCGTATAAACAGTACCGTTCACATAAGCTGTCGAATGGAACATCTTGGATCATCCTCCTTTATCACGGATGTTTCAGCGAATTATACACTTTGACATATTGGCTTATCGCCAATTCAACTTTTTATGTCACTTATGTTAATGCGGTTTTGTGGAAATGAACACAACCAAACGAGTTGATTGATGCCAACCAAATTTAGCACGGTGGAGTAAATGGATGGATGGTTGGGATATAATGGCTGATTTGGTTGTGGAATCTATACGTTTTTATCAGTATAATTACACAAAAAAGCAGAAGAACCACCGGGTCGTGTCCGTTCGGACGCGGCTTGGCGGGTCAGAATA